>CACLGW010000023.1 GCA_902606525.1 uncultured Bacteroidota bacterium | reverse complement strand
TATATTGTTAGATTAAAAGTTCCTTCCGGCAAAAAAATAACTGTTTATGATGAGATTCGTGGTAACATTTCTGTAAAAACAGATATATTAGATGACAAGGTTCTGCTGAAAAGTGATGGCATGCCCACCTATCATTTTGCAAATGTCATTGATGATCAATTAATGAAAATCAGCACTGTAATTCGTGGGGAAGAATGGCTCCCTTCGTTGCCTACTCACAAACTGTTGTACGATGCGTTTGGATGGGAAACCCCAAAATTTATGCATTTACCTCTAATATTAAAGCCTAATGGTAAAGGTAAATTATCGAAACGAGACGGATATAAAGGAGGGTTTCCGGTTTTTCCATTAAGCTGGGAGGAAACTAAGGGGTTTAGAGAAGGAGGATTTTTACCAGAAAGTGTAATAAATTATCTTGCCTTGCTAGGATGGAATGATGGAACAGAAAAGGAAATCTTTGATTTAAGTGAATTAAAAAAAGCATTTAGCCTAAAAGGTATACAGAAAGGAAACGCGAGATTTGATTATGAAAAAGCACGTTGGTTGAATCATAAATACATCACAAGTACAGCAAATGATGTCCTTGTTAACGAAAAATTAATTAAAGATGAACTAAGAGAATACCCTGAAGAAAAACATATAACCATTATTTCCCTTGTGAAAGATAGGCTTTACACTCTTGAGGACATCAAAAAAGAAGTCGCATTCTTAAAAGAACCAGAAACCTTTGATAATAAAATAATTGCAAAACTTAAGAAAAAAGATCCCATGCTTATCCTTGATCTAATTCATTCACTGATTAAAGAAAACCAAGACGGGTATAATATAAAAGCGGATTTGTTTGAATGGGCGAAAGTAAATGAAATTCCATTAAATCTTGTAATGCAGTTATTTCGTATAAGCATAATAGGTAGACTTACTGGACCAGATTTGTTTGCTGTTTGCTCTATCGTAGGAAAAGATGTAGTTTTAAAAAGAATCACTAATTTCATTAACCATTTAAAATATAAATGATGAGCGTAACAATGTACATTATATTAAGTCTTATAATTCTGCTTTTGGTATCTGGCCTTTTTATTGTCAAACAACAAACGGCTGCTATTATTGAACGTTTTGGGCGCTTTGTGGCAATTCGTCAGTCAGGATTACACTTTAAAATTCCTGTTATCGATCGTATTGCAGGACGTTTAAGTCTTAGAATTCTCCAGTTAGATGTTATTGTTGAAACAAAGACGAAAGATGACGTTTTTGTTAAATTGAAAGTTTCGGTACAATACAGAGCTGTTCAAGATAATGTCTATGATGCTTTTTACAAATTAGACTATCCTCAGGATCAAATTACCTCCTATGTCTTTGATGTTGTCCGAGCAGTTGTTCCTAAAATGAAATTAGATGATGTTTTTGAAAAAAAGGATGAAATTGCAAATGCAGTTAAAGGTGAACTAAATGTAGCAATGACTAATTACGGCTATGATATAATTAAAGCACTTGTTACAGATATAGATCCTGATCAAGAGGTAAAAGTTGCAATGAATCGTATTAATGCTGCAGAAAGAAATAAGGTTGCTGCGCAGTATGATGGTGATGCTGAGCGGATTTTGATTGTTGAAAAAGCAAAAGCAGAAGCAGAAAGTAAGCGTCTTCAAGGACAAGGTATTGCTGACCAGAGGAGGGAAATTGCTCGTGGGCTAGAAGAGTCAGTAGATGTGTTGAATAAAGTAGGCATTAACTCTCAAGAAGCTTCTGCTCTGATTGTTGTTACGCAGCATTACGATACGCTTCAGGCAATAGGGGGAGAAACAAATACCAACTTAATTCTTTTGCCAAATTCACCTCAAGCAGGTAGTGAGATGTTAAATGATATGGTCGCTTCATTTACTGCTAGCAATCAAATTGGTGAGGCCATGAAGAATCAATCAAACAAACAAAAAAATGAAGACGGTATCAAATGAGTTAAGTATTAATCTTTGCCCAGGTATCTCTTAGGCCTACAGTCTTATTAAAAACAAGGCTAGTTTTTGAACTATTCTTATCTAAAACAAAATATCCTAATCGCTGAAACTGAAAGTGATCTCCATGGTTGGCCGATATGAGCCCTGGCTCAACATATGCATTTATTGTTTTTAGGGAATCAGGATTAATAAAAGTTTTGAAATCTACTTTTTTATTATTATCAGGTGCTGGAACACTGAAAAGGCGGTCATATAGGCGAACTTGTGCTTGTAAAGATTCATTTTGAGTCACCCAATGTAATGTGCCTTTCACCTTGCGTTGGCTGGCCTCAGTTCCGCTTCCACTCTTACTTTCAGGATCATAAGTACACAAGATTTCTATAATATTTCCATCAGCATCTTTGGTTACTGACTCCCCTTTGATAATATAAGCATTCTTTAGACGAACTTCTTTGTTAAGAGTCAAGCGAAAAAATTTTCGGTTAGCTGTCTCTTTAAAATCCTCTTTTTCTATATAAAGGTTTTTGGAAAAAGGAAAGCTTCTTTTTCCTAATTCTGGCATTTCGGGGTTAATTTCTCCTTCCAACAATTCCTTCTGTTCTTCGGGATAATTTAAAATGGTTAGTTTTACAGGATCTAAAACTCCCATAACCCTTGGGGCAGTTTTATTAAGATCTTCTCTAATCGAGTGTTCTAAAAGTGACATGTCAATTATATTTTCTCTTTTGGCAACGCCAGCAGAGTCAACAAAATTTCGTAGAGCCCTCGGCGTATATCCTCTCCTTCTAAGACCTGCGATAGTTGGCAATCTTGGATCATCCCAATCAGATACATAATTATTTTTGATAAGTTCTAAAAGTTTTCTTTTGCTCGTTACCGTGTAAGAAAGATTCATGCGTGCAAATTCACGCTGTTTTGGTCTTAGTTTACCTGTTGGTTTGATTGAATCTAAAAACCAATTATATAAATCCCTATGCGGCTTAAATTCTAATGTACAAAGGGAATGTGATATTTGTTCAATATAGTCGGACTGGCCGTGTGTCCAATCATACATCGGATAGATGCACCATTTATCTCCTGTTCTATGGTGAGTTTTGAAAAGAATCCTATACATGATAGGGTCACGCATTAGCATATTTGGAGATGACATGTCAATTTTGGCACGCAAAACATACTCCCCTTCATCAAACTCTCCTGCTTTCATTTTTGAAAAAAGAAATTTACTTTCTTCGATAGACCTTTCACGACAAGGACTATTTGTTCCAGGAGTTGTAGGAGTGCCTTTTTGGTTTGCTATTTCTTCCGAACTTTGAGAGTCGACATAAGCATGTCCATCAGAAATAAGTTGTTCTGCCCACTTAAAGAGCTGGTCAAAGTAATCTGATGCATAACATTCCGAATCCCATTTGTATCCAAGCCATTGAATATTTTCTTTGATGGACTCTACATACTTCTTGTCTTCCTTCTCAGGGTTTGTATCGTCAAAGCGAAGGTTTACTGGAGCATTGTAACGTTTACCTAAATTGAAGTTCAAGCAAATTGCCTTAACATGTCCAATGTGCAAAAAACCATTTGGTTCTGGTGGAAAACGAAAACGTATTTGTTGCTTCTTATAGCCATTGTTTAAGTCTTCCTCGACAATGTTTTCTATAAAGTGTAGGCTTCGCTCCATATTGTATTTTAACAAAGGCAAAGATAATGAATGCTTTCCATGGAGAAAAAAGACAACAGTTTTATATTTGTTCTTAATTATGGGACAAATTTATTTAAAGGACATTCGATTATATGCCTATCACGGTTGCATGGAAGAAGAAGAAAAAATAGGGAGCGATTATGTTGTAAATCTAAAAGTAAAAACTGATTTAAAGGTCTCTTCAATAACTGACAATCTAGAAGACACCGTGGATTATGTCGGTTTAAATAATATTGTTAAAGAAGAGATGAAAAAGCGTTCTAAACTACTAGAAAATGTAGCTGAGAGAATTGTTAATAGAATTTTAAATGAGCATCCCTCTGTTGTTAAGGCAACTGTAAGTGTTGCTAAAAAAAATCCTCCTATTGGAGGGGATGTAGAAGAAGTTGCTGTAAAGAGAGAGCAAAAAAGATCTAGTTAAAATCTAAATTAATATTACTACTTTTGAACCATGGCATCGTGGCCGAGTGGCTAGGCAGAGCTCTGCAAAAGCTTGTACAGCGGTTCGAATCCGCTCGATGCCTCTTTTTTATTTTTCTATTGTTATTTTCGCCCCCAATTTTATCGTTTTCGTAATTTTTTTTGGTCTTCCGAAAACTCTTAATACCCCTCCATAAAGTTGGGCATCTAATAGTTTAGAGACGTAAATATATGCGTAAGCTCCTCCATTGCTTTTAGATTTGGTTTGTTGAGTTATTAATTTTTCTGACTCACATATGCCGCTGTGCGCATAAAAGATCTCATGATTAACAACTTTGCCTTTAAGAAAGGCCATACCCCCAAAACTAGTCTTCGTTTTTAATCTTTCACAATAAACCTCAACATTAATAGATGAACTTCCTTTTGATTCAATTGAAAGGCTTGTCTGTTTTATAGGATGATGTGAATTTATTTTACTCCCTTGGTAGGCTCCTATAAAACCAAGGGGGCTATTATAATAGAGGTCTATCTTTGTCCTGCCGGGTGTTAAAATGCTTCCCCCAGAAACTCGTATTTTTAAAATTTTATCCTTTGACGATAGAACAATATAATCCGAATTGTGACCGAAAATAATTGCCTTATTCACATCAGAAGAAATTAGATTGATATCTATATTTGAATAAACCTTTATGCCAGAAAAAGAGCTCATGGTAAGGGTTTTTTTTTCTTTTTCTTGAGAAAAAAGAAAACTTGTTTGGAAAAATATTAGTAAAATAAAGATTGTTTTGTTCATTAATTCATTAATCAGCTGGTATGAAATCTAAAAAACGTCTTGCTAAATTTACTTTGTTGACTTTTATTTGTATCGGATCCCCCAAACGGTAAATTTTTTTTGTTCGCTCACCAACTATGGAATGATTCTGCATATTATAAATAAAATAGTCATTTTTTAAATCTACTAACCTTATCATTCCTTCGCATTTATTTTCTATAATTTCAACATAAATTCCTCGGTCAGTAACACCTGATATTACCCCATTAAACTTATATCCAATTTTATTTTCCATAAATACCATTTGCATATACTTTATAGAATCACGCTCCGCCTTGGTCGCAAGTTGTTCTCTTTTAGATACATGTTTGCATGCCTCTTCCAAAATTTCCCTTGTTATTCCTTTTTTGTTTTCTAAAAAGGAATAGAGAAGCCTATGTACCATAACGTCAGGATACCTTCTTATTGGTGAGGTAAAATGGGTATAATGTGTAAATGCGAGTCCATAGTGACCTATATTATTTGTTGCATATTCGGCTTTTGACATGGCTCTTAACGTAAGGGTATCTATCATATTTTGTTCTCTTGATCCGTTACATTCTTTAAGGAGTTTATTAATTTCTTTGCTTGTTTTTTTTCCTTTAGGGTTAAATGTATAGCCAAGCGGAAAAATCGTTTGCTTCAGATTAAATAATTTATCTTCATCTGGATTGTCATGGATTCTATAAACAAAAGGATACGTTGATTTTTTTTTCCCTAACAGACTAGCTACTTTTTTATTTGCCAGTAACATGAATTCTTCAATAAGTTTATTTGCTTCTTTTGATTTTTTAAAAAAAACCTTTGCTGGTTTATTATTTTGATCTAAATCAAAATTTACCTCGTCTCGTTCAAAAGATATAGCGCCTTTTTTTAATCGTCTTTTTCTTATTTTTTTGGCTTGGTTATTTAACGTAGTAACAGCGAATAAAACCTCTTCTGAAACTTTAATTTTTTTTCCTGAAAGAGATGTGTCGGCATTTATTGTATTTGTTTTATTCTCTATCATAAACTCAACCTCTTCATATGAAAAACGATAATCAGAATTTATTACTGTTTTCCCATACCACTCTTTTTTTATTTTTCCGTTCAAATCCAAGCAAAATACTACAGAAAAGGTATATTTTTCTTCGTTTGGCCTTAAAGAACAAAGTCCATTTGATAATGCTTCTGGAAGCATTGGTACAACACGATCCACTAAATATACAGATGTTCCTCTATTGTATGCTTCTTTATCAATTAAAGTGTTCGGGCGGACATAATGTGAAACATCTGCTATATGAATACCCACCTCAAAGAGGTTGTCTTCTATTTTTTTAAAAGATATAGCATCATCAAAATCTTTTGCTTTTTCTGGATCTATAGTAAATGTTAATGTTTTTGAGAAATCTTTTCTTTTTTTCTTTTCATTTTTTTCATTTCCTTTATCTATTTTTCTCGCTTCTTTTATTATATGTTCTTCAAATTGATATGGCAAACCGTACTCGTGTAGAATTGCATGTATTTCTGTTTCTGATACGCCTGGCAATCCTAAGCTCTTAATTATTTTTCCATTTGGTGCTTCTTTTCCTTCATCCCATTTCTTAAAGACAGCAACAACCTTATCGCCGTCTTTAAAGTCTTTTAATTCTTCTCTTTGAATAAATAGGTCTGTGTACATATTTCCTCTTTTACATAGCACAAAACCATAATCTTTATTCCTTTCTAAAATACCTACATACTCTCTTTGTTTTCTTTGTATAATGTTATCAACGTGTGCAACGGTTGTCTCCTTTTTTTCGTGAAAGCTAATAGAAACCTTATCACCGTCTAAACCCCTATTTAAAAACTTTCTTGGTACAACAAAACTATTATTTTTCTTCGTAGAGATAGCAACTCCTTTTCCTGTAGGGAGTATATTAAGTAGTGCAACGGTAGTGTCAATTGATTTTTCATTAAGTTGAAAGTTTCCTTTCTTTTTTTCTATAATTTTTTTCTGTTGTTTCAGTCGTTTTAGCACCTGAATGACAATATTTTTCTCCTTTTTTTCTATTAAATTAAGATGACCTACTATTTGTGAATAATTAGATGATTTAATTGGATTGGATTTTAAAAAATTAAGAATACCTTTTTCTATCTTTTTATATTCCTTTTTCTTTTTAATCATATTACCATTAATCTTATCAAAGGTACGATAATCAGTGATCCATTTTTATTAACACTATTAACATTATCATTTTTTTTTTAAGTAATATGTTCTTTTAGATTATGATATATATAGTATGTTAATAGGCACAATACTTTTTTTCCTTAAAAAGTTAAATTTAAATAATTAGCATATAATTAACTTGTTATAATATGTTATCCATCTATTTAAATTATGATTATCAATTGATTATTTAGTTTTAAACATGTTGTTCAAAAAAGAAAATGTTAAAAAAAAAAAAGATAATTTGTTTCTTTTTTTGTTAAAAACAAGATCACATAACCTCTATTATATTTAATAAAAAAAAATATGTTTTTTTGTTTATTTTGTAAAAATAAAGAACACATGAAATAACAATTCAAATAAATTTTAAATATTTTTTTTGTCAACAAATAATTAATAAAGAAATGAACGTATTATGAACAAAAAAAACGATCTTTTTAATTTTAAAGTAAAATAAAAATAAATGAACATAAGTATAGGAAACGATCATGCAGGATCGGACTATAAAAAAGCCATATCCGTCTTTTTAAAAAAACAAGGATATAACGTAAAGAACCATGGAACGGATGAAACAACAAGCGTAGATTATCCGGATCATATCCACCCAGTAGCAAAAGATATATCTTTAGGAAGATCATCCATGGGTATAATTATTTGTGGAAGTGGAAACGGTGCGGCAATGACGGCAAATAAACACAAAAAAATTCGTGCTGCACTTTGCTGGAATAAAGAAACCGCTTCACTAGCAAGAAGACATAACAATGCGAATGTTTTGAGCATACCGGCAAGGTTTATTTCTATTAATCTAGCACTTGAAATGGTAAAAGTGTTTATATCAAATGAATTCGAGGGAGGAAGACATCAAGGAAGAATCAATAAAATTCCGTGTAAGTAATGATATCTTTCTCATTGAAAAGATTCAATAATCTTACAAAAACAGAAATACACGATATTTATGCATTAAGGTCTGAGGTATTTGTTGTAGAACAGGAGTGTGTTTATCAAGACATAGACGGAAAGGACAAGGACGCAATTCATATAATTGGAAAAGAAGGAAGAAGCGTTGTTGCATATGCGCGTATATTAGAAAAAGGAATTTCTTATCCAAACAATATTTCAATAGGTAGAGTAGTAGTAAAAAAAAGAAAGAGAGGAAAATTAATAGGAAAGAAACTTCTCAAATATTGTTTGTTTCAAATAGATAAAATACAACCCAATCAAACTATCAGAATTTCTGCCCAATCGCACCTAGAAAATTTTTATAACGATCATGGATTTATAAAATTAGGAAAGGGCTACTTAGAGGATGATATACCCCACATTGCAATGGTCAGGAAATAAACGCCTTATTTGCCTTTTTTAAAAGACCTTTCATTTGTTTACTAAGCGCATCCTTTTCCGGTATTTTCTCTCCATCATAAAAAACCATACAATAACCACAGAAAATAATATTATGATTGATTTTATTCAGCTCATTTCTCAAATGTCTTTTAATTTTATTCCTGTCTATTGCTCTGGGGAAGTCTTTCTTAGAAACAGAAACACCCACAGCTAAAAATGATAAAGCTGTTTTTTTTTCTAATCTAAGCAAAAGGTTTTGATAACGATAACTCTTTCCATTATGAAAGATGCTTTTTATTTTAGACCTTCCTTTTAGTCTTCGGAGCTTTATGTCATTCTTCCTTTGGCACATAGAAGTTATTACTTTTATCTACATCTGCCATTAATCCACTTGGATCAATCAAAATTGTCTGAATTTCTTCTAATGGATGACTAACCTGAAATGAATAATTTAAATGTGCCCATGCCCAATCTTCGTGAACAAACCAATTTATTGGGTATGGATTACCCTTTTCACCGCGCATTAATGAAATAGGAATATAATGTATTTCTGACTCTCCATTTTTCAAAATAACTAATATTTCAAGTGGCATGGGCATTAGCTCCTTTCGTGTTATATAAATTTGTGTTTTGTCACCTTTGTTTTCTACATCGCTAATTGAGTAATCTATTTTGTTTGTTGTTTGGGTCCAGTCCGTTAAATACCATCGAAGTTGAATTCCTGAAACTCTCTCTGCTATACGTCTAAAATCGTTCGGCAAGGGATGTTTAAATTTCCATTCCTCAAAATATGCACGTAGAACATTAAATAAATTTTCATATCCTATTATATACGCTAACTGACCTAGAAATACAGCACCTTTGCTATAGGCTGTACGCTCATAAGCATAGTTATGATGATATCTATTAGCATTAGTGCTTTGTGGCATTTCTCCACCAAGGGATGCTAAAGAGAAATAACTCCTGTAAGACCCCTCTAAAGGAAAATCAATACCCTTATCTAAAATTTCATTTCCAGCGAGTGTAGAAATAAAAGTAGTGAAACCTTCATCCATCCACTCATGCTTTGTTTCGTTTGTTGCCAACACATGTTGAAACCAAGAATGAGCTAGCTCGTGTGCTGTTACACCGAAAAGGCCATCGTAATTTCTACCCCCAGTAATCAAAGTCAGCATAGCGTACTCCATTCCTCCATCTCCTCCCTGAACCACAGAATATTTTTTATAAGGATAGGGGCCAATTTTTTCATTGAAATATTTCATCATTTCAGCGGTATGAGGCTGAAGTTTTCTCCAATTTTCTGTAATCTCGGGATTATTTTTATAAAAAAAATGTAAATCAACACCGTTTGGTCCGGGATGAATGTCATGAATATAGTCAGGGTCAGCAGCCCAAGTAAAATCATGTACTTGTGGAGCAATGAAGTGCCAAATGATTTTCCCCTTTTTTGTTTTGGGGCGCTTTTTATCAGAATAACCTTTTCCTATTTGATCGGCATTTTGAAGATATCCACTCGCGGCAACCATAAATTCTTTATCAAGACTAATTTTCACATCAAAATTACCCCATACACCATGAAATTCTCGACCTATATAAGGATCCGCATTCCATCCTTCAGAGTCGTATTCTGCCATTTTAGGATACCATTGAGCCATAGAGAAAGCGACACCCTCTGATGAGTTCTTTCCTGCCCGACGGATAACATCCGGTACGTGACCTACGAATTTGAGTTTAAAAGTAGACGATCCACCGGGAGGGATGGGCTTATTAAGTGGGACCTCAAGGATCGTTTCGGAATTAATTGGGCTCAAAAGAACACCGTCTTGGGTTAGATCTGAAACTCTTAAAGAGCCCTGTTGATCTTTAGAAAGACTGTCAACGTTGATTTTAAAGCGTGTATTCCGATCGGGGGAATTTTTTAATTGGACGGCCATTTCACTTCCAGGTTGGAATGCGTTGTAGTATAGATGATAAAACACCTTATCTAGTGTTTCGGGAGAATTATTTGTGTAAACCAGTTTTTGTGTTCCAGAATAATTTGCTGTTTCATGATCTAAAGCAACAAACATGGTATAATCAACGGCCTGTTGCCAATATTGTGCTTGAGAATTATAGAGACTGAAAATAACTACCACGGGAACAAGAAAAAACTTCATAATAATATCTATTTTCTAAAGAGTTTACTTAATGCTAAAGTAATAATCCAAATTAAAACTTTCGTCCATTCTAACACCTTTTTCTGTTTGTTTAAGCGATATAAGTTCATTATATGGATCATGCTCTAAAAAAAGCAAAGTTTTCTTTTGCAAGGCGTCGATTAAAAAACTATTTTTCTCAACCAGAGTTAGAAGAGGCCGGGTATCATAACCCATAATATATGGAATTGGTAAATGTCCAGCGGTAGGAATTAAGTCAGCTGTATAGATGATTCTATGATCCTTATAATTAAAAATTGGTAGCATTTGTTTTTCTGTATGGCCATTAACTAAATAGATTGAAAAGGGAAAAGGTGTTTCTTCGAGTATTGGACCTTCCCCACTTATGAATTTTAATTTTCCACTCTCTTTGATAGGTATAATATTTTCTTTTAAAAAAGAAGCGCTTTCTCTGGAGTTTGGTTTTGATGCCCAATTCCAATGGTCCTCATGTACCCAGAAAGAAGCATTTTTAAATGCTGGCTTAAGCAAACCGGAACTATCTCTGTCTATCGCACCTCCACAGTGGTCAAAATGAAGATGCGTTAAAAAAACATCTGTAATTTCGTCTCTATGGAAGCCAACATTCGAAAGGGATTTGTCTAGCGAATGTAAACCCCACAGGTTGTAATGCTTAAAAAAAGCATCGTTTTGTTTATTTCCCATACCAGTGTCGATAAGAATTAACCGGTTGCCTTTTTCAACCAAAAGACAACGGCTAGCCATCTCGATTTGATTATTTTTATCCGCAGGGTTTGTTCGCTCCCACAAAGTCTTGGGCACAACCCCGAACATAGCACCACCATCAAGTTTAAAATTCCCTGCTTGTATGGAATATAGCCACATTTATTTTAATTTTACCCTTGCCAATACATCTGAGGATGTTATATAAAGATAGTTTTCGTCTTTATCAAAACCACAATTTGCTGTTCTTTTTCCCGGCATAATTGTTCCTAAATGCCTCCCAAAAGAGTCTAACAATAAGACACCGCCTGGGCCAGTAGCAAAAATTATTCCTGAAGAGTGAACTTTAAGACCATCAAAATGCCCTTCTCTAGTTTTGCTTAGCTCGTTCCCATCAAAAAAAACCCTCGCATTAGCAAATTGACCATTTTTATTGTCAAAAGCCATTATAATTTCATTATTACCATCTGAGTTTGCTACATATGCAGTTTTCTCATCAAGAGAGAAAATTATACCGTTGGGGCGAGTCATATTTTTATTTAATAGTTTGATTCCCTCTCTGGGACTCCACTTAAAAACACCATTAAAATTAAGTTCCTTAAGACTATCCCTATCCTGTTGTTTCAATCCATAAGGAGGGTCAGTAAAATATATTGAGCCCTCACTGTCAAAAACCAGGTCATTAGGACTATTAAGCCACAAACCATTATAGTGGTCTACTAGCACTTCATATTTTGGTTTCTTAAAAGCCCAATCTGTTAAACGGGCAACGGAACGATCTCCATGTTGACACAAAATTAAATTTCCTTGCTTATCTATACCTAATCCATTTGATCCTGCAGATTGATTGTGAGGGGCATGACCAGTCATTCCACTTGGAGAAAGAAAAAGGGTCAATCCTTTTTTTTCAGTCCACAAATATGCTTTATTATTTGGAACGTCTGAGAATAAAACTCCTTCCAATTCTGGAACCCATACAGGCCCTTCAGACCAACCAAACCCCTCTGCTAGTACTTCTATTTTAGAGTTTTTTGAAATAAGCTGTTCCATCTTTGGATTTAAGATTTCAATAGACCCAATAGTTTTTTGAGCAGAAAGATCAAAAAAAACAATAGCAATGATTGACAAGAAAGTATTTTTCATTAATATTTCGATTACAAATAACAATTTACAAAAACAAAGCCAAACTAAAGACTAGATTCTTATTTACCGCTATTTATTAAAAGCGCATAAAGATCCTCTGCAAAGCTGAGGATTAATTTTATTTCTTGAATGCTAGATAAGCGATCCTTTCCTTTGATTAACACGTGAGAACCATTTGATTCTATATGAAAAACAGGATGGCTTTCAAAGAAATATATTAATTCAGGGGAAAAAAGTTTTCGAATAGCATTGTCATCGTTTCCACTTAGATGAAACCGTCTGGAAAAATCGGGAGAATCTTTAAAATTTATATCGCTAAAACCAGCCCAATTATATATGCTAGTTATTATGTCTTCCCGGTCCAAAACAAAAACCGGAAGGCTTGTAGGGCTTTTAAAAAGTAAAAAAGTAGCCCTTACATCTGCCTTTGTAATAAAAGCACCTTCAGAATACGACAGATCAAAAACTCGAAAGCTATTTTTACTATTTCTTAATTTATTGACATCATAATTGATTATTTTAGATTCAAAGAATAGAAATTTGCTTAGACCTCTAGGATTACCATCAATTTCAGAAGAGTATATCCAATTTAATTGTTTTCCAAGTGCTTCTAGTTCTTTTTGACGGTTTGTCAAAGCGTTACGAAGTCCAACCAAGGCGTCAATAGGCAAGTTTTTTCGAACAGAAAATGGGTGATCAGTTTCTGAAGCGTGAATATCTAATCCAATTATTTCAAAGGTTCCTCGCTTCCTTTCAAAGGAACGCTGATAGTCATGTAGACCTTCCATAACAGTGTGATCAACAAAATCACAAAGTGAAAAGTCAACAATTGCATGCTCAGTCTCTGGAATCTGATCCAATTTTTTTTTCAAACGATAGAAGTTTAAAAAACTACAAAAGTTCTTAACGCTTACATAATAATTTCCAGTTTGGTCTTCTAAATACATCAAGACGTTAGGTTTTAATATATTTAAAGTGAAAATTAAAATTTTTTTACTCAAGAAAAGATGAGTCAAAAACGTGAATGTAATACCAACGGCTATACCTGTAATAAGATTAGTTAAAAGAGTGCTTATTAATGTTACAATAAAAATCAGCGCTTGTTCTGGACCAATCTTATAAATACGGTATAAGTTTTTAGGAGATGCTAATTTATATCCAGTAAAAACAAGAATAGCTGCTAAACAGGGAAGTGGAATCATTTGAATTTGTTTTCCTAAGAGCAACACAAATAAGATGAGAAAGGCAGAGTGAAAAAAGTTTGATGAGCGATTAGTTCCACCATTATTTGCATTTACTGAGCTTCTAGCTATTACCGTGACTACATTCAACCCACCCAGAAATCCACTTATGATGCTAGCTAGTCCCAAAGCACGAAGATCTTTATTTATATTAGACCTTCTTTTTTTGGGGTCTAATTTATCGACAGCCTTTATGCTTAATAGAGACTCAATTACAGCAATAAGTGTAATTGAAAAAACAACCCCAATAAATCTTATATCAAAAATTTTATCAAATTGAGGGCGCGGGAAATTAGAAGTTATATTACTAGGGATATTAATAAGTAGATCTTTATTAATGGGAGGATCTTGATTTAAAACTAATGAATAATAGTAGCTAATTCCTATTGAAGCCACAACAACCCACATAGGAGCTGGAACCAAATGGAAGTAAGGATTACGAATACTGCTATATAAAAAAAGAAAAATTAGACTTAAAAAGCCTAGAACCCCAGCAAAAGGATAGGCCTTTAAAAAACCAATAAAAGTATTCGGAATTGCAAATATTTGGTCTATTGTTCCTCCATTAATTGATCGAACACCTAACATCAAATGAAACTGTTTTGCCAAAATTCCGATCCCAATTGCTGCCAACATCCCTTGAAGAGCGGTCGCAGGAAAAAACTCACTCATGGCACCCATTCTTAAAATACCAAAAAGAAAAAGAAGGACACCCGAAAAAATTATTGCTGCAAGAGTGTACAAATAACCTTGATAAAGATCACCAGAGCCTAAAATTGTAATTGCCCCCAATAAAACGATTACTAGACCATTTCCAGGACCAGCAATAGTCACATTTGATCCGCCAAATATAGAGACCACTATTCCTCCAGTAACCGCAGCTATAATTCCTGCCAGTGGAGGAGCTTCAGAGGCAATAGCAAGACCCAAACCCAAAGGCAAAGCAATAAGTGATACTACGAAGCCCGCAAACATATTTTGAGGCAATTCTTTCACAAAAGAATTTTTTTCACTTTTTCTACTCATTTGATTCAGTTTGAATTATAAGAACATCTGTTGGTAATTCAGCTAGAATATGTTCCAAATCTTTAGGGAAAAAGCGGTTTAAAAAGGTCGATTCTTCTTGAGCATTCATGACTAAAAGATCCGCTCGAACAACACGAGCATAGTGACCAATTGAGTAACCTCTTCTACCAAAAATACTTTGTGTTGCCCATTTTATGCTTTCTAATTGTTTTACAGGAATCTTTTTGATCAGATCACTTACTCGAGTTTTTTCCTCTATATTAATCTTCTCTTTTTTAAGAGTGGCTTTTTTTAAGCTCTTGTCATCATCTATTGAAACAGCTATACGGGATTCACTTATTTCTTCTACAAGTGTAATTTTCTGAGATTTTAAGGCTTTGCCAACATAAAAAGATGCTTCTACAGTATCTTCAGTTTGAGGACTATCAAAGCCGTTAACTACAATATGCTTACAAGGGTGCCGTTCAACCGAAGGGTTTAACATAAGTAGTACTGAACATGGTGCTTTACGAGTAAGTTTTCTTGCAATAGAGCCGAGATAAAAAGTAACTATTTTTTCTCGCTTTAAGGCACCTAATAGCAACAAGTCAACACGAAATTCTTTACAAACTTTAATCAAAGTTCTGACAGGTTCTCCTTGAACCCAATGAATTTTAACTTTTTCAGCTTTTAATGGACATTCTTTATTTAGTTTTTGAAATGTATTTTCTTTTTTTTCAGTTTTTTCACCTACATGAACAAAAATCAAACTAGAGTTAAAATATGCAGCCAAACGGTTGACCTCAAAAACATTTGCTTTTAAGGAAGGCGAAAAGGCAAAACCAAAAAGTATTGTTTTAAAAGGTTTAAATGCCATGACATGAGGCCTAAAGTTCTATATTAATATAGTAATTTTTTTATTTTTAGGATCTATTTTAATTCATGAATCCAGTTTAAAAGCAAGTTAGGCCAATTTTCTAAAGAGCCTTTGCCTCTGGCTAGTCCATATCCGTGACCACCTCTTGGATAAAGGTGCATTTCTGCTGAAACATTATTTTTTATCAAAGCCTCATAAAATAATAAACTATTTTTTATCGGAACTCCACTGTCGTCAGCAGAATGTACTAAAAAAGTAGGAGGCGTATTTGAATTCACCTGCAGGTTATTAGAGAATTCATTAATCAGTAAAGTAGAGGCATTTTTTCCAATTAAATTATTTTTTGATCCGCCATGATAATATTTTTTGTCGAAAGTAATAACGGGATAAATTAGAGCCATAAAATCAGGACGTGCGCTAATATGTTTTAATGGATTATCTGAATCAACAATCGTTCTTTCATTATAATGAGTACCAAGTGTAGAAGCTAAATGGCCTCCTGCAGAAAAGCCCATTATTCCAATTTGATGCTCATTGATATTCCACTTTTTAGCATTTGACCGGATTAATCGAAAAGCCTGTTGCGCATCTTGAAGTGGGGCCCACTTTGGATCAATGATCGAGGAAGAAATCGGGAGACGATATTTAAGAACAAATGCTGCAATTCCTTTTGAGTTTAACAATTTTGCAAAATCTGTTCCCTCCCAATCATAAGCCAAAATCTCGTAACCGCCTCCAGGACAAATTACAACGGCTTTTCCCGTTCTTACACCTTTAGAGGGTAAATAAATCTCAATACTTGGAGTTTGAACGTTCGAAATCCGAATAATATCTGTTTCAGAAACCTTTTCTTTTTCTTCGCTTTTATTTTGATTTGGAACTTTACCATCAGGCCATAATAATAATTTTTGCTGACTATGGATCTGAGAGGAAGCTAATACAAATAGAATTAATGAAGTAATTCGGTACATACTGATGATTTTTCACTAAAGATAAATTTTAATCTTTAATCATTTAGTTTAAGAACCGCCATAAATGCCTGTTGAGGTATTTCTACATTACCGACTTGTCGCATTTTCTTTTTTCCTTTTTTTTGTTTTTCTAGTAATTTTCTTTTACGCGTTATATCTCCTCCATAACATTTTGCTGTAACGTCTTTCCTTAGAGCTTTGATGGTTTCTCGAGATATTATCTTAGCCCCTACAGCTGCTTGAACAGGAATATCAAATTGCTGTCGAGGTATTAGTTCTAGTAATTTTTGACACATTTTTTTTCCGATAGTATATGCATTGTCAGCGTGAATTAATGCCGAAAGCGCATCAACTTGATTAGAGTTCAAAAGGACATCAACCTTAACCAGTTTGGAAGGGCGCATACCAATGGGGCTGTAATCAAAAGAGGCATAACCTTTAGAAACTGTTTTTAGACGATCATAAAAGTCGAATACAATTTCAGCCAAAGGCATGTCGAAACTAAGTTCAACTCGCTCTGGAGTCAGATACGTTTGATTAGTGATTTGCCCTCGCTTTTCTATACTTAGTGACATAACACTCCCTACAAACTCTGATTTGGTAATTATAGAAGCCTTTATGTAAGGCTCTTCTACTCTATCTAAAGCAGACGGATCTGGTAAATCTGAGGGATTGTTTACCCACAATATTTCTTTAGGATTCTTTTTGGTAAAAGCTTGGTAAGACACATTAGGGACAGTTGTTATCACAGGCATATTAAATTCTCTCTCTAACCGCTCTTGAATTATCTCTAAGTGTAACATCCCTAAAAAACCACACCTGAAACCGAAACCGAGTGCTGCAGAACTTTCAGGAAAGAAAACAAGAGATGCATCGTTAAGCTGTAACTTTTCCATTGAAGCTCTTAGCTCTTCATAGTCTTCATTATCAACGGGATAAATACCTGCAAATACCATGGGTTTAACCTCTTCAAAACCATCGATTGCATTTTCAGTTGGATTATCAGAACATGTAATTGTGTCGCCAACTTTAACTTCTTTAGCTTCTTTAATGCCTGTTATCAGGTAGCCAACATCCCCAGCAAAAATTTCTTTTTTAGGTTCTTGTGTTAATTTTAAGGTGCCAATTTCATCAGCAGAATAATTTTTATTTGTGGCAATAAATTGAATTTTCTGCCCCTTTTTAATAGATCCGTTTTTAACCCTAAAATAAGTTTCTATGCCGCGAAACGGATTATAAACAGAATCAAAAATTAAAGCTTGTAGAGGTTCAGATATACTCCCTTTAGGAGCTGGAACCCTTTCAATGACAGCGAACAGTATTTCCTGAATACCTAAACCAGTTTTTGCAGAAGCAGGGATTATCTCTTCAGCTTTACATCCTAGTAAATTAACTATATCGTCTGTTACTTCTTCTGGGTTGGCAGAGGGCAAATCAATCTTGTTCAGCACGGGGATTATTTCTAAGTCATTTTCAAGAGCGAGATAAAGATTTGAAATTGTTTGAGCCTGAATGCTTTGAGCAGCATCTACTACCAATAAAGCCCCTTCACAAGCTGCGATAGACCGAGAAACTTCATATGAAAAATCTACATGTCCAGGAGTATCAATAAGATTTAAAATATATGTTTCTCCTCCTTGGGAATATTCCATTTGAATGGCGTGTGACTTAATAGTAATACCTCTTTCACGCTCAAGGTCCATATTGTCTAAAAGTTGATCTTGTTTTTCACGATCGGTAACAGTACCGGTGAAATCAAGAAGGCGGTCTGCTAAAGTACTTTTCCCATGATCAATGTGGGCGATGATGCAAAAGTTTCGGATATTTTTCATGCGGATCCTTCATTCATAGCCTTGCAAATATACGAGTTTGCGGGTTGTATAGAACTCTTTTGACTAACTTTCGATTGTTTTTAAAATATTTCAAAATTAACTAGTAAATCATTTACGAAACGAATCACAGAAAAAGGTCATTTACCTTGCTTAATTAAGCAGGGGAAATATTTTGTAAGACCTTTATTAAATAAACTTTCTAATATTTATAAAATTAATAAGGAATAAATGATTAAGGAAGAATTTAAAAATTATTAGCCCATATCTTTTTTATGTATTTTTGAAAAAACCTTATCCTTGGTTCAAATTGGTAATATAAAATTGAGTCCATTTCCATTGCTTTTAGCACCTATGGAGGATGTAAGTGACCCACCTTTTCGTGCTTTATGTAAGGAAGGTGGTGCGGATGTTGTTTATACTGAATTTATTTCTAGTGAAGGTCTTATTAGGGACGCGGCTAAAAGTATTCAAAAGCTTGATATTTACGAAAAAGAACGCCCAGTTGGGATTCAAATATTCGGTGCAAATTTGGACTCAATGCTTCGTTCTGTAGAAATAGTAGAAGCTACAAAACCAGATATTATTGATATAAATTTTGGTTGTCCCGTTAAAAAAGTAGTTTGTAAAGGCGCTGGAGCAGGAATTCTTAAAGATATTCCTAAAATGGTTAAATTAACGGAGTCCATGGTAAAGCGAACATCTCTTCCCATCACTGTGAAAACTAGATTGGGATGGGATCATGACTCTGTAAAGATTGTAGAGGTTGCTGAACGTCTTCAGGATGTTGGTTGTGCGGCTATTTCAATTCACGGTAGAACACGTGCTCAAATGTATAAAGGTGACGCCGATTGGACTTTAATCGCAAAAGTCAAAAATAATTCTAGAATGCATATTCCTATTTTTGGTAATGGAGACGTAAATACCCCGGAACGGGCATTGCTCATGAGAGATGAATATGGATTAGATGGGGCGATGATTGGTAGAGCGAGTATTGGTAATCCATGGTTTTTTAGACAAGTAAAACATTTTTTGGATTCGGGTGCCCACCTTCCTTCCCCTAATATTAAAGAAAGAGTAGAGATTACGAGGAGACATTTAGAAATGTCAGTTGCTTGGAAGGGAGAAGCACAAGGTGTTTTAGAGACTCGTAGACACTATACCAATTATTTCAAAGGGTTTGAGAACTTTAAACCTTACCGAACAAGAATGGTAACTTCAAATCACTCGGAGCAAGTATTTGAAGTACTAAATGAAGTACTAGAAGAATATGCGTCTCAAGAAGTATTATAGACACGGACTTTTTGACTTAATCCTCGTGTTGCCCATGCAGTGCTTAATGTACCAAGGATTATCAATGTAGAAAATACAATTAAGATATTTTCATACTTAAATAAAACTGGGTAGGCTAGACTTGTTCCCGGGACATCAATAAATGAGAAATATGATTGTAATAATACTAATATTATGCCTAATAGTATGCCAATCACACCTCCAACATTACAAATTAATATACCAATTAAAAAAAATATTTTATGAATACCCTTAGGCTCTGCACCTAGTGCCAAAAGAATTTGAATTTGTTTCCCTTTATCCAATACCATCATTATGAGGGAACCAACTACATTAAATAATGCTATAATCATAACAAGGGTAAAAATAAAATAGACTGCTAAATGTTCCAAATTCAGCATTTGGTAAAGGGCAATATTTTGTTCTTCCCTTGAAACAAGTCGAATTGGACCCTTAAAATAAGGGCGAATAGTTTTTTCAAGTGATATTTTTCTAATTTCAGGGAGTGTTTTTAAAATAATGGATGAGTACTGATTCGGTTCAATATTTAAAAGACTTTGTCCAAATGAAAGAGAAGAAAAGATATACTTTTTATCCAAATCTTCACTGATTTGATACAATCCAGAGACGATTGTAGGAACAGAATTGAATGGATTTTGATTTAGTAATGTTTGTTTCTTTTTTTTAGGGACTGTTACTCCCAGATATGTATTGTAATCATAAACCCCTAAACCCATAGATCCTGCAATTCCAAACCCAACTACGACATCAGACTCTTGAAAGGAAAGCCAGTCACCTAAGGAAATTAAATTATCAACAGGGACTATATCCGTGTATTTTGGAGAAATAGCTTTAAGAGTAGCAACTTGCTCATTTTCTTTAAAAGATAAAAATACTTTCTCTTCAATTTCAGGTGCAGCAGCATAAATTTCAGGGAGTGCATTAATTTTTATTAAAGTACTATCTGATACGTTGAAATACTTTCCTTGTTCTGGAATAATTTCAAAATCAGGATCAAAAGTA
>CACLGW010000022.1 GCA_902606525.1 uncultured Bacteroidota bacterium | reverse complement strand
AAGATAATGCAATTAAAATGGAGATGGAACATTTCGGTCATTGTATTAAAATGGGAAAAACTCCAATCATATCCTTAAAAGAAGGAGCAGACGCATTAAGAGTTGCTCATGAAATTATTAAGTGTATCAGATAAATGATAGATAATTCTTATCCTTGTGAAAGCTCTTACTGAATTAAAAAATATATTAAAATTAACTGTTAATTTAAAATTTGGCTTAGGCTTAATATCTATATCTAATTTTTTATAATTAAAAAGGAACTTTTCCAGCGCCCTCTCTAACAATTTTAAAAGGAGAAACAGTTAAATCAATGACAGTAGACGGCACATTACCTCCATAACCATCAGAAAGAATCAAGTCAATTTTTGAACCCCAAATTTTCAAAAGGTTTTCTGGGTCTGTTGTGTAACCTAAAATTTGATCTGGATCATGAATAGAAGTGCATATTATTGGCGAATCAAGTGATTTAACTAATGCTTTTGGAATAGGATGATTTGAAATACGAACTCCTATTGTTCTTCTTTTTTGAAATGGTTTCGGAAGTTTTTTAACTGATTTCATTATGAGTGCATAAGGCCCTGGTAATATACGTTTAATTAATTTGAAAATTTGAGAATTCATTGGAGTTACAAACTTGGATAACGAGCTCATATCTTTAAACATAAAACTCAGGGGGGCCTGCTCTAATCTTACTCCCTTAATTTTTGCCAGCTGCTTTAAGCTTTCCACTTTAGATGACAAACAGCCTACAGCATAAACTGTATCAGTAGGAAAAATAATCATACCTCCTTTATTTAATACTGAAACAGCTTCTTTAAGGTATTTTTGGTTTGGAGTTTTCGAATAAAAGGTTCTTATTTTCTCATTACACATTATAATATCTTAAGTTTTGCAAAACGAAGAAGTAATTTCTTTGTGCCTATTCCGTTAAATAATATTATAGCTTTACCCTCATTTCCTTCACCTTCTATGCTCTTAACAATTCCCATGCCAAAACGTGCGTGCTCTACATTCATTCCCTCTTTAAGGTTTAAAATATCTTGAGTTTGATTTGAAGTTGAGTTGGTATTAAATTTGCGAAGTTTTTTAATTTGAGAGGGCGAAGGACTAGATATAGTCTTTTCGATTTTATTCTGAAGATTTTTTATTTTAGAATCGGTAACAAAAATTGAAGTATTAACTAGAGGCTTAAATGTATAATCATTATTCGGTTTGAGATGATTTACATATTTAGGGTCAATTTCGTCGATAAAACGACTCGGTTCTGCATCGATTAATTTACCCCAACGATAGCGTGATAAAGTATATGTTAGAAAAGCTCTTTCTTTAGCTCGTGTTATTGCCACATAAAATAAACGTCTTTCCTCTTCCAATTCACTTCTAGTATTAAGACTCATTGCTGAGGGAAATAAATCCTCTTCTAAACCAACAATATAAACATAAGGAAATTCCAAACCCTTAGCTAAATGAATAGTCATCAAAGAAACATGATCGCTATTGGGATCAGTTTCTTTATCTGCATCTGTTATTAAAGCTATATCTTCAAGAAATTCCTCTAAGCTTCCTGTTTTATCAGCAAGTTCAATTTGTCCCTCTTTAAAATCACGAATACCATTAAGCAATTCCTCAATATTTTCAATACGAGATAAGCCTTCTGGAGTTGCATCTTTTTTAAGTTCCTCTACAAAACCAATTTTTTTTATAATTAAATCCGTAATTTCAAATGCATTAAGGATTTCATTCTCAATCTGAAAACGCTTGATAAGATTAGAAAAATTTATTAGTTTTTCAAGAATTGATTTATTTAATGGAATACTCAGTTCCTTTGCACGATCGGCCGTATCTAGAAGTGGTAAATTATATTTTTTAGATGCTACAACTAGTTTATCAATTGTGGTTTGACCAATTCCTCTTGCAGGGTAATTAATTACACGTTTCAAACTTTCTTCATCCTTTGGATTCACAATGAGTCTCAAATAGGCAAGAACATCTTTAACCTCCTTTCGCTGATAAAAAGAAAGTCCACCAAAAATACGGTATGGAATATCTCGTTTTCGCAATGCATCCTCCATTGCTCTAGATTGAGCGTTAGTTCGGTATAGAATAGCAAAATCTATATTTTTACGATGAGCCTGCATCTTAAATTCAAATATACTTGATGCCACATGACGTCCTTCCTCTGCATCTGTTGAAAGGCGATTGATTTGAACAGGTGATCCTTCATTGTTCGAAGTCCAAACTTTTTTTTCAATTTTATTTTTATTGTATCCTATAACAGAATTAGCCGCATTGACAATCATTTTTGTTGATCGGTAGTTTTGTTCTAACCTATATAATACTACATCAGTATAATCTTTTTGAAAATTTAATATGTTATTTATATTGGCTCCCCTAAATCCATAGATACTTTGAGCGTCATCACCTACAACACAAATATTCTGATATCGATCTGAAAGTGCTCTTACAATTAGATATTGTGAATGATTGGTGTCTTGATACTCATCGACCAAGATATATCGGAATCTTTCTTGATATTTAGCTAATACATCTGGGTGTCTGTTGAGTAATTCATTTGTTCTTAATAGCAAATCATCAAAATCCATTGCGCCAGCTTTAAAACAACGATCTACATATTCTCTATAAATAGATCCCATCTCGGGGCGCCTAGACATTGAGTCTGATTCTTGAAGGTCTGAATTATTAAAATAAGCTTTGACTGTAATTAAACTGTTTTTAAAAGCAGATATTCGGTTTCGAATTTGTTTATACTTGTAAATATCTTTATCCAATCCCATCTCTTTTATTATTGATGAAATCAAGCGATCACAGTCTTGAGTATCATATATAGTAAAGTTTGAAGGAAAACCTAATTTATCAGCCTCAGACCTAAGAATACGCGAAAAAACAGAATGAAAAGTTCCCATCCATAAATTTTTAGCCTCGCTTTCTCCAACCAATTCCCCTATTCGCCTTTTCATTTCTCTAGCAGATTTATTAGTAAATGTCAATGCTAAAATTGAAAAAGAATCTACGCCTTGTGACATTAGGTATGCGATACGATGTGTCAATACTCTAGTTTTTCCCGAACCCGCTCCTGCAATAACTATAAGAGGACCATTAATATGAAAAGTAGGAGCTTTTTGAGCTTCATTTAGAGAGTTTAAATTAGTTTTTAATTTGTCGTTCATATTCGGGCTAAAAATAAGTATTTATAGAATCTTGATTTTGATTTTTAACTTTAATTATAAACATTGTATATTCACAACTATACGATTGTAACTTAAAATTAAAAATATCTCTTATTCCCGATAAATCCATTATAATGAGTGGAAAACAAATGGCGATTGAATATTTAAAAGGTGTTGGTCCTGAAAGAGCACGTTTATTGAAAGAAGAACTAAATATTAAAACATTTCAAGATTTATTACACTTTTTTCCAAAACGTTATATCGATCGCAGTAAGTTTTATAATATTAACAGCCTTCCACAAAATAATTCTGAAATTCAGATAAAAGGTAAAATAACTGAAATTGAATACGTTAATCAAAAAAGAGGTAAGCGCATGGTTGCAAGATTTGAGGATGAAACTGGAGTAATGGAATTGGTATGGTTTAGAGGCTACAAGTGGATAAGAGAAAGTTTAAAAATAAATCAACGCTATGTTATCTTTGGGAGATTAAACTGGTTTAAGGGTAATGCCAGCATTCCCCATCCTGAATTAGAATTAGAGGCAAAATTTCAAAATAATTTAATGGCCTCATTTTATCCCGTTTATGCATCTACAGAAAAATTGGTAAATAAGGGGCTTTCTCAACGAGTTATTCAAAAATTGGTTGCGAATTTAATTTTAAAAGAGGGTAATGCTTTCACAGAAACACTTCCAAAATATATTTTAAGCCATTATAAATTGATTTCTAAAATAAAAGCTATCAAAGAAGTTCACTACCCAAAATCTCAAAATAATCTTATTGAAGCTCAGACAAGATTGAAATTTGAAGAATTTTTTTATATGCAGTTACAGCTGATATTAAAAAATATGCAGCGGAAAAATAAAATTAAAGGTTTTGTTTTTTCTAAGGTTGGAAATTCGTTTAATGAATTTTTCAATAAACATCTTCCCTTTTCCTTAACAGAAGCACAAAAAAGAGTTGTAAAAGAGATAAGAAATGATTTAGGTTCAGGCAGGCAAATGAATCGTTTACTCCAAGGAGACGTAGGATCTGGAAAAACAATAGTAGCTCTTTTAATTATGCTAATAGCCATTGATAACGGTTATCAAGCTTGTTTAGTTGCTCCTACTGAGATTTTAGCAAAACAACATTATGAATCTTTAATAAAATTACTTCAAAACACTCATGTTAAAATAAAATTACTAACGGGTAGTACCACTAATAAAGACCGTAAGGATTTGAAAAAAGAATTAGAAAATGGTGAACTTAATATTTTGATTGGCACCCATGCAGTTTTTGAAGAAAAAGTTCAGTTTAAAAATTTAGGCTTAGCAATAGTTGACGAACAGCATCGGTTTGGAGTAGCCCAAAGAGCTAAATTGTGGGAAAAAAGTCTTACTCCACCGCATGTTTTAGTAATGACTGCAACTCCAATACCAAGAACACTTGCTATGAGTATTTACGGAGATTTAGATGTTTCATTAATTGATAAATTACCGCCGGGTCGAAAACCAATAAAAACATTACATCGATATGAAAATAAACGTTTGAGTGTTTTTGCTTTTATAAAAGAGCAAATTAAAGAAGGACGTCAGGTCTACATTGTATATCCTCTGATTCAAGAGTCTGAAAAGTTAGATTATAATAATCTAATGGAGGGATATGAAAGTATTTCGCGAAGTTTTTCTAAACCAAGATATCAAATAAGTATTGTTCACGGACAAATGAGCTCTGAAAATAAATCTTACGAAATGGAAAGATTTATTGAAGGAAAGACACAGATTATGATAGCTACAACAGTTATTGAAGTTGGTGTTAATATTCCTAATGCATCTGTAATGATTGTAGAAAGTTCCGAGCGATTTGGACTTTCGCAACTTCATCAATTAAGGGGTCGTGTTGGAAGAGGAAATGCTCAAAGTTATTGTATTTTAATGAGTGGCTCAAAACTCTCAGATGGAGCAAAAACTCGAATAGATACTATGGTTAAAAGTAATGATGGCTTTGAAATTGCAGAAGTTGACCTACGTCTACGCGGTCCTGGAAATCTTATGGGAATTCAACAAAGTGGAATTCTTCGTTTGAAAATTGGCGATATCATAAAGGACTCGAATCTACTAAAAGTAGCTCGCAATACTGCTAATGGAATCTTAAAAAAAGATCCTGAACTTAAGAGAGTTGAAAATCAATTAATTAAACGCACACTTGCCTCCTTAAGTTTTAATACTAATATTTGGAATTTTATAAGTTAAAAATGGACAAAGAGATTCTTATATTTGTTAATAATTAATTGATAATAACGATACTTTGAAAATTTCATACAGCTGGTTAAAACAATTTTTAAAAATCGATCTTCCTGTAGATAAAGTTTCATCTTTACTCACCAATTTAGGTTTAGAAGTAGAAGGAATTGAAACTTACGAAAGTATTAAGGGTGGGCTTAAAGGTGTAGTCGTAGGTGAGGTTTTAGAATGTTTTAAACATCCCAATGCAGATCGCTTAAAGATTACAAAAGTTAATATTGGAGGTGATGACAACTTAAATATTGTCTGTGGAGCTCCAAATGTTGCCAAGGGACAAAAGATTTTAGTTGCTACAATTGGAACTATTCTTAACATGTCAAATGGAACTTCAATGAAGATTTCTAGAGGTAAAATTAGAGGAGAAGTAAGTGAAGGTATGCTTTGCGCTGAAGATGAATTAGGCATCGGAGATGATCATGATGGAATTTTAGTTCTGAAGAAAGATTTTAGAGTTGGATCCCCTGCGGCATCTGTATTTGATGTTGAAGAGGATATAATTTTTGATATAGGTTTAACACCGAATAGAGCTGATGCAATGAGTCATATGGGAGTTGCTAGGGATTTAAGGGCGGTATGTCTATTAAATGAGATTCCCGTTGAATGGAATTTACCCGAAACTTCTTCATTTCATGTAGATAATACTCAAAACACTATTTTGGTTAATGTAAAGGATGAACATCGTTGTCCTCAATATTATGGACTAACCCTCACAAACGTTTCAATAGCTCCTTCACCTTCATGGTTACAAAACAGACTTAAATCAATAGGTATTTCTCCTAAAAACAATGTAGTAGATATAACAAATTATGTTTTACATGAACTTGGCCAACCCCTTCATGCATTTGATGCAGACAAATTAAGTGGAGATGTAACTGTCAAAACCTTTTCAGAAAAAAAAATATTTACAACTCTAGATGGATTGGAGCGAGAACTAGATCCCGAAGATTTAATGATTTGTGATAGTGAAAATGCCCACTGCATTGCCGGTGTTTTTGGGGGAATAGAATCTGGAGTTAAACAAATTACCAAAACAATATTTTTAGAAAGCGCCTATTTTAACCCTGTAAGTATCAGAAAAACAGCTAAAAGACATGGGCTAAATACCGATGCTTCCTTCCGATTTGAAAGAGGGATAGATCCTGAAATGTGTATTTATGCATTGAAGCGTGCAGCTATTTTAATCAGAGATTTAGCAGGAGGGGTCATTTCTAGCAATATACAAGAGGCAGCTAGACCTCTTGAGGAAGCTGCTAGAGTTTTTCTTTCATATGAGCAGTTAAAAAAAACAATAGGTACTTCCATAGAAGAAAAAAAATTAAATATTATTTTAAAATCATTAGATATAGAAATAAATAATGTATCCGAAACTGGAATTGGAATGACAATTCCCAGATACCGTGTTGATGTAACTCGCCCATCTGATATTATTGAGGAAATACTACGTATTTATGGATATAATAACATAGGAGACAAACCTTTAATTTATCATGCAAATCCTCCATATAAATCAAAAGATTCTCACAAATTGGAATCAATAATTGCAAACAAATTAAATGGTCTTGGGTTTATGGAAACTATAAACAATTCCCTTTCAAACCCTAATTTTAAGGGGAATTTTCATGAGCCTGTAAGTATTTTAAACCCTTTAGGCAATGAATTATCGATAATGCGGCAATCACTAATCCCAAGCGCATTAGAGGTAATTTCCTTTAACCTAAATCGCCAAATTAAAGATATTAAGCTATTTGAATTTGGTAATATTTATGGTAAACAAAATAATGAATATATTGAATCTAAACGCTTAAGTATATCAATAGTAGGCTCAATATTTAAATTATATTGGAATATTAAAAACTCACCAGAACCCTTTTTTTATGGAAAAGGAGTGATTTCTGACCTTTTTAAAAATTTGGGTTATAATCAAATAGACTATAAAGAAACTAGTCATCCAGATTTTGATATTGCTTTTGAATTAATAGATCATAACCGTTCATACGGATTTTATGGATTAATTTCTAAAAAAATCACTGATTTATACAATATTTCCGAAGAAGTCTATATTGCAGAAATTGATCAGGGCGCCCTTATTGAAGACGCATTTTCTGAAGCTTTGAAGTATACTGAAGTTTCTAAATTTCCGTTTATGAGACGCGACTTTGCATTATTGCTGGATAAAGAAGTTCAATTTCAAGAATTAAAGATTGTAGCTTATAAAACTGAACGAAAAATCTTAAAATCAATCAATCTTTTTGATGTTTATGAGGGAAATAAATTGGAAAAGGGTAAAAAATCATATGGAATTTCTTTTACTTTTCAAGATCAAAATAAAACCCTAACTGACAAACAAATTGATAAAGTAATGGAAAAACTGAAACAAAACTTTTCCAAAGAATTAAAAGCTGAATTGCGCTAATAATTTTTATAATTGATTAAATTATTGTTATTTTTGTTTTAAATGATAAAGGAAATATGAAATTGAAATTACTGCCGAGAACTAATATTGTTAATGCGTTATCCAAAACTCGTTCTTTAGATCAAGAAATTTGTCAAAAGCAATTAAATCAAATTTACGAATCGCTTGAAATTAAACCTCTCAATGATTTTAACTTTGATAAATTAATTACTGAAAAAATTTACCACATCAGACAAATAAAAAAAGTAAGTATTAATTATCGTTTACGCTTTTTAGATATCAAATATTTTAAAAATAAATTGCCTGAGGAGGCAAACATTGAAATAAATAAATTAGAATACGATCATAATACTAAACTTGGAAATTTTAAAATTATGGCACCCTCTATTCTTTTTCGTTTAAAAAAAGCCGATGATCCCTTACTTTTTGTTCCTTTAGGTAATAACTATTATTATTTGGTTCATAGTTGGGGTAACGATTTACACCCACTCCGAAAGTTACTTATGTGGCCATTCAAAAATATCTGGAATTTGCTAATTACAGTTTTTGCTTTTAGTTGGCTTTTAACTGAACTGACTCCAATTTCATTATTTACAAGAACACCAGATTCTTCATCTTATTGGATGTTATTGTTTTTCATGTTTAAAGCTCTTGCCTCTGTAGTAATTTACTTCGGTTTTGCTTTAGGCAAAAATTTTAATCCTGCTATATGGAACAGTCACTATAATAAGGCCTAAAAATGAATAAACTGAGGGATCAGAAATATTATCTTCTCTATAACGGATCATCTATTTTAATTTTGGCCTTAATTAATGCTTTAAAGCAAGAAAATATAATACCTGTGATTAAAGACCGTGGAGAATCTGCACGTCTCGCTGGTTTTGGAGTTATCAGTCCAATGGTTCAAGAGGTATATATACACTCTGATGAACTTAAAAAAGGAAAAAAAGTTTTGGAACAGCTTTTTTAAACTTCCTATATTTTCTATTTTGTAAAATAATTTAATTGAATGTTTTTCTCTTTATTAAGTATTTGGGATTAACTTATTCATCCTAAAGATAAACAGAATGAACACCAATTTTGAATTCCTTGACTATCTGGTTTTTGCAATTTATGCAGCAGTAATTTTAGGGGTTGGATTATGGGTCTCCAGAAATAAAGATGGGCAAACAAAAAGTACCGAAGACTATTTTTTGGCAAGTAAATCATTACCTTGGTGGGCAATTGGTGCTTCGCTTATTGCAGCTAATATTTCTGCAGAACAATTCATAGGTATGTCAGGATCAGGTTTTGCTGGTGGTTTAGCCATAGCTACTTATGAATGGATGGCAGCTTTAACATTAATTGTGGTAGGAAAGTTTTTTTTACCAATATTTATAAAAAATAAAATCTACACTATTCCAGAATTTGTTGAGCAACGTTTTTCAAGCCAGCTAAAAACCATCTTGGCTGTATTTTGGATAGGCCTATATGTTTTTGTAAATCTTGCTTCAGTACTTTATTTAGGTGGATTAGCACTTCAAACTATTTTAGGTGTTAATATGCTCACCGCAATAATTGGCTTAGCAGCATTTGCTGCGGCATATTCACTTTACGGCGGACTTTCTGCAGTAGCTTGGACTGATATTATTCAAGTTATAGTTTTAGTTCTTGGAGGACTAATAACAACATATTTAGCTTTGGATACAGTTTCTGGAGGAAAAGGATTTCTTGAAGGCCTTGCAAATGTTTATAATGCTGTTCCTGATCGTTTTGACATGATACTAGAAAAAAATAATCCTGAATACATGAATTTACCTGGTATTGGAGTCTTAATTGGGGGTATGTGGATTGCGAATTTATACTACTGGGGTTTTAATCAATATATAATTCAGCGAACCTTAGCAGCTAAATCTCTTGAAGAGTCTCAAAAAGGTATTTTATTTGCTGCGTGCTTAAAAATGATAATTCCTTTAATTGTAGTCATTCCTGGAATAGCTGCTTATGTAATTGTAAACGATTCATCACTTTTAGCTTCTTTGGGTGAAGCGGGGATGGCAAATCTTCCGTCAGCAGATCAAGCTGATAAAGCATATCCATGGTTAATGCAATTTTTACCTACAGGACTCAAAGGAGTCGCTGTTGCTGCACTTGCAGCTGCCATAGTATCTTCTTTAGCATCAATGCTTAATTCTACAGCGACTATTTTTACAATGGATATTTACAAGCAACTTATTAATAGCGAAGCTAGTGAGTCAAAAACTGTGAATGTAGGTCGTCTTTCAGCTTTCACCGCTTTAATAATTGCAACCATAATGGCACCTCTACTAGGGGGTATCGATCAAGCATTTCAGTTTATTCAAGAATATACCGGGATTGTAAGCCCTGGTATTCTATCAGTATTTATGTTAGGATTATTTTGGAAAAAGGCCTCTAATAAAGGAGCTATTTACGGTGCTATTACTTCAATACCTATAGCTCTCTTTTTTAAGGTTGGACCAAAAGGCTGGTTAACTGGTTCTTCAATAGAAGGCTTATTCCCTACTCTGCCTTTTTTGGATCAAATGGGATTAACCGCAATTCTTTCAATGATAGTTATTGTTTTAGTTAGTATTAGAGAAAATAAAGAAAAAGAGGATAATAAAGGAATTCAATTAGAAAAAGGTGTTTTTAACACTTCAGATCTTTATAATATTGGTTCTTTTTCTTTAATGATTATTTTAGCAGGACTCTATGCCTTCTTCTGGTAATTCAAAACCTCCTGTAAAAGAAATTTGTCTTATTAATGTTTTATTTTCCAATCATTTTGGATCTTAAATTTTTGATATTAGAATCAGTCATATATTCATCAAAAGTCATACGACGATCTATGACACCTTTTGTTGTAAGTTCAACAATTCGATTTCCTAAGGTTTGCGAAAAGGTGTGATCACTACTACTGCAAAGAAGTGTTCCTTTAAAGTTTTTAAGTGAGTTGTTAAATGCTGTAATTGATTCAAGGTCTAAATGATTCGTTGGCTCATTAAGTAAAATAACATTAGCATGTTCCATCATCATTTTAGACAACATACAACGTACTTTTTCTCCACCTGACAATACATTGGATTTTTTTAAAGCTTCATCTCCACTAAAAAGCATCTTCCCTAAAAAACCACGAAGAAAAAGCTCCTCTCTTTCTTCCTCAGATTTGGAGAATTGACGGAGCCAGTCTACCAAAGAAATAGACTGATCAAAAAATTTTTCGTGATCAACTGGAAGATATGCTTGATTAGTTGTAATACCCCAACTATAAGATCCATTGTAAGATGAGGTTTCTTCCATAAGAATATCAAAAAATAATGTAATTGCTCGTGAGTCTTTTGCATATAAAATGACTTTATCTCCTTTAAATAAATTCAAATGAACATTTTGAAATAAAATCTCTCCATCTTTTGAAGCTGACAGGTTTTCAATATTTAAAATCTGGTCTCCTGCTTCACGCTCTTGTTCAAAAATAATTGCTGGATATCGTCGACTTGAAGGTTTAATTTCTTCTATATCTAATTTTTCAATCATTTTTTTTCGAGAAGTAGCTTGTTTAGATTTTGCGACATTAGCCGAAAAACGCGCTATAAATTCTTGGAGCTCTTTTTTCTTTTCTTCAGATTTCTTGTTTTGTTGGATTCTTTGGCGAGCTGCTAATTGACTTGATTCATACCAAAATGAATAATTCCCTGAGTAATGGTTTATTTTTCCATAATCTATATCTGAAATATGTGTGCAAACAGCATCAAGAAAATGACGATCGTGTGATACAATAATAACAGTATTTTCATAATTTGCTAAGAATCTTTCTAACCACATAATTGTATCATAATCCAAATCATTTGTTGGTTCATCCATGACAAGAACATCTGGGTTTCCAAAAAGTGCTTGCGCTAGCAATACTCTTACTTTTTGTTTGTTGTCTATCTCTGACATGAAGTTATGATGTATCTTTTCTTCAATTTCAAGATTAGATAGTAAGGCTGCAGCTTCACTATCTGCATCCCAACCATTCATTTCTTCATAAGACGCTTGAAGTAATCCAACCCTCTCACCATCAGAATCAGAAAAGTCCTCCTTAGCGTACAATGTATCCATTTCAGTTTTTATTTTATAAAGCTTTTTATTACCTCTTAAAACAGTATCTAATACCTTATAATTGTCATACGCATTATGGTTTTGCTCCAAAATTGAAAGACGCTTTCCTATTTCTAAGTTTACACTTCCAGAATTAGCCTCTTGTTTACCAGCAATGATTTTTAAAAACGTAGATTTTCCAGCTCCATTAGCTCCAATAATTCCATAACAGTTGCCTGAAGTAAAACTAATATTTACTTCGTCAAATAATACCCGTTTTCCAAATTGTACAGAAAGATTTGAAACAGATAACATAATTTATAATTTAACATGCAAACTTAAACAAATCTGTTTGATGGTTAAAAACAGAAGCTTAGAATATTAAAATTGGTACTTTTGATAGCATATGAAAAATGTCATTCTACTCATATTGATTTTATTTGCATTCACAAGCTGTCAATCTAGAGATAAGTTAAGGTCAGGTATTTTTCTTGGTGGACAAATTGTAAATCCTTCTTCTCGAACTGTAGCTCTGTACCAGGGAGTAAATGCTATAGAAGCATTAGAATTAGATAAAAAATTAAGGTTTGAAAGGAAATTTGATTCTCTTCCCAGTGGAATCTATAAACTAGAACATCTTCCAGAATACCAAACTCTTCTTTTGGAGAAACAAGACAGTCTTTGGGTTAGAATTAATGCTGCTGTTTTCAATGAATCAATTGTATACTCTGGGATTGGAGCCTCAAAAAATAATTTTTTAATTGAATTATTTTTGAGACAAAAGCAAGAAAATAACTTTTTATCCACGAAATACTCAAATAATAAAAAAAGTTTTAAAAATATTGTAGACTCTTTACTTAATGAAAAAAAACAATTATGGATTGAAATGGATTCGTTAAATAATCTATCCCCTGTAGCCCAAAAAGTTACCCAAGCAGCATATATATATCCTTATGCAAATATTAAAGAACGATATGCATTATTAAGAGGTTCAAAATGGACAACTAAAGAAGATAGTCTATTTTTTAAATATCGTCGATTTTTAGCTTTCGATGATAATGATTTAGCATTTTTTGATCCATATATTAATTATATTATAAATTATATAAGTCAAAGGGCTTTGGGCCCTGGTGAATCCTATTTCAAAGCTAAAGAAACAACAGACTTTAATATTCGCCGGCTGGAGGTCTTAGATAAAGAAATTGGAGGGAATTTACTTCGTAATAATATTGCTCGAGCCATCACTTTTGAAGAGATTTTAAGATTTGAAAATCGTGACCAACATGAACGATTTTTACAATATTATGCAACAGTTAACAGTTCTCCTTCCCACCTAGCAGAAGTCCTAAACCTTCATAAAGACATTAATAAAATGGATTATGGTAAACCTTTGCCGAAAACACTATTACAAAATACTAGTCGAGATACAATAAACAGTACTTCTATTCCAAATGGGTATCCTTCAGTAATCTATTTTTGGTCTCAAACTCAAATGAATCAATACAAAAAAACTTTAGAACGGGTTGAGTTTCTCAAAGAAAAATATGATGATATTCGGTTTATTGGAATTTGTATCCAACCTTTTAACTCTCTTGTAGATCAAATTCAAAAAATGATGAAAATCGAAACAAAAGACCAGTTTGCACTAATTAATTTTGAAAAGGCAAGTAAGGCTTGGGTGTTAACTGTTTTAAATAAAAGTATAATTCTTAACGGAAGAGGAGATATTATCGAAGGTTTTGGAAATTTTTCTGATGACGATTTAGAATTAATTTTGGAAGAGTTATAATCATCAATTACCCTTTTTATGATCAGCTAAAAACTTTGCTAGCCCAATGTCAGTTAATGGATGATTCAATAAGCCTTTAATTGCAGAAAGTGGACCTGTCATAACATCTGCACCAATTTTTGCACAATTCACTATATGCATTGTATGGCGAATTGAAGCAGCAAGAATCTGGGTTTCAAAAGCATAATTATCATATAGAAGTCGAATGTCACCTATCAAATCCAAACCATCGGTAGAGTTGTCATCTAAACGTCCTATGAAAGGTGAGACATAAGTCGCTCCTGCTTTAGCGGCAATTAATGCCTGGCCAGAAGAAAAGACAAGCGTACAATTAGTTTTTACTCCAGAGTCGGAAAAATACTTTAAAGCCTTAATTCCATCTTCTATCATTGGAATTTTAACAACAATCTGGGGGTGTAATGCTGCTAACTCTTTTCCCTCGCGAACCATTCCTTTAAAATCAACCGAAATAACCTCTGCAGAAACATCACCCTCTACAATATTACAAATGTCTTTATAGTGCTTGATTATATTTTTTTCACCTGTAACACCCTCTTTTGCCATTAAAGAAGGATTTGTTGTGACGCCATCTAAAACTCCAAGTGCTTGAGCTTCTGTAATTTGGTCCAGGTTGGCTGTATCAATAAAAAATTTCATAGGTTTTGATTAGTTGGTATAAAAAAGGATTAATAATTTTTCGAATAGTCTGCTAGGTAATATACCTTTTAAAATTACAGAAAATTTTTGCAAAGGAGATCCAACACTATAATGTACTTTTGGATTTTTTGAATTTAAAATTTGAAATATTTTTTTTACAATAATATCAGGCTTTATTCCAGAATTAACATGCTCATTTATAGTTTTGAGATTTTTTTTATATATTTCATTATAAGGTGATTCTTTTTTAAGGGGAGCGTAATAACGTCTTGAGGCTATATCTGAGATAAAGTCTCCTGGAGATACTGTACATACATTAATTCCAAAAGAACTTACCTCCATTCGAATCGCTTCAGTCAGAAGAGATAAGGCTCCCTTTGAGGCAGAATAACCTCCTCTGTATGGAAGTCCTATTGTACACCCAATTGAGGTTATATTAATAATAAATCCATTTTGTTGTTTACGCATTTGAGGTAAAATCGTTTGAATTAGTTTCAAAGGACCGAACAAATTAGTTTCAAAATTAGATTGAATTGCAGACATCTCTAACTCTTCGACGGGACCAATAATACCTGTACCAGCGTTATTAATCAAAATGTCAATTCTTTCTTCATTTTTCATAACTATATCAACTGCGTTTTGAATTGTATTTACTTCGTTAAGATTCAGAGGAATTAATTGATATTTATCTGGGTTCTCATATTTTTTTGGATTTCTGCAGGTGCCATAAACTAAATACCCTTGCTCAGCTAAGAAATTTGCTGTTGCTTTTCCTAAACCAGATGATGCACCTGTGATTAAAACTACTTTTTTCATGCTGATCAATTGAAAAAAGGGCAAGCGGCCTACATCACACCGCTACAACCGTCTACCCTTGCTGTGTTACCACCCTGGGGGATTTAACAGGAGCTGGTTGTGTAGAACTTGCCCAATAACAAATATAACCCCTTCACATCATTTCGACAATCATTTTAAATGCTTAATTTAGACTTTAATTAAACTTTAAGGATTATTTAAAGTATGAAACTATTCCTCGCTTTGTTTTCAATTCTTCTAATATTAAACTGTGGAGGAAATAAAACCCCAGACTTTAAGATAAAAACCGGCCATGTAGGAAATAAAACTCAAGCTGGAGCAAAACTGAATTTGTCTATTGAAACTTCATTAGAAGACTATACAGTATCTTATTTTTTAAATGAAAATCCTATAAGTCAAGACCATCAATTTTCAATTTCTGATCCACTTGGTGAGTACCAAATAAAGGCTAAAGTTTTAAATAATGAAATAAGCTATCAAAAGACAATAAACTTCACTCTTCTTGCCAGTCAATCACCTAAACTTTTTACCTATGAGATAATAAATACATTTCCTCATGATATTACTGCTTATACTCAAGGTTTAGAATTTGAAGGGGATTTACTTTATGAAAGTACTGGTCTAAATGGGAAGTCTAGCTTAAGAGTCGTTGATTTTAAAAGTGGTAAATTATTGAAAAAAATATTTTTAGATGATTCTTACTTTGGTGAAGGTTTAACTTTATTTGAAGATAGAGTAATTCAGCTAACTTGGAAATCTCAAAAGGGATTTATATATGATAAAAAGAGCCTAAAAATTAGGAAATCTTTCCCTTATCAAAATAGCAAAGAAGGTTGGGGATTATGTAATGATGGTAAAAAACTATACAAATCGGATGGAAGTCAAAAGATTTGGAAAATAAATGCTAATGATTACAACGAAGAAAGTTTTATTGAAGTTACCACAAATAAAACTGCATTACAAAATATTAATGAATTGGAGTGGGCAAATAATAAAATTTATGCAAATACTTATCAATTCCAAAAAGATGTTATAGTTATAATAAATCCTAAATCAGGAGCTGTAGAAGGAGTCGTGGATTTTACAGGATTAAAAGAAAAAGTAAAAAAACATCCTAAATTAAATGTTCTAAACGGGATTGCATTTCACAAAAACCGGGAGACATTCTTTATAACTGGAAAAAATTGGGATAAACTTTTTGAGGTTAAGATAATACCAAAACAATGAAAGCTTTCTCTCTAGAAAGAACTGTTGTCGCTGATGATATAGATGATTTAGATCATGTTAACAACATAAAGTATTTATATTGGATTCAAGATGTTGCCAAGAGTCATTGGGAGGAGCTTACCAAAAAACTGATGAATGATTTTCATTTGTGGATCGTTCGAAGTCATCAAATTGAATACAAGAGACCAGCAAGAGTAGGTGATAAAATAATGATAACCACTTATGTAAATAGAAGCAAAGGCTTCCTATCAGAACGTATTGTAGAAATATTTATAAAAAAAAACAAACAACTTCTTGTTCGTTGCAAAACTCAATGGTGTTATATTAATAGGGATACTCAAAATCCAGAGCCAATACCAGAATATATTTTAAACTTGTTAATGTAGGTTTTAAAAATTGAATAGCGCCCTTCCTTTCATTAAGTTATTAACCTCTTTGGATATAGAGTTTATAACAGAATTGTCATTATAATTATTAATCACTTTATCAATCAGATCTACAATAATTTCCATTTCAGCTTCTTTAAAACCACGTGTAGTAATAGCAGCAGTTCCCAACCTTATTCCGGAAGTAACAAAAGGTGATTTATCATCGAAAGGTACCATATTTTTATTTGCAGTGATTTCAGCATTTACTAAGGCTTCTTCAGCATCTTTACCAGAAACATTTTTATTTCTAAGGTCAATTAACATCATATGATTATCAGTGCCTCCAGAGATCAAATGATATTTTCTAGAAACAAAAGCCTTAGCCATCGACTGAGCATTTTTACGCACCTGCTTCATATAAACTTTAAAATCAGGTTGTTGCGCTTCTTCGAAGGCAATAGCTTTAGCTGCTATGACATGCATTAATGGCCCCCCCTGATTTCCAGGGAATACTGCCATATTTAGGAGATGCGACATTTTTTGAACCTTTCCACTTTTTAGCTTTAATCCAAAAGGGTTATCAAAATCCTCCCCCATTAAAATTAGACCTCCCCTAGGTCCTCTCAGAGTTTTATGGGTAGTTGTAGTTACGACATGACAATGTGGGATTGGATTATTCAAGAGTCCTGTTACGATCATCCCGGAGGGATGTGAAATGTCAGCTAAAAGAAACGCCCCTGTAGTATCTGCAATTTCACGAAATTTTTCAAAATCAATATCTCTTGAATATGCTGACGCTCCAGCAATAATCATATGTGGTTTTACGTCTTTAGCTATGGCAAGTATTTTATCATAATCTAATCTCCCAGACTTTTGATCCACACCATAGAAATGGGCTTGATATAAACGTCCTGAGAAATTTACAGGAGAACCATGAGTCAAATGACCACCATGAGCAAGATCAAATCCTAATATCTTATCCCCTGGCTTTAAAAAAGCATGAAATACAGCTGTATTTGCCTGAGATCCAGAGTGAGGCTGAACGTTTGCATAATCTGCCCCAAATAAGCTTTTTGCACGCTCTATTGCTAAAATTTCGACCTGATCAACAACTTCACAGCCTCCATAATAACGTTTACCAGGATATCCCTCAGCGTATTTATTGGTCAATACTGAACCACAAGCTTCCATTACAGCAGGACTTGTAAAGTTTTCGGAAGCAATTAATTCAATTCCATTAGACTGTCTATCTTTTTCTTGGCTTAGTAATTCAAATATCCTAGTGTCATGCTTCATAACGTGTTTTTTTAAGATCGTAAAATTAAGAATTTAACACACTTTATCAATGACAATTTCACCAAATTAAAAACATTTATTCAATAATAATTAACAACTATTTTCAAATTATATTATCTGTTATTTTTTATTTTCACGTCATTATGTCTTGATTAATAATACTTTATATGTCAGATTGTCATTAAAAAGATGATGGAATAGACTTTGATGTTTACAATAAAAAATTAATATGAATTTAAATAATTTAACACTGAAAACCCAAGAAGCGGTTCAAGCAGGTCAACAACATGCATTCGAAAGTGGGCATCCACAAATAGAAAATGAGCATTTGTTTTACGGTCTTTTAGAAGTTGATGAAAATGTCTTACCCTTTTTATTTAATAAACTTCAAGTAAAACTCTCTATGCTAAAAATGTTAAATGAAAGTACTTTGAAAAGCTTTTCTAAAGTAGAAGGCAGTTCTCAAATTTTATCTCCTAAGGCTTCGCAAACTATAATGAATGCTATTTCAATTGCAAAAAAACAAAGGGATGAATATGTAGCAACAGAACACCTTCTTTTATCACTTCTTGATTCATCAAGCTCAGTTTCTAAAATTTTGAAAGATCAAGGAATAAATAAGAAAAATTTAGAATCTGCAATTTTTGAACTTAGGAAGGGTGAAAAAGTAACTTCAGCATCAGCAGAAGGCAACTATAATGCTTTAGAAAAATACGCTAATAATTTAAATAAAATGGCATCTCAAGGAAAACTAGATCCTGTAATTGGAAGAGATGAAGAGATAAGAAGATTACTTCAAATTTTGAGTCGGCGTACCAAAAATAATCCATTACTTGTAGGAGAGCCTGGAACGGGTAAAACAGCTATAGCTGAGGGCTTAGCTCATAGAATAATTGACGGAGATGTACCTGAAAACTTAAAAAATAAGTTGATTTATGCTCTAGATATGGGTGCCTTAATTGCAGGGGCTAAATACAAAGGTGAGTTTGAAGAACGATTAAAAAGTGTAATTAAAGAAGTTAAAAAAAGTGATGGGGATTTGGTTCTTTTCATTGATGAAATACATACTCTTGTTGGTGCAGGTCGTGGTGAAGGCGCTATGGACGCTGCTAACATCTTAAAACCTGCTTTAGCTCGTGGTGAATTGCGAGCTATCGGTGCCACTACTCTCGATGAATATCAGAAATATTTTGAAAAGGATAAAGCCTTGGAGAGACGTTTTCAAAAAGTCCTTGTGGATGAGCCGGATATTGAAAGTGCAATTTCAATTTTAAGAGGCATAAAAGAGAAATATGAAACACATCATAAAGTAAGAATCAAAGATGATGCATTAATTGGAGCAGTTTCATTGTCTCACCGTTACATTACAAATCGATTTTTACCAGATAAAGCAATCGATTTGATGGACGAAGCCGCCTCTAAACTAAGAATGGAAATTAATTCAAAGCCTGAAGAATTAGATAGCTTAGATCGCAAAATTCGTCAAATAGAAATAGAACTAGTTGCAATAAAACAAGAAAAAGATGAGAGTAAAATTAAACTCCTTAATAAAGAAAATAGTATACTAAAGGAGCAAAGAAATAATCTTTTTGCGCAATGGAGTCAAGAGAGAGAAATTGTTAACATGGTGCAAAAAACAAAAACTAATATTGAAAAGCTTAAAATGCTTTCAGACAGAGCTGAACGCGATGGTGACTATGGAACTGTAGCTGAGATTCGTTACGGAAAACTTCAAGAGGCTGAAGCTAAAATGCTAGAGATTCAAAATAAACTTGCAATATCTCAATCAAAGGACTCGTTGATTAAAGAGGAAGTAACATGTGAAGATATTGCAGAAGTTGTTGCGAAATGGACTGGCATCCCAGTTGCTAAAATGCTCCAATCCGATAAAAATAAACTTTTACATTTAGAAACTTTACTTCATAAAAGGATAGTGGGTCAAGAAAAAGGTGTGGCTGTAGTGAGCGACGCTATTAGAAGAAGTCGCGCTGGTCTACAAGATCAAAATAGACCGATTGGGAGTTTCTTGTTTATGGGTACCACGGGGGTTGGAAAAACTGAACTTGCAAAAGCCTTAGCAGAGGTTTTATTTGATGATGAAAATAATATTACTCGTATAGACATGAGTGAATATCAAGAACGGCATGCTGTAAGTAGATTAGTTGGTGCTCCTCCAGGCTATATTGGCTATGAAGAGGGTGGACAGCTTACTGAGGCAGTTAGAAGGAAGCCGTATTCTGTAGTACTTCTAGATGAAATAGAAAAAGCCCATCCAGACACATTTAACATTCTTCTCCAAATTTTAGATGAAGGCCGATTAACTGACAATAAAGGAAGGATAGCAGACTTTAAGAATTGTATTATCATTATGACTAGTAATTTAGGAAGTCATGAAATTCAATCAGCTTTTAAATCAAATGAAGCATTTGATAAGGCTGAAAAAGTAGCTAAGGAGAAAGTTATGGAGTTACTTAAGATTCATGTAAGGCCTGAATTTTTAAACAGAATTGACGATATAGTTCTTTTCTCACCTTTAACTAGAAAAGAAATTCAAAAGATTGTCAGTTTTCAATTAGCTCTTTTACAAAAAAGACTTAAATATCAAAAAATTAATTTGAGTACTACAGATAGAGCCGAATTACAGCTGGCTAAACTAGGTTTTGACCCTCAATACGGAGGCCGACCCGTAAAAAGAGTCATAGAACAACAACTTTTAAATCCTCTTAGTAAAGAATTAATTGCTAACAAAGTGAATAATAAAAAAGAATTGATTTTTGATTTTTTAGATCCTGATTTCATTTTTAAAACATTCAAGCCATAACAAAGAGTTGATTAATATTATCTTTGCAGCGTGCAAAAAAAAGTTAACATACTGAATAAACGTGCGCGATTTGAGTTTGAACTCATTGACGAATATAAAGCAGGTATTGTGCTGACCGGAACAGAAATTAAATCAATTCGGAACAGCAAAGCATCTATTGCAGAAAGTTTCTGTGAGTTCAACGAAAAAGGAGAATTATTTGCAGTTAACATAAACATCGAAGAATATGCTTTTGGTACGCGCTTTAACCATCGACCAAAAGCACAACGTAAACTTTTGTTAAATAAAAAAGAACTTGTAAAACTTTGGAAAGATGTCAAAAATACTGGATTAACTATTGTTCCACTGCGTCTTTTTATTAATGATAAGGGCTTTGCTAAAATTAATATAGCTTTAGCAAGAGGTAAAAAACTTTATGATAAACGGGAGAAAATAAAAGATCGAGAAAACAACAGGAATTTGGATCGCATAAAAAAGAATTTTAAAAGTAGACAATGACTTTCTTATTCAGTTCTATGAATAAAGGTCGGCAATTAATCATTATTTTTGATATGATAATCTGATTATGGAAAATGAGCTTAACATAGCCTTTGGAACGGAAATACTTTTAAAACTTTCCAGCCAACTTTTGGAAAAAGAATACACTAGTATATTTACTTTGGTTGACACCAATACCGAAAAATATTGTTTACCAAATTTTATCTCACAAACGGGTTTAGATAAAATTAAGATTATAGTCATGCGTGCTAATGAAAAACATAAAAACTTAAAAACGTGCGAAAAGCTTTGGCATCAACTTTCCAAGTTGGGTGGAGATCGAAATTCTGCTTTAATCAATCTTGGTGGAGGCGTTGTAACAGATCTTGGTGGTTTTGTAGCTTCTACCTTTAAACGAGGAATTGATTTTTATAATGTCCCTACTACTCTCCTTGCAATGGTAGATGCTTCAATAGGTGGAAAAACAGGCATAGATCTAGGATCTTTAAAAAATCAAATTGGAATAATTGAGGAGCCTAAACAAGTGATAATCGATACTCAATGGTTAAATACCCTACCACAAGAAGAAATAAGAAGTGGGTTTGCTGAAATGTTAAAACATGGGCTTATTCAAGATGCTTCTTATTGGGAAATTCTAAAAAAAATTAATTATTTGGATCCATTTTTACTTTCAAAATACATTAAGCCTTCGGTTGCTATCAAGAAAAAAATTGTGATTAGTGATCCAAAGGAAAAAAACTTAAGAAAAATTTTAAATTTTGGACACACCATGGGCCATGCAATTGAATCTTATTTTTTGACCCAGCCAGGAAAAAAAAGATTACTCCATGGAGAGGCTATTGCCGTTGGAATGGTAATTGAGGGTTATTTAGGGATTCATTGCTGTGACTTTTGCTCTGAAGCTGCTAAGGATATAAAAAATACTTTTGCCAATCACTATCCTAAGATCCTTTTCAATGAAAAGGATCGTAAAGGTATATTAAAGCTTTTACAACACGACAAAAAGAATAAAGCTGGAACAACTAACTTTGTTTTATTAAAAGCAATTGGAGCACCTCAAATCGATGTTCAAGTTCCCAATAATTTATTTGATAAAGCCTTTGATTTTTATGCTGATCCTTAGGCAGAATTTCTGCTTGCGTTTATATTTCCAAACAACGATCTTGTTACCATAGCTTCTAAGATAGAGATTTGCTCCTTATTTGGTTTATTTTGTTTTTTCAAAGCCTGTAATTTCATTAAAGCAAATTGTTGAATTGTCAATAGAGGTTGAACAATCTCTTCTCGCGCCTTTATTGATGCCTTTCCAGCAGCTTCGTTTTCCATAAGTGTTTTAAAGTCACTAATTTTTAATAAAATCTTTTTGGTCAATGAGTATTCTTTATAAATCAACTCCCAAAAAGAACCGAATTCTTTGTCTTCTTTCATATAAGCCGTAAGCTGGAAAAAAGATTTAGACAAACTCATCATACTATTAAAGATTAGTGTTCTAAAAAAGCGAGAACTTTTATAAAGAGCTTTTAATTCATGAATTTTACCTTCATCAATAATTTTTTTTAGTGCTGCGCCAAGACCAAAAAAGCCTGGGACATTTTGTTTTAATTGACTCCAACTACCAACGAAAGGAATTGCTCTAAGGTCTTCAAACTTTAAAGAAGTAGATTTTCCTCGTTTAGAAGGTCTACTTCCTATATTTGCTTTTGCGTAGTAAGGTAAGGTGGACATACGTTCAAGATAAGGAATAAACATTGGGTGTGATTTGAAATCTTGATAGGTTTTGTAGCTAATTTCTGCTATCCGCTCCATTAAAATCCTTTCATTTGGAGAAAGATTATTTTTCCCAGGATTAAAAATTTGATTTTCGATGCCAGAACTCAATAATTGTTCCAAATTATATTGAGAAGTATCTAAAGTTCCAAAATTTGAACTAATTGTTTGCCCCTGAATAGTTAATTGAATATCATCACTTTGAATTGTATCTCCCATAGAAGCATAAAATTCGTGAGTATTTCCACCACCTCGAGCTGGTGGACCTCCCCTGCCATCGAAAAATGCAATTTTAATGTCAAATTCATCGGCAAGTTTACTTAATTTCTCCTTAGTTTTATAAATACTCCAATTTGCCATGAAATAACCTCCATCTTTTGTTCCATCTGAAAAGCCAAGCATAATTGTTTGTTTCATTTTTCTTCTTTTCAAATGAGTTTTATAAATTGGGTCTTTAAATAAAGAATACATAACATCTCCCGCTTTTTCTAAATCAGGAATTGTTTCAAATAGAGGTATAAAGTCTACGGTAGGCTCTTCCCAATTACAAAGTCGACACATTGCAAAGAGTTCAAGAATATTCTCCAGGGTCTGACAATTACTAATTATATATCTATTACATCCTCTTTCTCCGTTATTTTTTTGGATACTCTGCATACTGCGAATACTTTCTAGTGTTTGATTAGTTATTTCATCTGAAAAGATAGTCGGAGAAACGTCACCTTTTATGTTAAGAAGCACTCTACAACGTTCAGCTGAATTTAATGATGAATAATTATCAGGTAGGCCTTTAGTCAAATTTTGAATATCAGGGTGAGATATAATTTCATTAAAAACTTTGTGGTGAATACGAGAGTCTTGACGGATATCTAAACTTGCAAAATGAAATCCAAAAAGGCGAACCTTATGAATGATATCTAAAATATCGTTTTTATAAAGTCCGTCATGATCATTGTTAATTCCACTAAGAATAATTTGCAATTCAGAACTT
>CACLGW010000021.1 GCA_902606525.1 uncultured Bacteroidota bacterium | reverse complement strand
CATACATGGAGAAATCGACTAACGCGCTCTCCAGTAAAGGGTGAAATTACACTTGCTAAATCAGGGTTAGAAATAGCTAAATCAAAAGTTTTTGCAATAGCATTGATTGAGGGTCTAATCATATCATGATCTACAGGCTCTTTAACTTTTTCTCCAAATAAGTAAACAATTAAATTTCTGTTCCTTAAAGAACTAATATAACTTTCACCATCTGTAATTTTGACCATTTTTTTATAATCCTTATTTTAAATAATTATAAATATAACTTTTTAAGATTCTAATTGCGAATCTGCATTATTTTACTTCTATTAATTAAGTTAAAAAAAATACTAAGTATCGATTCTTAACTTTTAAATTTTTGTTGATATGAAATCGTAGTTTAGATTTATTAATTTGCTGCTTTGTATGCAATCGCTATAAATTCGGCTACACAAGCAGGCTTTTCTTGACTCTTTAATTCTATAATTACATTTAATTTATATTTAGCCCCATTTGATAAAATCTTAAAATCAGCAAGACTAACGCGCCCCCTATATTCGGAGTCTACTTTTGTTGCGTTGGGAAAACGAACTTTATCTAAACCATAATTTATTACAAGAGAATTCTGTTCAATTTCAAAACAATCATACATAATTTTTGTACACATTGATAACATCAAAAATCCATGAGCTATCGTTTGCTTATATGGTGAGTCCTTTTTACAACGTTCTTGATCAGTATGAATCCATTGCTCATCTTCAGTCGTTTTTGCAAAAGTATTAATTCGTTTTTGGTCCATAGTAGTCCATTTTGAAAGTCCCAATTCCTTACCTACGGAATTTCCCATTTCAGAAATATTTTTAAATTTAGTTTTATATTCTTTTTGAGTTTCCATATTTCCTTTTTTACATGACCATGTAGCCTCCGTCAGCTGTAAAAACACCCCCGGATGAATAACTTGTAGCTTTAGAAGCAGGATATAATGCTAAACCTGTCATTTCATTTGACTGTGCCATTCTCCCAGGTGGTAATTTTTTTTCTATTTGGTTTAATAAAACTTGATTACTCCAGAGAGCCTGGCTGAATTTGGTTTGAATTAAACCCGCCTTAGTAACACTATAGATTCCTAATCCCAGACTAGGTTTTAATCCTTCTATTGAAGAAATATTTATTATAGCTCTATCTTTTCCTTTTCTTAAACGAGGAAAACACAAATTACTCAAAGCAAATACAGATTTTACATTTACTTTCATCATTTTTTCCAATGGTTCATAAATGGGATTAATAGCTGCGTTGCTCACTAATATATCTATTCTTCCAAATTTTTCAAGAGTCTTATTGACTAAATTTTTACGTTGAATTTCGTCTCCTACATGGCAAGCTTGTGCAATAACAGAGAATCCTTTTTGATTTAATACTTTCGCAGGCTTATCGACTGCTTCCTGTGAACGGCTACTTAAAACTACATTAGCTCCATATTCAGCAAATGCAGATGCAATTGAAAGGCCTATCCCTTTGCTGGAACCAGTAACAATCGCAACCTTCTTACTTAAATCAAATAAATCTCTAGTTTTTTTTTCATTATTAAAAAGGCATAGCTCCTCCATTGGCGTGTAAAGTATGTCCGCTGACAAACCCTGCTTCTTTGGAAGCTAGAAATAAATATACGTACCCCATATCCTCTGGTGTTCCAATTCTTCCCATTGGAATTTGGGCAATTCCAGCCTTAATAACTTCTTCTGGCATAGAATCAGTCATTTCTGATTGAATGAAGCCTGGAGCTACCGTGTTAACTGTAATATTATACTTCCCAACCTCTCTGCATAATGAATGAGTAAAACCAACAATTGCAGCTTTACTCGCCGAATAATTTGTTTGACCAAATGCACCCTGAAAAGCGTTAACAGATGAGGCTGAAATGATTCGCCCATAATTAGCCGCCTTCATATGAGGTAAAACGGATTTGGTAGTTATAAATAAAGAATCAACATTAACTGATTGAACTTTATCCCACTCTTCCCTGGTCATTTTTAAAATAGAACGGTCTCTAATAACTCCTGCATTATTAATTAAAACATCAACCTTTCCATAATTTTTTATAATTTCTCCAACGGCAAAATCGACAGAATCCTGACTTGATACGTCAACCTTTTGAAAAAATATACTCCCCCTATTTGATAAAATATTATCTGCAGTTTTTCTACCTTTTTCGAGAATATCCCAAAGAAAAACTGTTGCACCCTCCTTACAAAATATTTTACAAATACCTTCACCAATTCCTCGGGCTCCACCAGTTACAATTACAATTTGTCCATCTAATTTTTTCATAAATTAATAATTATTTTAGGCTTTGCTTATTAGCCAAAGTATATCACTTTAAGTTAGTAAAAAAAAGGCAGCATATTGCCACCTTTTTTTACCGATTAATAAGATATATTATAAATCAAACGTTGCTCTTAAGTTCACCCTTCTACCAATAACTGGCATGCTTGGAAATGCACGGTATTGCTGATTAAATAGGTTTGTAGATGATAGGTCTAGTTTGACTCCATTAGATATTCGATAACCAATGCTGGCATCTACTAAATTTTTCTCCTGAACTACACCTGAATAAAAACCTTGATTAGAATTAAATTCATCATCGTGCTGAAATGCCAATGAAAATTGAAATCCATCTTTTACTATATAATCCATTCCTACACGGAATTTAAATCGAGGTGCGTTTAAGAAATCTTGAAAAGGAAGATCATCATCATTATCCTCCCCTGGATTCCACTCATTTTGACTTAACCAGGAAGAATTACCCCAAAAAGTAAGCTTATCTGTTGCAAAATATTCCAACGAAAGGTCAGCTCCGACATGGGAACGAGTTACATCGTCAAAAATTCTATACCCTGCCGAAATATGAGTTATTCCGTCATCCTGAGGAACTCTCTGAGATTCAATTGCACCTACTGCAGCCGTATTGATTAAGCCATTGTATGCAACTCCTGCTTGTGTGAATGCCCCACCGACAAGGTTTTGAACGTCATCGATAGCAAGTGGAAGTCTCTGTGCGACAATCCCAGGTACTGTGGCTGCAACGGCTTGGGCAATTGAAGGTGCTACTCCTGGAATTCCTTCGGCCGGTATACCTGAAGCAGCATACTGTGCTTCAACTGCTGCTTGAGTTCCTTGCGTGACTAAACCTGTTACCGCTTGAGTAATTGCAGCGAGGATGGTTGGATCGGATGTTAAATCTCCAGCAACTTGAGCTCCAAGAGCTGCAGGAATTGCTTCAGCACCATTTAATCTAAAGGTTGGCCCTATGGCTGTAAACTGTGTTGAACCAGTTCTAGCAAATGTGTAAACATCTAAACCAATGGCAAATCTATCTCCTAAAAGTCCTTTATAACCCACCTCCCAAGACGTAGTTGTTCCATAAAGGGCAGATGGGGTTCCAATGGCAGTTGGCATAGCACTACCGTTGAAAGCGTTATAACCCTCAATAGTACCAGAAGCTCCTCCCGGAACATATGTGCTAAAAAAGTTTTGAACTAGTGGTAAAAGTGGCGCGTATGCAGGATTAGCAGCCACCCCAGCATATAATGGAGGTAAAGTTAATCCAGCTACAGCTCCATAAGGAACTGCAAGTGGCCAATTTGTTGTTCCTGCCGGCAGAGTAGCTCCTCCTCCTCCAACAATTTCTATTGGAGCATTTGCATCAAAGTTTTGCGCGGTAGTTTGACCAGATAGCCAAACATCCAAAATTCCAGGAGCTTGTATTTGTACAGGGAAATCAACATAAGTCTCCAAAGAACTTGGTGCAAATATAGCCTGGTTGTAAGTTATCCTAAAACTATTTTTACTGTTGGGTTTGAATACTAAAGCTATTCTGGGGGCAATTTTACCTTTATCAATGAAATTTAATTTGTCATAACGTAAAGCGTATGTCAAATCTAATTTTTCACTAAAGCGAGAAGTTCCTTGCCCATAAACTCCAAAAATGTTATATTCATTACTCCCGTCGTTTTCTCCAAAAAGAGTGTTTTCAGAATCTGATCCAATTATACGATAATCAGTTCCAAAAGTAAAATTAGAATCAAGAAAATTTGGTGCATCAAAACTATATTGAAGTTGTGTGTCGAGGGCAGATCTTTTAGTGATTATTCTTTGTGCTGTTAGATAGAGATAAAATGGGGCATTTTCACTACCTCCGTCATTTGCATTATAAGATACTTGTCCAAAAAAACCACCAGATTTTATTCTTGCTTGCCCCCAATAATCATTCCCTGCTGCATAACCAGGACCTTGTGCTTGATTTATAAGTCCATTCCCGGAGTTTATTCCACCCGAGACTACAAAATCTGTATTATCGTTAGGTCTAAATTCTAAGTGAGCATTCGCCAAAAAAGTCTCATATTCGTTTAAATACGCGTTACCGTCTCCGTCAGGATCAATGTCAGAACGCGAAAGAACAGGTGTTGTTGGTACAACAGCTGGGTCAATCCTGTTCCCCCTGAGGACTGGCTGAAAAATTCCGTTTGCTGTAGCGGCATTAATCTGAGCTAAGAAATCAGAATCTTCAACTGGATCTAAACTAAATTCGTCCCCTTTTTTATATTGTGCATTAACTTTAAAACCAAAAGTCTTTTTCTTATTTGTAGAAGCATGTCTTATGGCAGCTGAAAGAGTGCTTAAGTTACCTCCTATAAGTTCTACTGAAGTTCCAGGTTTGTCAATTGCCTTTTTTGAGAAAAAGTGAACTACTCCAGATTCCACTCCAGGACCATAAAGTGCTGATGCAGCTCCCCTTACAACCTCAACCCTATCAATGTCGAGATTTGACAATCCAGATTGAAATGCAAATAACGACCCTGAAGCAGGAGATTGTAAAAATCGGTAATCTAATAGAGGGAAAACACTGGTCCCAAAAACTCCTGATCCTGCTCTCATTTCAAAATTTATCGAATTCGCAGATTGTTGTTGGAATTGAATTCCAGGTATATTCACTAAATTTCTAAGAGGATCATTTACATTAGCTGTATTTTCTAAATCTTGTGAAGTAATAATGGAAATCGATGCAGGTGCATCTAAAATCTTTTCTGACCTTCTTGATGCAGAAATCACAACCTCGTTTAAGTTTTGTCCAAATGCTAATTCAACTGAAATTAATTCATCTGCTGATAAAACCTCAACTGTTTGTGATCCATATCCTATATAACTCACTTGTAACACAAGAGGGAAATCTGCAGAGGTATTTAAGGTGAAATTTCCATTAAAATCTGCTACTGCTCCGGTATTAGAGCCTACAACAATAATATTGGCTCCAGGAATAGCTTCTTGGTTTTCAGCGTCAACAACTGTTCCTGAAATTGACGTTTGTGCAAGGACAATATTTGCTAATAATAAAACCAGCGTAAATAGTCCTTTTTCTAATATATTCTTTGTTTTCATATTTTATTTGGTTTGTTTTGAGCCCGTAAGGCTAATTATAGTATAATATTATACTATTAAATAAATAGGGTATAGTTTGATTTTTGTTAATTTAATTTAACTAAGTTAATTATAATTTTTTTCTTACAAATAAATTTACATTAAAGAGTTGAAGTTTTAAATTTTAAATCTCTAGTAAATATTGATATCATGATCGATAAAAAGTTAGGCCACTTTTAAAAAAAAATGTTACGTTTACTATCATTTAAAAATAAAATTAAGTCTAAATTGGTCTTTTGAAGAATATCTTTTATTTCACAATTAAATATCTTCTAAGATATTACAATCATATTTTTTTTAGAGAAATTAAAGTATATGGGTATAAAAATATTCCTTCCGACGGTGGGGTATTATTTTCGCCTAATCATCAGGGAGCCTTTTTAGATCCACTATTGATAGGCTCTATGACTCCAAAAAAAATTACATCCTTAACAAGAAGTGATGTTTTTGGAGGACCATTACAGTGGTTTTTAGATGCTTTTCAAATGTTACCCATTTATCGCATTCGAAATGGATATGGTAACCTAAAAAAAAACGATGCAATTTTTGAAAAATGTTATAAGATATTAGGTGGTGGAAGATTTTTATTGATGTTCTCCGAGGGTGGGCATCATAATGAGTATTTTCTACAAAACCTTTCAAAAGGGAGTAGTCGCCTGGCATATAATGCACAAGTTAAATTTCCAGGTTTTAAAATATATATTCAACCAGTAGGATTAAATTATGGACATCATCGTCAAGTAAGATGTGACCTACATATCGTTTATGGAAGACCAATTGAAGTAGGTAAAGAAATTGATTCAAAATTAAGCGAGGCAGAGAATATTAATAAAATTAGAGAGAAGCTTCAAGAGAACATGAGAGATTGTTTATGGCTACCAGATAAAACTAATGACTATCCAGCTAAAAAACAATGCATAAATAGATTGACAACTCAACTCGGATTTCATAAATTAAAAAAGACACTTATTTCAAATTTTAAGAGTCTCCCGAAAAGAAGAAAACTTTCTTATGTGAGAAAGTCTTTTGTATTGTTACTATCAATTCCAAATATTATTCCCATATGGATTACTAGAAAAATAATTGGAAAATTTAAAGATGTTGTTTTTATAAGCTCAATGAAATACGCAATGGGTATTTTTTTGTTTCCTTTGTGGTGGTTATTGAGTTCAATTCCCATTGCCTATATTCTTGGAAACCGTGTTATGACAGGTTATCTTTTTATTTGCATTACTAGTATTTTCTTAAGGCAAAGGTTATTACTATCATAAATATAATATTGATAGTTTTTCATTATTATTTATTTTTTTATATACTATAATAATTATATTATTTTATGTTTTATATTTAAATATAGTTTTATCATATGGTATTAATTATTATTATAGTTTTTGCAAATACATTATGAAGCCAACAAAGATTATTATCTTAGCAGAATGCATGATGTTATAATAATTGGCGCAGGGCCTATTGGTCTTGCTTGCGGTATTGAAGCTGAAAAAAAAAATCTGGATTATTTAATATTTGATAAGGGTTGTTTGGTAAACTCCCTTTATAATTATCCGTTAAATATGACATTCTTTTCAACTTCAGATAAATTAGAAATTGGTGATGTACCGTTCATATCACATAATTCAAAACCTACTAGAAATGAAGCACTTGAATATTATAGACGCGTAGCCACCCACTGGGATCTAAAAATTAACCTATACGAATATATTCGTGATGTTGAGAAAACAGATGGTATTTTTAAAATAACTACTTCAAAGAGTTCTTATAACTCCAAAGCAATTGTAATTGCTACTGGATTTTATGATAAACCATTTATGCTTGATGTGCCGGGTGAAAAATTGTCTAAAGTAAGACATTATTATTCTGAACCACACCCCTATTTTGGAATGGATGTTGTTATAGTTGGGTCAGCCAATTCTGCTGTGGATGCTGCCCTTGAGATATATCGAAAAGGTGCAAAGAGTGTTACTATGATTATCCGAGAAAAAGAAATTGGTTCTAATGTTAAATATTGGGCTAGGCCAGATATCGTAAACCGCATAAAGGAGGGCAGTATTAAAGCCAATTTTGAAGCATCAATTACTGAGATTAAGGATAAGGTTCTTTTTTTTAAAGATAAATATGGTATTCATAAAATTACAAATGACTTTGTGCTTGCCATGACAGGATATGAGCCAAACTTTGAAATGCTTGAAAGGGTTGGTGTCACATTCAATAATGATCAATTTAAAACACCGATATATAATAATAAAACAATGGAGTCTAATGCAGAAGGGATCTTTCTAGCTGGAGTTGTATGTGGAGGATATAAAACAAATAAATGGTTCATCGAGAATTCTAGGGGTCATGCTCTTCCAATCATGAAAGAAATTTCCTCAATGATGTAATAAAAAAGTATTGAATAATATCTTTATCTTTTTAGACATTTCATTATATCGAAACAATGTTATTATCCTTTTTAAGTATTCTTATTGCCCTCTTTTGGATTGTAATCGGAACATCAAGAGTGAAACTAAATCCATTTTTAGTTTTATTTAGCGCTGCTTTGCTTCTGGTATTTCTCTTGGGAATTGAGCCTACTGAAGGATTGAAACTTATCCAGAAGGGCTTTGGAAATATTATTCAAAATATTGGCTTGCTTATTCTGTTCGGAACTATAATTGGGGTAGCATTGGAGAATTCTAGAGGTACCTTAGCCATAGCTAAAGGAGTTTTAAAATTTCTAAACCGTCTTCCACTACCATATGCTATAAGCTGCATTGGGTATTTAGTTTCTATACCTGTTTTTTGTGATGCAGCCTTTGTTATTCTTTCACATTTAAATAAAACATTATCCCAACAAACAAAAACACCATTGATTGGACTTACGGTGGCACTTTCTACTGGACTATTTGCTCCTCATGTTTTAGTCCCTCCAACACCAGGGCCTTTGGCAGCTGCCTCAAATCTTGAACTAGATAACATTCTATTATTAATCTGTTTAGGCGGATCTATCGCATTTATACTTATTCTTGTAGGTGGTGCCTATGGAAATTATCTCGTTAAAAAAAATAAATACGTTTATGAAAAAAACCCAGATGGAGATAAAAAATTAATTAGTCCTTCTATGCCAGGTTTTAAGTCTTCAATTCAACCCATTTTAGTTCCTATAGTTCTGATGGGTCTAGGAACAACAATAAAATTCTTACCCTCTAATTATGGAATAAAAGAGTTTTTAAGTCTAATAACTCAACCTACTTTCGCATTAGGTGTTGGAACACTTTTTGCATTTCAATTGGTGACAAATCAACGAAAAAGTTTTATAAATAATTCGATTAAGCAAGGGATAATTCAGGCAGCTCCAATATTAATTATAACTGGAATGGGAGGAGCGCTAGGGAGTATTATTCAAACAATTCCTTTAGAAGATTTAGCAAGAGATGTTTCATCTTATGAGGCCTTAGGATTATTTATTCCATTTGCAATTGCTTCTTTATTAAAGACAGCACAAGGTTCTTCTACAGTAGCTATTATAACAACCTCCTCAATTATTTTTCCATTATTACCTTTACTTAACTTAGATTCTGAACTTGGGAAAATTTGGGTCATCATGTCTTTGGGTGTTGGCTCTATGACAGTCTCACATGCTAATGACTCTTACTTCTGGATTGTGTCACAAATGAGTGGAATGGACGTTAAAACGGCGTACAGAACACATACTGTCGGCACACTTCTTCAAGGAATAATTGGATTTATTGTTGTATATACTGGTTATTCAATTTGGCGCCTTTTTTGAATCTTTAATATAAAGAATATCTTAATTCTAGCTTTACTTTTTTGTCTTGTTGGCTAGAGTTTGGGTGCGAGCCAATAAGCACAGCACCAAAAGGATTTAATGTTGCAGCAGCAGGGTAATTAAAGATTTCTAGACTCAAGTCATTTTGTGCTTTAATAGCAAATGGATTTTCTATGTTTGCTGTTACCACAAGACCTAAATCATAGTTTGTCGAATCTTTTCTAATAACATTTGAAATGTGATTAGTTAAATTAAATTTATATCGATAAGGTTTATTGTTTTCGTCGAATTCCAATATTCCTCCAAAATTTTCTTTACTAGAATTAGTCCCAAAAGTGGACACCGAACCGTCAATAGTATAATCAACAATCGGATTTCCTGATTCATAATTGAATAAATATAATCTTTTCGCTATTAGCGATTCTGGAGAATTTAATTCTGGATCAATGTAAAAGATAAGATTTGCTTCATTAATCAACCAATTCTTTGTTCTAAGGTCTTCCAGTAACGAATTGGTGTCAAGATTTTCATCTTCAAACAATCGGATTTTCCCATGTAACCTACTGCTTTGTATATATAACTTATCTGTTGGCTCACTATTTTTTGATGAAACTATACGTTGTTCTATGGCTTCTTCAAAAGCTGAATTTTTCAAAGTATTAATTTGATTTCCACCAAGGCTTAACGTTAATTCACGTTCAACCTTGTCAATCAAGGTTGTCTGGGTGTTGTAATCATCAAATTCGTATTTAATTTTAATCTCTCCATTTTGGATATCCAATAGCATATAAAGGTCATCTGAAAAATTATCTGCCCTAATTACAAATCCTCGCATTACTTTATTAAAAGCTTCAGTATCAGATAAAGCATCAGACCCTTCTAAATCAAAAAATTTTTCTTGAAAGAAATTTGAATCTAGAGGGATTCGTAGCCGTGGAGACAGTCTTGTCTCAACTTGAGTTGTCTCATCAATATCTGAGGTTTCAGGGTCATCTTTAGAATAATTGAATCGAATTTCATCAAAATTAAGAGAAATAGTTTCATTAAATAGAGTTGAGCCGACATAACCTTCATCAAAATAATCTCGTTTTGAATAATATATTTGGGCCGATTCAAAATTAGTAGAAGAGTCAAGATTATTTAAGTAATAAGTTAATTCAAGTACTTGAAGATTAAAGCTAGCGTTTCTATTTCCATATATAGAGTCAATTTGATATTCTAGGTTTTCAGCTTGATAACTGTCATTTTCATCATCATCGTGATCTAAAACACCATCACCATCACTGTCAGAACTTAAAGGGTTTAAGCCTAACTGAAATTCTACAATATCAGTTAAATCGTCATTATCTGAATTACTATCTGGATTGTTTGGGTCGGCATCAAGAGAATCAATTACTCCATCGTTATCAGCATCGTCAGTATTAGAGAAAAAGGGTATTTCTAAATAAACTTCTTTAACTGTTTCGTTTTCAGGGATTAAATTCGCGTCCGTTGAACCTTCCTCTTCTTCGAAAGGTTGCCTTAAATTCCCAAAAACAGGGTTGGGTACTATATTGATTTGAGTCACAATACTTGCCTCTGCTCTTCCAAAAACAGGATGATTTATAAGTCCTAACTGGGCATGAGTCTGATAATTAGATTGAACCTGGTCGACACTTTCCTGAAAAGTAAAGGCTGGAATATTTGTCAAATCTGTTTCTAAAGTAAGATCTGAAACTAATCCATCTCCAATTGGGTAAAAGTCCTGACTACATGAGAGAAAAAAAAGCGATACAAGACTGTATATAAAAAAATTATGCGAATATATTTTCACAAGTTTTTTTCTTAAAATTTATTGTTATAAAAATCAATATATATTTTTTCATCTTTAGATTGTGTGAAATCTAAGTAGGGTTTGTTACTTTCCTTTATTTCACTAACCACTGATTTAGGAAGTTTTTCAGAAGCCATAATTAATCCGTCGGAATTGGCGATTGTAAGTTTGGAAAGTTCTTCAAAACCAGATTTCTTTAAAACTTTGATTTGTTGTTCTTCAATTCTGTCAAAAGCTAACTTTTCATAAAATTTAGGTGAAATTATCCCTTCAAAATTGGGTTCATAAATTGAGCTTATAATTTTACTTTCTATAAATAATGGCTCATCTACAAAATATGATTTTAAATACAAAGGGAAAAGAGCAGTAAACCATCCATGAAGATGAATAATATCAGGAGACCAGTTGAGTTTTTTAACAGTTTCAATCACTCCTTTTGTAAAAAAGATCATACGTTCGTCATTATCTTTAAATATCTTTCCTTTATCGTCATGAAGAATAGCCCTTCTTTTAAAATATTCCTCATTATCAATAAAATAAACCTGCATACGTTCTTTAGGAATTGAAGCCACTTTTATTATTAATGGCATATCCATATCATTTATAATCAGATTCATTCCTGAAAGACGAATTACTTCGTGTAACTGATGCCTTCTTTCATTAATTAATCCATAACGCGGCATAAAAATTCTCGTCTGACCTCCGTGTTCATTAATTGCCCGTGGGATTTGAAATGAGTTTATTGCTTGTTCCGTTTGGGGAAGATAAGGCACTACCTCAGACGAAATGATTAATATTTTTTTGTCTTTCATAAAGTAATTTTCCATTGGAAAAAGCTTTGCAAAAATACAAAATTAATAGACATATACTTAAAAACTAACTACTTTAGCTTCGTTAATAATATCTTATATGTTGACATTTAAAACGTCTGAAGAAGTTCTGACATTCCTTAGATTAAAATCAAAGCATATTGGTCTTGTACCAACTATGGGTGCTTTACACCGTGGTCACACTTCTTTGGTCAATAAAGCATGTAATGAAAATGATTATGTAGTTGTTAGTATATATTTAAATCCAACACAGTTTAACCATGCATCAGATTTAGAAAATTATCCACTAGATTTAGAAAGAGATAAGAAATTACTAAAGCCTTTATCTGATCAAATCATATTTTATACTCCTGAGCATAAAGAAATATACCCTAAAAAAATTCAAAGAAACGCATATGATTTTGGAACCATTTCAACTCACATGGAAGGATTTTATCGCCCTGGGCATTTTGATGGAGTCGCAACAGTAGTTGAAGCTCTTTTCAAAAAAATCAAACCTCAAAAAGCTTATTTTGGGGAAAAAGATTTTCAGCAATTACAAATTATAAAAGTTCTTAATATTCAAAAAAAATTAAACGTTAACGTCATTGGCTGTCCTATAGTGAGAGAAAAAGACGGCCTTGCAATGAGCTCTAGAAATAAACTTCTTAGCCCAAATGAAAGAAAAGCTGCACCTATAATTTATTCTACACTAAAAGATCTAAGCCAAAAAGACATCAAAACAGATGTATCTCAAATGAGACAATTCTTTAAAGAAAAAGTTGAACAACATCTATTGAAGGTAGAGTATTTTTTCGTTGCCCCCGTTTGTAATTTAATTCCTGTTTCCAAATTAGATTCAAATATAAAATATCGTTTTTTTGTAGCCGTTTTTGCTGGAAAAACCAGATTAATTGATACAGTCGAATTAGTCAGAATATAATACCTTTATTGCATGTTTATTGAAGTAATTAAATCCAAAATTCGTCATATTATTAAAACTGATACTGATCTAAACTATATCGTTAGTATTTCACTGGACAAAAAACTTATTGATGCCGTAAATCTTATTAAACGGAAAAAAGTTGAAATTGTGAATATAAATTATGGAAAGTTCATTAAAACATTTGTAATTGATTGTAATGATGTTAGTAAAGAAGTATCTATTAATAGTCCTGCAAAACGAAAAGCTCAAATCAATATAGAAAAGGTAAAATCATTTAACTCAAAAATAGTTTTACCTAACAAAACAACTAATAAACTTGAATAAGATATTGATACAATTAAAATCTTCTTTTAAAGTTTTAATTCCTCTAGCAATCGGAATTTTCTTTATTTATTTAACAGTAAATACAACAACTCCCGAAGACAGAAAAGTAATCTTTTCTTATATTAAAGATGCGGATTTCCGTTACATAATCCTCTCCATTTTTTTTGGAATAATAAGCCACCTGTCACGGGCTTATCGTTGGAAATTTTTATTATCCCCATTGGGTTACAAACCTCGTTTTATAAATTCGGTTTTAGCTGTTTTAGTAGCCTATGTAGCCAATCTTGGAATCCCACGGTCTGGTGAAATATTAAGGGCTACAACCTTTACTACTTATGAAAAGATTCCTTTTGAAAAGTCATTTGGAACTATAATTGCAGAAAGATTAGTTGACATGATTTTACTTTTGGGGTTTATTCTTTTAGCACTTTGCCTACAATTTGATTTGATAATCGAAATTCTTAAAGAAAAACAGCTATCTCCTGAAATTATAATTGCAATATCTATTTTGATTATAGTTTTCTTTTTTATTCTTAAATCTGTTTTAAAAAACAATCAAACAAAGCCAATAATTAAAGTAAAGATATTTTTTCAAGGGCTAGTTGAGGGAATTTTGAGTATCAAATCAATGCCCAAAAAAGCTGCTTTTATATTCCATACTTTTTTTATCTGGACTATGTATATAGGTATGTTTTATGTAATTAAGTGGGCAGTGCCAGAGACAGAGAGTCTAGACCTAAATGCTTTATTACCAGCTTTTGTTATCGGAGGTCTTACAATTTCTGCCAGCAATGGGGGTATCGGTATTTATCCTTTTTCTGTTGCTTTAATACTATCTTCATTTGGAATTTCAAAAGAATCTGGTCTAGCCTTTGGTTGGATTGTATGGAGCTCGCAAACCCTTATGATTATAATCTTTGGAGGGCTTTCTTTTTTTATACTACCTTTAGTTAATCGCAAAAACTAATTTTTTTATTGATCTATGGCCAAGGTAAAAAAAGCTTTTTTTTGTCAAAACTGTGGAACCCAGCACACACAATGGCAAGGCAAGTGTAATGGATGTAAAGAGTGGAATACCATAATAGAAGAAGTTATTACTAAAGAGCCTCTTAATGAATGGTCACAAAAAGGTGAAAATAAGATTTCAAAACCTATCAGAATTGATAATATTAGAGCAAATGATACACCAAGAATAAAAACAGGTGATATTGAATTTGATCGTGTGCTTGGGGGAGGATTAGTCCCTGGTGCAGTTGTACTTTTGGGCGGCGAACCTGGAATTGGGAAATCCACTCTTCTATTGCAACTTGCCCTTAAATTAGGAAAGAAAGTACTATACGTTTCAGGTGAAGAAAGTCAACATCAAATTAAACTGCGAGCCTCAAGAATGGGTTTAGAAATGTATAATTGCTTTTTATTAAGTGAAACTATAACTCAATCCATTTTTAATCAAATACAAAACTTGAATCTACAACTCCTTATTATTGATTCTATTCAGACATTACAGAGTAATAATATTGAGAGTGGAGCAGGAAGTGTCTCACAAATTCGAACTACTGCAACAGAATTAATTCAATATGCAAAAATAGCAAATATTCCAGTGGTTTTAGTAGGACATATTACCAAAGATGGTGCAATTGCTGGTCCAAAAATTCTTGAACATATGGTTGATACTGTTCTTCAGTTTGAAGGTGACCGAAATCATATTTATCGAATATTAAGAGCTCAAAAAAATCGTTTTGGTTCTACTTCAGAAATCGGCATCTACGAAATGATTTCTAGAGGGCTAAGGGAAGTATCTAATCCCAGTGAGATATTAATTTCGGAAAAAGAAGCATCTCTTAGTGGTCATGCAATTGCCGCAACAATAGAAGGTGTACGCCCGCTGATGATTGAAGTTCAGGCCTTGGTTAGTAGTGCAGTTTATGGAACTCCACAAAGAAGTAGTACTGGTTTCAATTCAAAACGTTTAAATATGCTTTTGGCTGTTTTAGAAAAAAGAGCTGGATTTGCTCTTGGCAGCAAGGACGTTTTCATAAATATTACTGGGGGAATCAGTATTGAAGATCCTGCTTTAGATTTGGCCGTTATTTCAGCTATTCTTTCAAGTTATCATGACAAACCAATTACACAAAAAATATGCTTTGCAGCGGAAATAGGTCTTTCTGGTGAAATTAGACCAATTACCAGAGTAAATGAAAGAATACAAGAAGCTTATAAATTAGGATTTGAAAGCATTGTTGTGTCTCAATATTCTAAATTCACCGAGAATAAAAAGAGAATTCAAATACAACAATTATCTAAAGTTGAAGGTTTAGTTAATTTTTTTTTCTAAAATAAGTTTTTAGAAAAAAGAAGTTATCTTGAAAAGATAAAATACCAGGTTTATGAAAGAAATTATATCTAAATTCATTTCAGAAGTTAGTTCTAAAAATCAAAATGAACCAGAATTCATGCAGGCTGTAACAGAGGTAGCTGAGACCGTTATTCCTTATATTGTTAAACACGACATCTATTATGGTCAAAATATTTTACTTAGAATGGCAGAACCTGAACGAGTGCTATCTTTTCGTGTAGCTTGGATTGATGATAAAGAAGAAATTCAAGTTAATAGAGGATACAGAGTCCAGATGAACTCTGCTATTGGTCCCTATAAAGGAGGTTTAAGATTTCATCCCAGCGTAAACCTTAGTGTTTTAAAGTTTTTAGCATTTGAACAAACTTTTAAAAATAGCCTTACAACTCTTCCCATGGGAGGTGGTAAAGGAGGTTCAGACTTTAACCCTAAAGGGAGGTCAGACACTGAAGTTATGCGGTTTTGTCAAAGTTTTATGACGGAACTTTACAGCCATATTGGTCCTAATAGAGATGTCCCAGCTGGAGATATAGGCGTTGGTAGTCGTGAAATTGGATATCTATTTGGACAATACAAGCGCCTTAAAAATGAATTCACTGGAGTCTTGACGGGAAAAGGTGCATCTTTTGGTGGATCTTTAATTCGCCCTGAAGCAACAGGATATGGTGTAGTTTATTTTACAGAGCAAATGCTAAAATTCAGGGACAACAGCTTGAAAGGGAAAAAAATTATTATTTCAGGTTCTGGAAATGTAGCTCAATACGCTGCAGAAAAATGTATTCAATTGGGAGCTAAGGTACTTACACTTTCTGATTCTTCAGGTTATATAATGGATCCTGATGGAATTGATGAAGAAAAATTAGCTTTTGTAATGAAACTAAAAAATTTACAAAGAGGTCGTATTGGGTCCTATATTGAAAAGTACCCTAAAGCATCATTCCGTAGTGGAGAAAAACCATGGAAAATTACATGTGAAATTGCAATCCCCTGCGCAACCCAAAATGAGTTAAATGGAAAAGATGCAGATATATTATTGAAAAATGGATGTATTTGCATAGGAGAAGGAGCAAACATGCCTTGTACACCAGAAGCAATTCAATTATTTAAAAAAAATAAAATATTATTTGCTCCAGGGAAGGCATCTAATGCTGGAGGCGTTGCTGTTTCAGGCCTTGAAATGGCTCAAAATTCTTTAAGATATAGTTGGACCAGAGAAGAAGTAAATGAAAAACTAAAAGCCATTATGATCGATATTCATAAATCATGTTTAGATTATGGAAAAACTGAAAGTGGTTATGTTGATTATGTTAAAGGAGCTAATATTGCAGGATTTGTAAAAGTTGCTGACGCTATGTTAGCCCAAGGGGTAGTATAAATTTTATTTGCATGAAAAATGGTACCGTTCATGCCATTACATTGGGAGTAATTAAGTATGGAGATACTAGCCTAATATCTGCTTGTTATACTTTAGAGCACGGATTGCAGTCATACATGCTAAAAGGTATTTTATCTAAAGGGGGTAGAAAAATTTCAAAATCTCTCTTTGAACCACTAAATCTTTTGGAATTACAAGCATCTAAAAATCCTAATAATCGCTTGGGATATATCAAAGAGGCCAAACTAAGTTCTATCTACAAGTCAATTCCTTTTGATTTGGGAAAGAAATCTCTACTATTTTTTTTATCAGAAGTTTTATATCAAGTTTTTAGTGAAGAACAAGAATCGAATCCACCGCTTTACCATTTTATAGAGAAAAGTCTTCTTTGGCTTGATACTCAAAATGATTTGTCGCTTTTCCATATTAAAATGATGTTAGATTTGACAAGATTTATTGGATTTTATCCTAACATAAGTAATTTGAAGGCTCCTTATTTCGATTTAAAGTCGGGTTGCATGAGTTTTGTCAAACCCAAAACTCCATTTCTTAAAGGCCCTTTGAGAAGCTATTGGATTCAAATTTTAGGCACGGCTTTTGATAAAATTGGAGAAATAAAGCTTTTAAAGCAACAAAAAATGGAACTCCTAAATCAGGTCATCACCTATTTCGAATTACATTTACAACAATTTAAACCTCCAAAATCTACTGAAATACTAAATGAAATTTTTAAAACGCCTTAGATCGTTTTTTTTCTTAATTATACCCTCCTTGGTAATAGGACAAGATATTATTATTGTAGATAGTGTATCTAAATTTCCGTTAGAGGGTGTAGCTCTATTCAATTCAGCTAAAACAGCTGCTAGCATAACAAATAAGAAAGGTTTGGCTGATTTATCCGTTTTTTCGAAGGATGAAATTGTATTTGTACAGTTTTACGGCTTTAAAAGTCGAAGTTTTAAAATGTCAAATGTGAAGGCTAATAAAAATTTTCTATTTGTATTGCAAGCAGAGAATCAAAATTTAGAAGAAGTGATTCTATCTGTCGCAAGAAATGCTTCAAAAAGGAAACAAATTGCAGAAAAAGTTTCTATAATAAACAGTAAACAAATTGCATCTCAACGACCTGCAACTGGGGCTGATTTAATAAGCCTTAGTCCTGGTGTTAGGATTCAAAAATCTCAAGGAGGAGGTGGAAGTCCTATTCTTCGCGGGTTTGAAGCGAATCGTTTATTATTGGTTTTAGATGGAGTGAGAATGAACAATGCAATATATCGAAGTGGTCACTTACAAAATGCTATAACCATTCATCCCAATATCATCGAAAGAGTTGAGGTCATATTTGGTTCTTCTTCAGTTGGTTATGGATCAGACGCTTTAGGTGGTGTTATTCATTACTACACCAAAAATCCACTAATTAATAGTGAGGAAAAAATCAAAACTCAATTTTCAAGTGATTTTTCTTCTGCTAATACCTCATCAATAAACTCAATTTCAACAGAAGTAAGTTTTAAAAAGTGGGCAATTCTAACTAGCTTGAACCATTCAAGTTTTGGTGATATTCGTATGGGAAAAAATAGGATTCATGGCTATGAAGACTGGGGCTTGACCCCTTATTATTCCTTAAATGACAGAAATACTTATAGCCCTTTACCAATTAAAAATGAAAACCCTTCAATTCAAAAGAATACTGGCTATAATCAAGTTGATTTACTTCAAAAGTTCTTGTTTCAAGTTAATAATCAAACCCAGTTAGTTTTGAATCTTCAATATTCTAATTCCTCTGATATTTCTAGATATGATAAACTTACAGAACAAAAGAATAATTCACTTAGATATGCAGAGTGGTATTACGGTCCACAAAAACGCTTTTTATTTTCACCTCAACTAAAAATATTTCCAGAAAAAAAGTACCTAAACTCAGGAAAAATTACTTTTGCCTTTCAAAATCTCGAGGAGTCAAGAGTAAATCGTTTTTTTAATAGTTTAACAAGGAAATACCAAACCGAAAAAGTTAAAGCCTTAAGCTTTAATGGTGATTTTGAATTTAAATTTAAAGGAAAGAGCTCAATTTCGTATGGTTTCGAAGGAGTATATAATGATGTAAGTTCTTTTGCATTTGAACAAGATTTAATTTTAAGACAAGATCTGATCACAGGTTATACTCCAAGTCTTCCTCTGCCAACGAGATATCCTAGCAAAGGAAGTTCTTATGCGAGTTATGCTGCATATTTAAACTGGATCTGGGATCTAAATTCGCAACTTACTTTAAATGCTGGAATAAGATTTACTAGTACTTATCTAGATGCAAGGTGGAAGGAATTTTATAACATAAACGCATTACTTTCACAGGTAAATCTTGATGCTGATGCGCTAACTGGTACTCTTGCTATAACCTACCGCCCTAATAAAATTAATCAATGGAATGCAATATTATCAAATGGTTTTAGAAATCCTAACATTGACGATATTGGTAAAATTCGAGAAAGTAAAGAGAACCTTATTGTCCCTAATCCATTTCTCTATCCTGAATATGCTTATAATTTTGAAATTGGTATAACTCATTATCTCCCCAAAGCAAAAAATAATTTCTCAATAAGAGCCTTCAGTACTCTTATTTCAAGACACATTGGTCGAGCTGATTACATAATCTTTACAGATAAAACTACTCCAAATCTTAATACAATTTTATACAATGGTTCGGAATTCAAGACCTTGGCCAATGAAAACTTGGGTAATAGATATTTATTTGGAGGATCTCTAGATGGAAATTTAAACCTTACAGGTAACCTCTCATTAAGGGCAGATTTAAGTATTATTAAAGGAATTAAAAGTGAACAGTATGGACCTCTACCCTCGATATCTCCCGTTTTTGGTAGTATTTTATTAACATATCAAAATAAAGATTGGTATACCAATCTAAACTATCAATATAGTGGAAGTAAGGACCCAGGAGATTATAGCTTAGGAGGTGAAGATGGCTTAGAAGAAACCCCGCTCATTTCAGAATCAGAAAGATTATATGCAGGGACTCCCTCTTGGTCAGAATTATCACTACTAACACAATATCAATTGTCTGAAAAAGTTTTTTTAAGATTTGGTTTAGACAATATTTTTGATGTCCACTACAGAAGTTTTGCTTCTGGAATATCTGCCCCTGGACGTAACTTCAAGCTCGGGGTTAATATAAGTTTATAGTAAGATCAACTATAAAAAATTATACCGCTTGGAGAGAGACCTTATCTTTTTTGACTTAAATTAATTACTTTCGCACTTAACAATCAATAATAGTTCTATTTAAGCATGTAAATAAGCTCAAAAAGTGACATTAACACAGAACTTAAAAAGGTGAAATTTAAAGAATATAAAGGGCTTGATTTACCCAAAATATCTAGAGAAATTCTTGCAGAATGGAAGAAGAATAAAACATTTACTTCCAGTATAGCTCGCAGAGAAGGAAACCCTTCTTTTGTATTTTATGAAGGACCACCATCGGCAAATGGTATGCCAGGAATTCATCATGTAATGGCAAGAGCTATAAAAGACATCTTTTGCCGTTACAAAACCCAAAAAGGCTATCAAGTTCATCGAAAAGCCGGTTGGGATACCCATGGGCTTCCTGTTGAACTAGGTGTAGAAAAAGATTTAGGTATTACTAAGGATGATATTGGGAAGAGTATTTCTATTGAAGAATACAACGTAGCATGTAAAAAAGCTGTAATGCGATACACAGATGTATGGCATGATCTAACCGAACGGATTGGCTACTGGATAGATATGGGGGACCCTTATGTAACCTATACATCTAAATATATTGAAAGTGTATGGTGGCTAATAAAACAAATTCACAAAAAGGAGTTTCTTTACAAAGGCTACACAATTCAACCTTATTCTCCTGCGGCTGGAACTGGATTAAGCTCTCATGAACTAAATCAGCCAGGAACTTATCAGGATGTGACAGATACAACTGTTACTGCTCAGTTTAAAACCATTCGTGAGAGCCTTCCTGAAAAGCTTCGAGGTAATCTTGACCTTTATATTTTAGCATGGACAACTACACCGTGGACCCTCCCATCAAATACAGCCTTGGCAGTTGGTAGAAATATAAATTATATTGTGGTGCAAACTTTCAATCAATATACATTCGAGCCCCTGCGTGTTCTTATTGCAAAAGATCTCTTACAAAAACAATTTGGAAATAATTATGAATCCTCGGAAAAAATAGAAAATTTTGTCCCTGGTAAGAAAAAAATTCCTTACCACGTAGAATTAGAAATCAAGGGTTTTGAATTATTAGAAATTCGGTATGAACAATTGTGGTTTGAATCTCCTCAACCAATTGAAAATGCTAAAAATGCATTTCGTATAATCTCAGGAGACTTTGTAACGACTGAAGAAGGAACTGGTATTGTTCATACAGCTCCAACTTTTGGCGCAGACGATGCAAGAGTGGCGAAAGAAGCAAGCCCAGAAGTACCACCTTTATTGATATTAGATGAAAACAATAACAAAGTCCCGCTTGTAGATCTCAAGGGGCGTTTTAGAAAAGAAGTTGGAAAACTTGGAGGGCGCTTTGTTAAAAATGATTATTATCCAGAGGGAAAAGTGCCTAAGCGTTCTACAGATATTGAAATTGCTATTCAACTCAAGAAAGAAAATAAGGCTTTTAAAGTTGAAAAATATACTCACTCCTATCCAAATTGTTGGAGAACTGATAAGCCGATTTTGTATTATCCCTTGGACTCTTGGTTTATAAAAGTAACCGAAGTAAGGGATCTTATGACTGAACTTAACCAAGAAATCAATTGGAAACCAAAATCAACTGGGGAAGGACGGTTTGGGAACTGGCTTGCTGATGCGAATGACTGGAACCTTTCTCGTTCTCGCTTTTGGGGTATCCCGCTACCGGTATGGAGAACATTAGATGGAAATGAAAGCGTTGTTATAGGATCTATTGGAGAATTAAGAGAAGCTATCGAAACTTCAAAATCAATGGGATTCATGAAAGATAACCCCTTACAAAAATTTAAAGAGGGAGTATTTTCAAATTCAAATTATGAGATTATAGATCTTCATAAAAACGTAGTTGATAAAATTATTCTAAGCAGTCCTCAAGGGAAACCCATGTATCGAGAGGAAGATTTAATAGATGTTTGGTTTGATTCAGGTTCCATGCCATATGCGCAGTGGCATTATCCATTTGAAAATAAAGAATTAATTGATGGAGGAAGTCAATTTCCTGCTGATTACATTGCTGAAGGTGTGGATCAAACGCGAGGTTGGTTTTATACACTTCACGCTATTGCTACGTTGGTTTTTGGTAAAAAAGCATATAAAAATGTTGTTTCTAATGGATTAGTTTTGGATAAAATTGGACAAAAAATGTCCAAGCGTTTGGGAAATACTGTAGATCCTTTTAAAATTTTAGATAAATATGGCCCCGATGCTACCCGCTGGTATATGATTTCTAATGCTAATCCTTGGGATAACCTAAAGTTTGATGCTGAAGGGATTGCTGGAGTTCAACGTAAGTTTTTTGGTACACTTTACAATACCTTTTCCTTTTTTAGTCTATACGCAAACATAGATGCCTTTTACCCTAATAAAGAGTTATCAATTCCCATTGAGGAAAGAGTAGAATTAGATCAGTGGATTTTATCTGAGCTTCACACTTTAATAAAAGCGGTTGATGATGCTTATGAAAATTACGAGCCAACTATAGCCTCTCGCGCTATTTCTGATTTTGTTCAAGAAAAATTAAGTAACTGGTATGTGCGTTTATGCCGAAGGCGTTTTTGGAAAGGTGAATATGGTCCCGATAAAATCGCTGCATACCAAACTCTACACGAGTGTTTAGTTTCTGTTTCACAACTTTCCGCTCCTATAGCTCCTTTTTACATGGATCGTTTGTATCAAGATTTAATGCAAGAGACCCAAAAATCAATTCATCTTACAGATTTTCCAAAAGCAAATCCTTCATATATAAATAAAGAATTAGAAGCTCAAATTAATACAGCTAGAAGTCTGACATCGCTTGCACTTTCACTTAGAAAGAAAGAGCAAATAAAAGTTCGCCAGCCATTAAAAAAAATGATTATTCCTGTAAAAAATAAGATGGAGAGGTCTAGAATTGAACTTATAGAAAACCAATTAAAAGTGGAAATCAATATTAAGGAAGTTCAAATCTTAGATGATGCTAGTGCTCTTTTAGTGAAAGATATTCGCCCAAATTTCAAAACACTAGGCCCTCGTTTTGGTAGTGAACTAAAAAAAATTGTAGAACTTATAAATCGTCTAACACCAGAACAGATTAATGAAATGGAAGAAAAAAGATGTCTTGAAGTAAAACTCAATGAAAAAAACATTATTTTAGAAAGCTCTGATGTTGAAGTCTTTTTTAAGGATATTGAAGGATGGCAGGTAACGCAAGGCGGAGGAATGACTATCGCCTTAGACATGAAGCTAAGTCCAGAATTAAAAAATGAAGGGATAGCCAGAGAGTTGGTTAATAGAATTCAAAATCATAGGAAAGAAAGTCGTCTTGAAGTAACAGATAAAATTAATATTTTATTGAAAGAAGATTCAAAACTGCAAAAGGCTGTTTCTCAAAACAAGACTTATATCCTTTCTGAAACATTAGCTGAAAGCTTATATTTTAAATCCAAAATTGAGGACGGGAAAATAATCGAATTTGAAAACATTAAAACTGAAATTAGTATAAAAAAAATATTGTCATGACAAAAAAAACACGTTATAGCGATAAAGAGTTAAAAGAATTTCGAACTTTAATAGAAAAAAAGATTGAGAAGGCAAATTCTGATCTCGAGCTTTTAAAAAGTGCTTACATGAACAATGGGAATAATGGAACTGAAGATACTGCTCCGACTTTTAAAGCGTTTGAAGAAGGATCTGAAACCATGTCTAAAGAGGCAAATACTCAACTGGCTATTCGTCAGGAGAAATTCATTCGTGATTTAAGAAATGCATTAATCCGTATCGAAAATAAAACTTATGGAGTATGTCGAATAACTGGAAACCTAATTAATAAAAAACGTTTGTTTTTAGTTCCTCATGCTACATTAAGCATAGAGGCAAAGAACATGCAGAAATAAGATTGAAAAGTTCTGAGTCAAAAAAAAACATACTTTAACTTTGCCTGGGCGCTGGGAATTATTTTGGTTACTTTATTTTTGGATCAAGGGACTAAAATTTTTATAAAACTTAACTATCCACTTTCTGGTTATGGAGTTCCCCCAATTCTAGACTGGGGATTTTTTAAGTTACTTTTTGTAGAAAATAAAGGAATGGCAATGGGAACAAAGCTCAACGACTTTATTCCCTTTATTTCTGAAGATACAGCAAAACTGGGGTTATCCTTATTTCGAATTGTTGCAATTTTTGGCCTTGGTTTCTGGCTTTGGGATACTATTAAGAAGCAAAGTGGAGCACTCTT
>CACLGW010000020.1 GCA_902606525.1 uncultured Bacteroidota bacterium | reverse complement strand
TCAACTGTTTCCGAAGTAATTGAAGCTCAAAATAATCTAATTCAGCCATAAAGAACCCTTCACGGGAGGAAATATCTCCTGTTAACGACTTCCCTAAAGGGCTGTAAATACCGCTATGGCCAGGATAGTCTAATCCATTATCGTCAGTTCCTATTCTATTAGCCCCTAATACATAACTCATATTTTCAATAGCTCTGGCCTGAAGTAAAGTGTCCCAAGCATTAATCCTAGCTGACGGCCAATTAGCTACATAAATTAATAAATCATAATCTTGGATATTCCTTGACCATATAGGAAAGCGCAAATCGTAACAAATTCGTAAGCAAATCTTCCATCCTTTATATTCGAATAAACCAGAGTTCGTTCCAGTATTATAAAACCTATTTTCTCCTGCGTAAGTAAAAGTGTGGCGCTTGTCGTAGTAAGCTACTATATTTTCCCCTCCTACAATAACTAATCGATTAAAATACTTTTCTTCATCTTTAATCACAAGACTGCCTCCAAGAAGTAACCCTAGTTTAGAGGCCCACTTTTTCATCCATTGAATAGTGGGACCATTCATTGTCTCTGCTATTAGCTTAGCATTCATGGTGAAACCTGTTGAAAACATTTCTGGAAGAAATAAAATATCTGCTTCAATAGCTTGTTTTCTAAACTGCTTTTCTATGTATGCTTTATTCTTTAATGGGTTCTCCCAAAAAAGTGGTATTTGAAGTGCAATGATTTTTAATTTAGATTTCATTATTTATTGATTAAAATTAAATGAGCCTTCCATATATAATTTTGTTATCTTTATTTTAAACGATTTCATTTTATTGAATTGAATATTTTCTCAAAAATTACCTTAATTTTTAGCTTGTTCGGATTCTTAGCTATCGGACAAAACTACTTCCCGTCTCATGTTGATCCCTGGGAAAAACGTCTACCTGAGGAATTCAATATTAAAAATAGCAAATTAAATAAAGCTATCGATTTTGCTAATGAGAATGAATATAGGGGATCTACGGATTTACGTATCGCTATTTTAAAAGGTTTTGAAAGGGAGCCTTATCATAAAATTCTTGGTCCAACAAAAAAAAGGGGAGGTCCAGCTGGAATGATATTAAAAAACGGTTATTTGGTTGCATCTTGGGGTGAAATTAAACGTGTTGACATGACCTTCAGTGTTACAAAAAGTTATCTTTCCAGTATTGCAGGCCTGGCTGTAGATAGAGGTTTATTCAAGGCAAAAGACTATGTAGCAGATCTGATTTGGGATACTACTTTTGATGGAGCTCATAATCAACAAATCAAATGGGAACATTTGCTAAATCAATCTTCAGATTGGTCTGGCACCCTATGGGGTATACACGATTGGGCTGATCGTCCACCTTTAGCAGGCAATATAGATGATTGGAAAAGCAGAGCCTTAAATGTTCCTGGAACTTTTTATAAATATAATGATGTTAGGGTTAATGTATTGGCATATTCACTTCTGAATGTTTGGCGTAAGCCATTACCCCAGATTTTAAAATACTATATCATGGACCCAATTGGAGCAAGTACAAGTTGGCGCTGGTATGGTTACAAAAATTCCTGGATCGAGCTTGATGGGAATCGTATGCAATCAGTTTCTGGAGGAGGGCACTCCGGTGGAGGGCTATTTATAAGTACAGAGGACCATGCACGTTTTGGTTTACTGTTTTTAAACAATGGCCGATGGAAAAGTAAACAAATTATTAGTAGAGAATGGATTGAAGAGGCAACTCGTTCTTCTCCTGCGAAACTTAACTATGGATATATGTGGTGGTTAAACAAAAAAGGAACTGACCGATACTGGGATGGTGTTCCTGAAAACGTCTTTTATGCATCAGGCTTTGGAGGAAATTATATCGTTATTATTCCAAATCATGACTTGGTTATAGTTACCCGCTGGATAGAACCAACCCAAGTTGGTGTTTTTATTAAAATGGTTTTAGACGCAATGTAAGATTAAATAGAGGAAGTTAAATCTAAATTGAAATTGTAAAATCCCATCAATATCATGGAAATAAAATATTTCATCGGACCTATGTCTAAAAATGTCGTTGACTCAATTATTGAATTTCAACGTCTTTTTTCGAAAAAAGTCGCTATTATTCCTAGTCGAAGACAAGTAGATTATTCTGGAGGTTATGCGAACCATTGGACCACAAAAGAACTCTCTGAATATTCAAATGAACTCACCATTATGAGAGATCATAGTGGGCCTGGGCAAGGATCAGAGGACGATGATGGCTATTTATCTCTCAAGTATGACTGTAAATATTTTGATTATATACATATTGATCCATGGAAAAAATATCCTTCCTTTGATAAAGGTTCGAAATGGACTTTAGAAATGATCGAATTTTGTTTGTCCCAAAATTCAGAAATTAAATTTGAAGTTGGCACAGAAGAATCAATAAGAAGATTTGAAGCAAAAGATCTTGAGGAATTATTGCATTTTTTAAAATTAAATCTCACAAAAAAAGCATTTTTACAAATAAAATATTTAGTAATTCAGTCAGGGACTTCTCTCTCTTCCAATCAAAATACAGGAAATTTTGACCTTAAGAGGTTAAGCAATATGATAAACGTAGCTAAAAAAAATAGTTTAAAAACAAAAGAACACAATGGAGACTATATTCCAGAAGAATTAATTAAACTTAAAATGTCTAAAGGTTTAGATTCTATCAATATTGCTCCAGAATTTGGTTTAATTGAAACACAAACTTATTTAAAACAAATAAAGAATAAAAAAAGTCTTTTTGATCGTTATTGGGAACTGTGCTACAATTCTAAAAAATGGGTTAAGTGGGTTGGCAAAGATTTTGATCCCAAGCAACAAAAAGAAAATCTGATTAAAATTTGTGGGCATTATGTCCTTTCAGATAATCAATTTATCAATGATATTAAAAGTCAATTTGAGGATATTGATAAACTAATCAAAAAAAATATTATGAATAAACTTATTTCACTTCACAAAATATTATAAGCCTTACTAAATATAATTTATAATTATAACTATCACGATTTTTATAAGGGAGAAAAAAAATCTTAGTTCAGAAAAATAAAATTTTGAATATACCTATCCTTTCAAACTCGCAAATAGATACTCCCTATTCATGCGTGCTATATTTTCTAGAGAAATTCCTTTTGGGCACTCTACCTCACACGCTCCAGTATTTGTGCAATTACCAAAACCTTCTTCGTCCATTTGCTTAACCATATTTAAGACTCGATCTATAGCTTCAACTTTTCCTTGAGGGAGAAGAGCGTATTGAGAAACTTTGGCGGAAACAAACAACATCGCAGATGCATTTTTACAAGTTGCAACACAGGCGCCACAACCAATACAGGTAGCTGCATCAAATGCCTTATCCGCATCATGCTTATCAATTGGGATAGCATTTGCGTCCTGAGTGTTACCTGAAGTATTCACCGAGACAAAACCCCCAGCTTGCTGGACTCGATCAAAAGAAGATCGGTCTACTGTTAAGTCTTTAATTACAGGAAAGGCTTTAGCTCTAAATGGCTCAATAGTAATTGTATCCCCGTCATTAAATTTACGCATGTGTAATTGACAAGTAGTTACTAATCGGTCAGGTCCATGAGCTTCTCCATTAATAAACATTGAACACATCCCACAAATTCCTTCTCTACAGTCGTGATCAAAAGCAACAGGATCAATACCCTTAGACATCAAATCTTCATTTAACATATCCATCATTTCTAAGAAAGACATATCCGGTGATATCCCTTCAATTTGATAGGTTTCTATTTTACCTTTTACATCCGCATTTGCCTGTCGCCAAACTTTTAATGTCAAATTCATATTAGTAATTTATTTCCTAAGTTATTATTTATATGATCTGGTTTTTACTTCAATTTCTTCGTATTTCAACTTTTCTTTATAAAGTTTAGCCTTTGATGGAGCTCCGTTATATTCCCAAGCAGATACATACGTAAAATTTTCATCATCACGAAGAGCTTCTCCTTCAGGAGTCTGCGATTCTTCCCTGAAGTGACCTCCACAGGATTCAGTTCGCTCTAAAGCATCTTTAGCAAATAATTCTCCCAATTCTAAAAAGTCTGCAACACGTCCAGCCTTAGCTAGTTGCTCATTAAATTCATTAGTTTTCCCTGGCACATTTACATTTTTATAAAAATCCTCACGGAGTTCCTTAATTTCTCTTAAAGCAGCTTTTAATCCTTTTTCGTTGCGAGACATTCCACATTTATCCCACATAATTTTACCTAATTTTCGATGGTAATAATCAACTGAATTTTTTCCATTATTACTAATAAAGCCGTCTAGTTGTGCTTTTACTGAAGCCTCAGCTTTTTCAAATTCAGGAAGTTCGGTGTCTATAGATCCGGTTTGGATATCATTTGAAAGATAATCACCTATAGTGTAGGGTAAAACAAAATATCCATCAGCTAATCCTTGCATTAAAGCAGAAGCACCCAAACGGTTTGCTCCATGGTCAGAAAAATTTGCTTCTCCTATAGCATAACATCCAGGTATACTTGTCATTAAATTATAATCTACCCAAACACCACCCATTGTGTAGTGTACCGCAGGATATATCATCATTGGCATTTCATATGGATTTTGATCTACGATTTTTTCATACATCTGGAAAAGATTTCCATACTTAGCCCGGACCACATCTTTACCTAATTTTTTTACCAATAAAGTATCATTCTCATCCAAACCTTTTACATGTGCTTGTTCTTTTCCATAACGCAAAATAGCAGAAGCAAAGTCTAAATAAACTGCCTCTCCAGTTTTATTAACTCCAAATCCAGCATCGCAGCGCTCTTTAGCTGCTCTTGAGGCAACATCTCGGGGTACTAAATTTCCAAAGGCAGGATATCTTCTTTCTAAATAATAATCTCTATTTTCTTCCGATATTTGGGTAGGTTTTAATTTACCTTCTCGAATGGCTTTGGCATCTTCTAAATCTTTGGGTACCCAAATTCGACCGTCATTACGTAATGATTCCGACATCAAAGTTAATTTGGACTGGTGATCACCAGATACTGGGATACAAGTAGGGTGAATTTGTGTAAAACAAGGATTTGCAAAATGTGCTCCTTTTTTATGTATTTTCCAACCAGCCGATACATTACTGCCCATTGCATTTGTTGAAAGAAAGAATACATTCCCATAACCACCTGAGGCAATCACAACAGCATGTGCTCCGTGACGTTCGATTTTTCCATTAACTAAATTACGGGTAATAATTCCTCTTGCTTTGCCATCAACTATAACTAAATCCATCATCTCATGACGATTGAACATCTTTATTTTTCCACGTCCTATTTGTCGATTCATAGCAGAATATGCCCCTAATAGTAATTGCTGTCCTGTTTGACCTTTTGCATAGAAAGTTCTAGAAACTAATACTCCTCCAAAAGATCTATTATCTAAAAGACCCCCATAATCACGAGCAAAAGGAACTCCCTGTGCTACACACTGGTCAATAATATTAGTTGAAACCTCAGCTAATCTGTGAACATTAGCCTCGCGTGATCGGTAATCCCCTCCCTTAATTGTGTCATAAAACAACCTATATGTTGAGTCTCCATCTCCTTGATAATTTTTTGCTGCATTGATTCCCCCTTGAGCGGCAATCGAGTGGGCTCGCCTAGGTGAGTCTTGAAAGCAAAAAGTCTTAACATTGTAACCAAGCTCAGCTAATGTTGCAGAAGCTGATGCTCCCGCTAGTCCTGTCCCAACCACAACAACGTCGATCAAACGTTTATTTGCTGGACTAACAAGGTTAATTTTACTTTTATGGTTTGTCCATTTATCTGCAACTGGTCCCGTAGGGATTTTTGAATTAAGTTTAGACATTTAAAATGCGGTTAAATGATGAAATAGAGCTATAAAAATAAAGCCTAATGGTATAACAATAGAAAATATTACAGTAAAGGATTTTATTGATTTGGAATACTTATTATTTACTCCAACCGATTGAAAGGAAGATGCAAAGCCATGAAATAAATGCAAGCTTAAAAAAATAAAAGAAAGTGCATAAATAGCTACACGAGCTGGACTTTGAAATTTGTGAACCATCTCTTCAAAATAACGATCAGCATCCAAAGGAAGTACTTCAATGTATTTATAATTCATTTCAGGAAACCAAAAGTCATAAAAGTGTAACCCTAAAAATGAGAGAATAACAATTCCAGATAAAATCATATTCCTTGACATCCAAGAGGCGTTTGTGCTTCCTTTATATGAGTCATATTTTACCGAACGAGATTTTGAGTTTTGCAATTCTAGAAGAAAACCCATTGTAAAATGTAAAAGAACCCCAAATATTAATATTGGTTGCAGTATAAATTGTACGATCGGATTGTTCCCCATAAAATGGGATACCTGATTAAACAATGATTCACTAAAAACGGAAAGTAAATTGATACTAAAATGCTGAGTTAAAAACAACACTAGGAAAAGGCCTGAAAGTGCCATCATTACTTTTCTTCCAATTGAAGAAGCCGCTAGAGTCATAAAATTTTAATTTATTGTACAAAATTAAGGTATAAACAGATAGCAACAAGTAGCTTTAGGTAATTTTTATAGTTTATAAATAAAGAAATTGGATGTTAAAATAATTTTGCCCACAAAAAATATTGAAACTACAATTCTATATCTATCTAATTAAACAAAATAGATTTTCAAAAACTATTATCTTAGTAAAAATACTTTTATGAAATATAAACCGCTTTCTAGTTCTTTCTACTATAGAGCAAGAAAAGCTTTTATTGCGAATTTAAAACCTAATAGTTTAGCCATCTTTAATTCAAATGATATTTACCCTATAGGTGCGGATAGTACATTGCCTTTTGAACAACATCGTGATATTTTCTACCTCTCTGGTATAGATCAAGAAGAAACTATATTGATCCTTTTCCCAGGTGCTTTTGATAAAAAACACAGAGAGATCCTTTTTATTCGTAAGACAGATGAACAAATTGCTATATGGGAAGGACCTAAACTTACCAAAATTCAAGCTAAAGAAATAAGCGGTATCCAGACTATTTATTGGCTAGAAGAGTTTGAAAAGATATTCAAAACATTAAGTGCCCAATGTGAAAACTTTTATTTAAATACAAACGAACATTATCGCCAAGCAGTTAAGACCCAAACAAGAGAGGACCGTTTTATTCAATGGTGTAAAAAGGAATATCCTGTTCATTCAACTGAAAAAAGTAACCCAATTCTGCAAAAATTAAGATCTGTAAAAAGTAATGAAGAAATTAAACAATTACAGACAGCTTGTGATATAACTGAAATAGGAATACGCCGTATACTATCTTTTTTAAAGCCTGGAGTTTGGGAATACGAACTAGAAGCAGAATTGATTTATGAATTTCTAAGAAATAGATCAAAAGGCTTTGCATACGACCCAATAATTGCATCTGGTGCTAATGCAAACATTTTACACTATACGGATAACAATCAACAATGTAAGGCTGGCGAACTTGTTCTATTAGATGTGGCAGCAGAATACGGTAATTATTCTGCTGATCTAACAAGAACACTCCCCATTTCAGGTAGTTTCTCAAAACGTCAAAAAGCTGTATATAATGCCGTATTAAAGGTGAAAAATGAAGCAACTAAACTTCTTATTCCAGGAGCAATATGGAAAGAATTTCATACAGAAGTAGGAAAAATTATGACTTCTGAGCTTCTAGGTCTTGGCCTTTTGGATAAAGCTGATATTCAAAATGAGAAACCCGAAAGTCCTTCTTATAAAAAATATTTTATGCATGGCACTGCTCATCACCTTGGGTTAAATACTCATGATTATGGTCTACTTCATTTACCTATGGAAGCAAATATGGTATTTACAGTTGAGCCTGGAATCTATATCCCTGAAGAAGGATTTGGAGTTCGATTGGAAGATGATGTTGTAATTCAAAAATCAGGTGTCCCAATAAATCTGATGGCCAATATACCAATTGAGATTGAGGAAATTGAAAATCTTATGAATCCATAGTAGGCAACTAAAAGGTTTAAATTTTTATAGAGGTTAGATTTTTTGTTCACTTACAGGCTTAACATCACGTTTCCAAAAATATAATATTGAAAATAATATGATTAAAATTCCTGGAAAACTAATCATGTATGTCAACGTTTGTTGTCCAGCAGCTAATTCCAGTGCAGTACCTTCCAATCCTAGAGCTGATTGCTCAGCTGTTGAAGAATCAATCCCCCCCCCAATGATAGCTTGAAAAATTGAGGTTGAAAACATCCCCATTCCCCCTACAATAGACATTCCTAAAGCTCCACTAAGTGGAATTTTTTCTGCAACAAAACCAATCATGTTAGGCCAGAAATAACAAACACCTAATGCAAAGAAAATAGCAGCAATATATACCATAAATCCAGTTTGGGTACTTAATAAGAAAATTCCCGTGGCAGTAAGTAATGCAGAACCTAAAAGTACTCCTGTTTGGTCAAATCGATGAACAATATCACCTCCAAAATAACGCCCAATTGCCATCAATCCTGTTATTAAAGCCAAAATTACCATTGGATGTGCTCCACTGCTACTCAAAATTAAACTGGTCCATTGTTGAGGCCCAAATTCAGAAATAGCTGTGAATGCCATACAGAGTAAAATAAATAGGTATACCGGAGAAAGCATAGCTTTAAAGTTTTCAGCAATCGAGGTAACAGCCTCCGATTTGGGTTTTGGAAAACTCTGGCCCATAAATAGATAAGCATAAATTAAAGTTGGAATCATTATGATCCATATTTGTGCTTGCCATCCTAAGTTAAGGTTTGTCATAAAAAGTGAAATCAAACTTCCCAATACAATACCTCCTGGAAACCACATATGAAATCGATTCAATAAAGTATTCATCTGCTTTCCCTCGTATTCATCAGCAATCATTGGATTACAGGCTGCTTCAGTACATCCGTTTCCAATTCCTATCAAAAGCGTAGAGATTAACAAGCCGGTGTATCCTCCAGAAAAAATTGTTAAAATTATTCCTAATGTATGTGTTAAAAAAGCAAACTGCATAATTAACTTAGGTCCTATAGTGTGGTAAAATAACCCTCCTAAAATCATAGAAATAGGAAAGCCTAAAAACCACATAGAATTAATAAATCCCAGTTGTTGCCCACTTAAATCAAATGATTCTGCTAACTGGGGTAAGATTCCAGCACGAATACTAAATGAAAAAGCTGTAGTAATTAAGGCAAAACAGCTTCCGTAAAAAAGTCTCTTTGAATTTGTCATGTTAAGTTTATTTCAATTTGAATTTCTAAATATATATTATTTTCTAGAAAAGAAAATGCTTAAGAAAATAAATTAATGGCATCCACAGTCTGGGTCACAGTTATTATTTTTTGATTCTTTTTTGTTAAAAAAAAATTTACTAAATAAAAATAAGAGAGCTCCGAAAGCAGAAATAAATACCAAGATTATTTGTAACCAATCCATTAATCTAAAATTTGATAAGTTAAAAAGGATATAATATAAGCTAAAAGAGTCATTCCAAATAATTGGATCATAGGCCATTTCCATGAATTGGTTTCTTTTTTAACAATTGCAATTGTACTCATGCACTGCATAGCAAAAGCATAGAAAAGCATTAAAGAAATTCCACTAGCTAAATTAAATAGTGGTTTTCCGTCTGATCTTATATCTAATGCCATCATATTTTTAATTGTATTTTCAGAATTATTCTCTACGCTATATATAGTGGCTAAGGTTCCTATAAAAACTTCTCTAGCTGCAAATGAACTCAAGATAGCAATGCCAATTTTCCAATCATAGCCTAAAGGGGAAATCAAAGGCTCTATTGTTTTTCCTAGTATTCCAATATAAGAATGCTCTAATTTATAAGAGTTAAGTTTTGTTTCTATCTCCTTCTGATTAAGTTCCGGATAGTTATTAACTACAATTTGCTCTGCCTTTTTAAAATTTTCTCCTGGCCCATAAGAAGCCGTGATCCATAGTAAAATTGAAATAGCTAAAATTATTTTCCCAGCCTCAGAAACAAAGGTTTTGGTCTTTTTCCATACTGTAATCACAATGTTTTTAAATAAAGGAAATTTGTAATTAGGCATCTCAACTACAAAATAACTTTTAGATTTGATAGATAAGGTTTTGCTTAAAATCAATGCTGCAAATAGAGCCATCCCAAAACCAATAAGATATAAACCCATTAACATTAGCCCTTTATAATTTAAACCTAAAAAAGATCCTTCTGGAATTACAAGTGCAATTAAAATTGCATAGACAGGTAGACGTGCTGAGCAAGTAGTAAAAGGGGTTACTAATATTGTAATCAAACGCTCTTTCCAATTTTCAATATTTCGAGTAGCCATTACTGCTGGAATTGCACAAGCAGTTCCTGAAATTAATGGAATTACACTTTTCCCATTTAAACCAAATCGGCGTAAACCACGATCCATCAAAAATACCACCCGACTCATATAGCCTGTTTCTTCTAAAATTGAAATAAATAAAAAAAGAAAAGCAATCTGAGGAATAAAAATTACTATACCACCCAACCCTGGAATGATTCCTTCGGTAAAAAGGTTTGTAAATACACCTTTAGGAAGATTATTTTTTAGACTTTCACTTAAACTAGCAAAAGTAGAATCAATAAAATCCATAGGGATGCTGCTCCAATTAAAAATAGATTGAAAAATTATCATTAAAATGAAAAAGAAAATTAAATAACCCCAAAACTTATGAATCAAAACTCTATCAAACCGACTTCTTAAATCTGTGGCACCTTGTCGATCAACTTTGAAGCCTTGCTTTAAGACTTGATTTATATACTGATACCTTTTTATAGTTTCTTTTTGCTGAAGTCTTTTAAGATAGGATTTTGGCATAGTCTTACAGACAGATACATCTGGAACTTTTTTTCTATCAATTTTTACAAAATTAATATCTTGACTGATCACCAACCATAACTTATATATGACTTCATTCGGAAAAGTTTTTTCTAAATTTTGGAAATATTCTTTATCAATCGAATTTAGAGAAATTGAAGGAGAGCAAGAAAGTTGTTTGTAGTTTAAAATTGCATCTTTCAATACATCCAAGCCTTTACCCTCTCGAGTACTAACTAGTGCGATCTTAGTGTCTAAAGCATCCTCTAGGGTTGGGATATCTAAAGAAATTCCTTTCCTTTTTATTTGATCAGACATATTAATAACCAACAATGTTGGTAAACCCAGATCTTTTACCTGGGTAAATAAAAGTAAATTACGCTTTAGGTTTTCTACATCAGTTATTACAACTGCAACATCAGGAAAGTCTTTACTATTTTTATTGAGTAAAAGTTCAATAACAATACTTTCATCTATAGAAGAAGCATTTAAGCTGTAGGTTCCAGGAAGATCAATAATATGGCACTTAGTAGTTTGGTTCAGTTTACAAATTCCTTCTTTTTTTTCAACAGTAATTCCAGGATAATTGCCTACTTTCTGAGTTAAACCAGTCAAGGCATTGAAAACTGATGTCTTTCCTGTATTTGGATTTCCCAATAGTGCAACATTCAAGGGCTTACTCATGGATTATTTTATTAACCGAACAAAGATATTTTTAGCCGTTTCTTTACCAATAGCGAGATAAGATTCATCGATTTTTATATACAGGGGATCGCTATATGGAGCTATATGAATAAGGGAAACAGGGTTTCCTGGTAAACATCCCATCTCTATAAGCTTCAGCGGTAGCTTATCTGTCTCAATCATTTCGATTTCTGCTGTTTCTCCTAATGCAAGTTGATCCAATGGAATCATTATTTAGAATGATTTTAAGGAGCTAAAGTAGGGAAAATCCTCGCTTTAAATCTTGTTCAGTTTGAAAAATATCATGGGCTTAAATATTCCTGTTGAAGTATTGTGATATCTGAAAGCAGCTTGCTCATAGCTGCTGTATCTGTCCCATCGTAAAATCCACGTATTCTTTTCTCAGGGTCAACTAAAATAAAATTTTCGGTATGGATCATATCATGTGCACCCAAATTACCGCTTTCTTTGACTGCTAAGTATGATTTTCGAGCAAGCTCGTAAATCTGTTTTTTATTCCCTGTGAGTAAGTTCCACTTAGAATCAATTACCCCTTTTTCAAGAGCATATCTTTTAAGTTTTGCTACAGAATCTATTTCAGGTGTTACGCTAAATGAGAGTAACTTGACTTGTTCATCTTTTAAAATAGCATCTTGAATTAGTCCCATATTTGCTGTCATTTTTGGACAAATGGAAGGACAAGTGGTGAAAAAAAAGTCTGCAACATATATTTTATTTAAATAGTCTTTATCAGTTATAGTCAAACCATTTTGGTTAGTTAAAGAGAAGGGAGCAATTTTATGATATTTTTTTATATGTTGAAGGCTACTATCTACCAACTCGTAATTTACCATTGCAGGTTGATAAATTGGTAATTTTTCGTTAGGCTTAAGGGCATTGTAGAATAGGGTTAAAATTAACGCTGACAATAGGATTAGGGTACCTATAAAAAACTTGTACTCATTAAAAATTTTTATCATATAACTCAGAACTTGACAAATTTATAGGATTTAAAATCGATATAATAATGCATAGCTTAAAAAGTGTTTCAAATCTAAACATTAGATTTTTATTATGCATGCTATTATATTACTTTTGCAGAATTAAAATTTTCATATGAGTCCATTTTTAGTAAAAGCAATTCAATTATTAATGAGTCTTTCTTTATTGATTGTTCTCCATGAATTAGGTCATTTTATTCCTGCTCGAATATTCAAGACACGTGTTGAAAAATTCTTTTTGTTCTTTGACGTAAAATTTGCTCTGTTTAAAAGGAAAATTGGAGAAACCACATATGGTATTGGTTGGCTGCCGCTGGGAGGTTATGTTAAAATCTCTGGAATGATAGATGAGAGTATGGACAAAGAGCAGATGTTACAACCCCCAAAACCATGGGAATTTAGATCAAAACCTGCTTGGCAACGTTTGATTATAATGCTTGGTGGAGTAACGGTAAATCTGATTTTAGGTTTTTTAATTTATATGATGATCCTCTTTGTCTGGGGGAAATATACTCTTGCATCTGAGGATTTGCCAATGGGATTAGAACCTTCTCCAGTAGTAGCTCAATTAGGTTTTGAAACCGGAGATAAAGTTTTAACTCTAAATGGTAAAGTATTAGAAAATGTATTAGAAATTAACAAATTTTTTTTACTGCGTGATGTTAATTCTGTAACCGTGAAACGTCAAAACGGTTCAACTGCAACGCTTGAAATCCCAGAAGATATAGGTTCTAAAATGTTTGAATCTGGAGAAATGATACCATTTTCCCCAGTTATACCCGCTGTTTTAGATAGTATTATCCCAAATTCTCCAGCTGCAAATATTGGTCTGCAATCAAATGATAAAATTGTAAATATCAATGGAAATCCAGTCAATAATTGGGGTGAATTTAAAAATAATATGTTTGGAGAATCTAAGGTAATTCGTTTGGCCTATGAGCGTAATGACAGGATTGATACTTTAAATATTAAAACCTCCAACGATGGAACTTTAGGAGTTTATCCAAAGGTTGATTATTTTTCATTTGAACAAGAGACCTTGAGTTTATCTGAAAGTATAATTGAAGGTTTTGATTATGGTTATTGGACTTTACACGATTACATAGCACAGTTTAAATATGTCTTTACATCTAAAGGTGCTTCTCAGTTAGGTGGTTTTGGAGCAATTGGAAGTATGTTTCCTGACCAATGGAATTGGAAAGGATTTTGGTCTAGTACAGCTTTAATTTCAATCATTCTTGCCTTTATGAATATCTTACCAATACCAGCACTAGACGGGGGACATGTAATGTTTTTATTTTATGAAATGATCTCAGGTCGTAAGCCTAACGATAAATTTATGGAATACGCTCAGATGTTTGGCTTTTTCCTTTTAATGGCTTTGGTTCTTTATGCAAATGGGAATGATTTATTTCGTTGGCTATTTGGTTAATGATTTTATTTAGGATTCTTTTGATCAGTTATTTTAAAAAGAATTTCATTTTTTCGATTGATTAGTTTGTATGGAGAATTATAAACTAACAAAATTGGATCACCCTCAACAATAATGTTATTAGCTTTTATAATTTCTTTTAGTAACTTGATAGCTCTATTAGCCACCCAATCAACCGCATATCCTCCGAAGGCGTAGGCGATAAAATAACCAGGATTTGATTCATAAACTTTAACCTTATCAGATAAAGCATCTGGAGTAGATTGTGAATCAAATTCTCGAGGTAGAACGAATTCCATAACTTTTTCCCCATTATCCTCTTGCATATAAACAGGAGTGGTCATGGCAATTTTTTGACCATTTACGTTCTTTCCTGAAATATATCCAAATAAGGAACCAAAACCATTATTTCTATTTGCTTTAATTTTCATTACAGGGGGATAGTAGCGTATTTCCGCTTCTCCTATGCTTTTTATAACTTCAAATTTTTGTGTCTCATATTTTTGTGCCATATTTTTTGAAAAATAAAAGATTGTAAACAAACTAAATAGCGTAGCTCTCATAAAATTGATTCTATCATTTTTTCTAAAAAATAAAATTAATTAATGTAATGGATTTCTACACACTAATTTATCCCTTAAATATTTAAAATTATAATCTAATACGTTAATTGAGGTTTTATTAAATATTTATACAACCACTACAAAAGAAGAAGGTTTATTTTGCCTATTTTTAAATAACAATAAACCAAAAAATTTTATTTTATGAATAATCAAATTGGTCTTAAAAAAGGATTTGGAGAGCGATTAGACATCGTGGCAAAAAACATAATAAATAACGAAAAGTGTCCTATTCCAGGATTTGTAGTCTTAGCTAAGAGAGGAAAACATACCTATCACAAAGCTTTCGGTTTTTCTGATAAGGAGAAAAATATACCCATGAAACTTGATTCTCAATTTCGCTGCTTTTCTATGACTAAGGTTTTTGGTTCCACGATAGCATTAATTCTAAAAGAAGAAGGTTTGATTAATTTAGAAGCCACAGTTGGAAGTTATATACCCTCCTTTGATAAAAATTTTGAAGTGATTATAAATTCAGCTAATTGCGAAAATGAGGTGATGGAAATACCCTACACCTCTTTTATGACAGGAAAAACTAAAAATCTATCATACTGTAAAAAAGTTGCAAAAAATAAAATGTTAGTTAAACACTGTTTAGCTGAATCAGCTGGAGTAGGTTATGATATGTGGACAGACTTTGATTTAGCCTTTCAACAACCAATATTTGGTCATCAGTATGGAGTGGCACAGGCTCTTAGAAGGAAAAATGGAATTGGATATTATACCTCAAACACAATTATTGGACAAAACGCCACACTTGAGGAGTATTGTAATGCAATTGCAGCTGCAGGTTATTTGGTAGCCGAGCCAGGTACATTTTCTTATGGTCTTGGAGCTTTAATCTTGGGAAGAATAATCGAGGTTGTTTTAGAGAAAGAAACAGGAAAATTTCTTCGTTTTTCAGAAATATGTAATGAAAAATTATTTAAACCTCTTGGAATGAATAGCGCTGCATTCTACTTAGATGATGGAGATCCTCGTATTTCAAAAGTACCTCAACTGTATGGAGCAGTGTTAAACGATGAAACGCAGGGATTAGAGGTAAAGCCCTACAGTGAGTGCCTACCAAAGTTAAATAGTCTTCCAAACACCGTAACTACTGACCAATATCAAGGTGCTAGAAAATGTGACAGCGGTGACACTGGATCATCTATGATTGTTAGTGATTATGCAAAATTTTATGAAATGTTAATTGCTGGTGGATATTCAGAAGACGGTAGAAGAATATTAACACCAAATTCAGTAAAAGAATTGACACATGGAGAATTTTTAGATCTTGACCGTCATTCAAAATTAGCTCAAGCATTCGGTCTTACTGGGGAGACAGCATCTTTTAACTATGGTTGGGCTTTAGAGAAAAAAACAAGCACGACGCCTCATTGTAATCAGTGGTCAGGTTATGCTAATAATCATGGGAGATTATACATTGAGGATGATGCCTATATCTTAATTTTCCCACAATTTATGGCTTCAACACCTGCAGGCTTCCCAATTGGAGATCCAGTTATAAAGGAGCCATTGGTCAAAGCATTTCTCTCAGAGTGGATATGAAAAATTAAAACTTCTCAAGCACCCAAAAAAAAGACAGAGGCATTATTAATCATAAATCAATTAAAAGGAAAAAGTCATTTGTAATGTCTTTATCTATTTTAATATTTTCTTATGTTAAAACAGATATAATCCAACATGATTCCCTGTAATCCTGAATCGAATTGTTGTTGAATAGTACAAAAGTAACGAACTTGAAATTTAGCAACCCTTGAAATATCTATTAGGACTCGAAGTTCCTGAACTTAAAAGAAAATATTAAGACTGTATAGCTTTTACACTATACACAAAAATTATATATTTGCTTGCCTTAAAAGGTTGATAGAGGATCTTACTTTTAAGATTTATGCAATTTTATATGTAAATCACTACTAAAAAAAGTATTTAGATTTTGAAAAACTCTGTTAACCCTTATGGATATTAACATTCCTCCTTAGCTCAGTTGGTTAGAGCATCTGACTGTTAATCAGATTCCCCCTTATTCATTTATAACTTTACGTAAATTTTTATACCCTCCTACCCCACTATTTATAGGCATTTATGGAAATATAGTCAGATTCTATGTATTCAAATGTATATTGATGTCTCAATTATACGTATATTTATACGTAGAAAATTAATGTATTTTGAATTTCAGAGTTAAATTTAAATTAGACAGAAGAGGTACTAAAAATCCAAACGGAACTTTTGACAAAAATGCCATATGTCCAATTAAAGTAAACTTACATTCTAAGGAGTTAAATAGAAATTATGATTTTTCTATTAAAGATGTCGTTTTTGAAGATGGGAGTATAATTAAACTTGAAGCCACATCAACTGACTTTGACAGTATCTGGGTCAATAAAGACAAAAAAGATTCATTTGGAACTATTACAGGAGAAACTACTGTCTACGGAAGGAAAGCTGAAATAAGAAATATTCTAAAAATTAAACAGGACATCTTAAAGGAGATTATCTCAAGAAAGGGCATAACAAATTACAAGCAGGTTAAAGAATTATTTTATGACTATAAAGAGTCAAAGAAATTTATTGATGATGTTGAATCTGTTTTTGATGATAAAATTAAGGATTTAAAAAAGAGGGGAAGCTATAAGACAGCTAAGTCTTTAGAATCTACCTGGAATAATATTGATACATATAATTTAAAAGTTCCATTAAGATTTTATGAAATAACAAAGGATTGGCTATTAAACTATGAGAGAGAAAGGAAAAAAAATGTCTCGACTGCAACTGTAGGAGTTGACCTTAGAAATTTAAGGACAGTTATAAATCTAGCAATAGAACAAAATCCTGCTATTAAAGAATTTTATCCTTTTGGAAAAAACAAATATCAAATACCTTCAGGAGATTCAAAAAATATTGGATTGACAAAACAAGATTTAAGGAAGATTCAAGATTTTGAGTCAGACAATCAATACCTGCAAATGGCAAGAGATTATTTTATGTTTTCATATTATGCCAACGGAATGAATTTAAAGGATATTGCCAAACTCAAAAAGAATCAAACTCAATATGTAAGGTCAAAGACAGAATTTACGTCTAAAAAGGAAAAAAGAATTAACCTAGACTTTAACGAGATACAGTTGTCTATCATAGAAAGACACAAGGGGAAAGGGGATTATTTATTTAATATTCTAACTGATGGAGATTCACAAGAGGTAATTACTAAAAAAGTCAGTAATAAAACCTCAGCTATTGCAAAGCAAATGAAAAACCTTGCTAAAAAATTAGACCTTCCCAAAGAGTTATCCTTCCAATGGGCGAGACACAGCTATGCGACAAATATGTATAGAGATAATGTAAATTTTAAAGCAATTTCAGAAAGTTTAGGTCATACAAGTTTAAAGACCACAGAGAATTATATCGACTCTTTAATTGATGAAAATAAGAAGGCTATTAATGACGCAAAAGAATTGTAGAGAGGTTTAGATCAATGCGTAGCATGATCTTAAACCGACTGTAACCTTGTAACAGGTACACACGCAGAAATAAGAAGAATAAAAAAATATAAAAAAATAAAAAAAAATAAAAAAAATAAAAAAGATGTATAATGAAATTAGGGCTTACGAGAGGTTTTGGATGTTTTTTCTTTGTGGAAAACTAAGCCCTATTGTTAAAAACTTGCTCTAGTATATATGGTCAAGAATGGTCTAACTTTGTTTAATCAGACGTAAGGTCTAAAAATAGAAAAAGAGCAGCTTCCGTTCAAAGATTACTGCTCCTTATAGTGCTAAAGTGTTTTGTTCAACCTCTTTTGCATTTCAAAGATAAGGAAAGTTTTTTTTCGGAGTTGCTCAATAATTTAAAAAGTTATTAATATGAGTACAGGAAAAAAAGTATTTTCAGAATTTTCGAAAGAGGAACTGGCAAGAGGGGTCGCACACAGCTTAAAACCCTTTATAGACGAACAGGTTCAACTGGTTTTATCACAAAAAGTAGAAGATGACTCAAAGCCATTATCTATGGCAGAGGCTGCAAATTGGTTAGGATTAAGTAGAAGCTGTTTTTCTGGTTTAGTAGGCAAGGGAGAAATTGGGTTTACATCCTTAAATCCTGACAATCCCAAATCATCAAAATATTTTACAATTAAAGACCTACGTAAGTGGTTGGAAAGTAATAAGACCAAAAGTATTAGTGAACTTAAAAACTCTACTAATGGCTAAATTAAAACCTCTAAAGAAAAAGGAGGCTATGGATCTTGCAAAGCAAGATCAAAGCCAAAACAATAGTCCCTTTATAGTAAGAACTGCAAACGAGCAGATGGAATTTGCTGCATCTCTGAAGATTCCAAATATGCTATTTAGCGAATTTATTTTTGAGTCAGATTTGACAGTATTATTTGCATCAGCTGGGGTAGGTAAAACATTACTCGCAGTACAAATAGCAGACTCTATTGCAACTGGGAAAAACATTGAGGGTTTCCGAAATGAATCAAAGGCTCAAAAGGTTGTTTATTTTGACCTTGAATTAACTCCAAAACAGTTTCAAGGGCGTTATGTAGAAAAAGACCTAAATGGAAAATGGTTAGGTAATGATTACAGGTGGTCGGATAATATGTATCTGGTAAATTTTAAGAATCACAAAATACCAAAGGGTATGACAGCTATTGACTTTATTTACAATAGTATTATTAGTGTAGTTAAAGACAGAGAGGCTAGGATTGTTTTTATTGACAATATAAGCTGGTTGGCAACTCAAGGTCTGGAAACTTCAAAAGATGCTGGAGCATTAATGCGAAAACTTGACAACCTTAAAAAGGAGCATAAATTGACAGTAATTGTTTTGGCTCATACTCCTAAAAAAAGGAAATGGGAATCTATGGAACTATCAGACCTTGCTGGAAGTGCTGCAGTAGGTAATTTTATTGATGCCTGTTTTTCTATTAATTGGAGCAACTATGACGGAGATAATGGTTCTCGTTATCTGAAGCAAATTAAAAGCAGATTTACAGAGGCAAAGTATCATACAGGGAATGTAGTTACTGTTCGGCTGACTAAAGTTCTTCCAAATTTCACAGGAATAAAGAAGATATATTTTGAAGATGAAGAAGAGCCATATCTAAATGAGCAGGAGCATATTTCTACAAGAGCATTACCTGAAACTGTTATTCATACAGAGGAAACTAAAGCCGATATATATACAAAGACTATACAGCTTGTTAATGAAAACCCTGATATTTCTTCAAGGGATTTAGGAAAGCTGACAGGCGTAAGCCATAAGACAGCTAATAAGACTAAAAAAAATATAATTGCAGCCAATGGTCTGTTTAATAATTACGGCAAATGAAAACGACACACAGAAAATGGGAGGCTAACAGATATAGAGCAAATAATCTATGTCCTTGTGGCAAATCTAATAGAGATGGAAAGTTTGCAACTGAAAAGGGTTTTGCTGGAAAGCCTGTAGGGAAATGTCATTCTTGCAGTCAGAACTTTTGGGATGAAACTACTTCAATTATACAAGAGCAGTACGAATATGAAGTTCCTCAATTTTGTAAGCCTAAATTTGAAGATTTAGAGAAAACTTTTGACTTTGATTTACAGTCTGGGTTTGCAAAGCACTTGGTAAAAACATTTGGAAAAGAAGCAGCGACTGAAGCAGTAGAAAAGTATTATTTAGGGGTTTATGATCTGCATGGCAGATCTAAACTCCCAAGAACAATCTACTGGCAAATAGACCAATACGAAACATTACGAGCAGGAAAAGTAATATCGTATGGCGAAGATGGAAAAAGAATAAAAAGCCAATACGCTAACTGGTATCATAAATTAGAGGGGCAGGACTGTCCTATCAGACAATGTTTATTTGGAGAACATTTAATTCCTGACTATGACCTTCCAATAGCAATAGTAGAGGGCGAAAAGACAGCTGTTATAATGAGCATATTACAACCACAATGGATTTGGGTTTCTTGTGGTGGCTCTACAGCACTAACAGATAATAAATGTCATTCTATTTCTAAATATGACGTTACATTATTTCCTGATGCAGGTTGGTATGACGGAACTGAAAAAAATAGGGTCTATTGGAAAGCTATTGCAGATAAATTTGATTTTGAGATTAGTAGGGAATGTGAGATTTGGAAGCAGGAAAATTTAATAGCAGATGGAGAGGATATTGCTGACTATTTTATAAATAGATATAGTAATGTATTTGAAATAGCAGAGGTTGAAAAAGTAGATTCTGAATGGAATCAGGCAGAGTGGGATGACCTAGAAAAAAGGATGTCAAATACCCTGTAACCCTGTTACAACCTAACACTTTCTTAAAAGTTATAAACAATCGTATTCTAAAAGTTACATATGGTCACATATAGATATTGACCCTTTTAAAACACTTGCAAATGGTATAGGTATTGTTATAATTTAGCTGTAATAGTATAATAAAATAATGCACGTTTAATGCACGTTTAATGCACGTTTAATGCACGAAAATAATACACATATGACTAAATCGAGATTAGTAACAAACGTAAATATCAGACTCAATTACGAGGATATGAAAGTCCTACAAAGTGAAGCTGAAAAATTGAGAGTTCCTGTATCAACTTACTGCAGAACTAAATTAACTCAAGACATACAAAATGGCAATACATAATATAAAACTTGTAATGGGGTCACAGGACACTATTTCAGAAAACCCTGCTCCTGAAGATAAAAGAAAAGCAACAACGCTAACAGTTAGTTTAACAGCTAAAGAACTAAAGCAGATGAAAGCACTTTCAGGATTAAAGGGGAACGTTAGTAATGACCAAATAATCAAATCATATCTAAAAACCAAGCTGACATATGGCTACTAGAAATAAACCTTTTAAGCCTCTATTAGTCTCCTACAATAAAGAGGAGCATAACAGAATTGAAAAGCTAATAGAAGAGAAGCTAATGCTGTTAGACGAAGCATCTGTTTGGATTAACAATGTCTTTGACAGAGATGATGAGAAGATAAATATGAAGAAGCTGCATACGAATATGGTTGAGCATTTTTACGAGATAGTATTGCACGTTTTCAGTAAGGTAAATCAGTTGGGATTATCTGCTGAAAAGTTAGTAGAGGTTAAAGAAATTCCTATATCTGAACTTGTTACAATTCAAGAAAAGTATGAGAAAATAAAACTGCAGCAACAGATTAAGTTTGTAGATAATGCACCTATGATTAGACTTCAGAAAAGTGATTTTGAAACTTATACTACAAATGAGATTCAGAATAAAAGGGTCATTTATGGAAACCAATTTATAAAGGCAGTAAATGATTTGCAAAATAGTCTGGGGATTAAAGTTTATCCAATGCCAATAGCACAGGCAACAAGTAGATTCATTACTTACGACTTGAGAGAGAATAAGTATATGCTTAATAGAGAAGTAATATTTTCATAAGATGACAAAAGATAGAAGCACGACAGCAAAAAAATGGTTAGCATTTAAAACCACAGAATACAATCATAAGACAAAAAGGTTTGAAACAAAGACTCAAGCCGAATGGATTAAACTTTCAAAAAAGAATTAAATATGATAATGGATAGAATTTTAGAGAGACTTGCCTATTTAGATAATGGCAGTTTACCAAAAGAAGATTTAGAACAGGCATTAGGTATAAAGCATTAGATCATACCACGTATGATCAATGCGAATAAAATAAAGTACACCTTTTTATTTGTTCAAACAGTAAGTAGTTGTTAGATAGTTCAGTATTTTTTTTTCTTTTTCATTTTGAGGTTGGAATCCCTTCTTTATATAGCTTTCATAATCTATAAAGAGGGGTTTTCCTGCATCTATGTAGGCTTTAGAATAATCACAATTACCTGAACATTTACAAGGATAACCATCAGGATATAGGGGAACTTCAATCAAGTTTTGATATATGCTAAATAAGTCATTATAACTGCTACAATTAACAATAACAGTGTAATTAAATTTTTTTTCACAATAACTAAAGTAATAAAATATGGGAAGATTAGCAGGGGTACCAAACAAAATGACCACAGAAGTAAAAGAAAAATTGCAGGTGGTTTTAGATGATGTAGTATCATCTTTAAATATAGACGAAATGACTACTGACCAAAAGATAAAAATGCTCCAATTAGGTTTACAGTATTTATTGCCCAAACTAAAACACACGTCAGGCGAAAGAGATAAAACAGACTACCCCCTATTTATGACCCCTGGAGACCCTATTACTATTGACATTCACAGCCGAAATGAAGATACAGGAGAATTTGAAGTTGAAAGGTCAGAACTTAAAAGAAGGGTTTAGGGTGTGACCCTGTTACAGGTTACAGCAAATATCTTTTGATTATGTTTTAGGATTTGACAATTCAGGTTATATTTGCCCTCTGTTCTTTGGTATTCTGAATAAGCTACTTTTAAGAAATACGTAAATTAATACGTAAATCAATAGAGTGAATCATTACCAAAATTCATTAAATGCTTTCGGAAGTACTATAAACAGTACATATTCCTCCTTAGCTCAGTTGGTTAGAGCATCTGACTGTTAATCAGAGGGTCCTTGGTTCGAGTCCAAGAGGGGGAGCTAGCTTAACCGCTACACTACATTAACAAACTAAAGCCCTCGCGTAAAGCTGGGGTTTTTTCTTTTAATGTTGTCTTTAGCTTACTTTTACATCAAACACACAAAAGCATCAAATCAGAAATTATTTTAATGACTCACTTTCATTAATATAGTCCAACTGTATCCTTTGTAATCAAATTTATCTCCCTCATCATATGTATCCCACGTCCCTTGGGTTACAGGAGCGGATTCAACATATCTTTTGTTTATATCGTCAAATCTTTGAAGTGCAAAAAGTCCAACCACTTCTTCATAATTTCTATTCACACCACTATTGTTTCCATCAGAAGATGGTTCACAACTGGCAAAAATTAAAAATAGCAAAGGCATTAATAATTTTTTCATACTATAATAATTTAGAATTTTTTATTTCTTTTTGAGAAACTCTAAACCTGAGACTAGAATTGCTATACCTAATCAAAAAATACACTGTCGAAACCTCTTTCAAGATAATCTTTGATAAAGTACCTATAAAAACACAAGTGTAGAAATCCATAACCATTTTAAATATTTAATATCTCAAATCTACGAGATTTTTTTAGCTTTAGCGTATGGATAAAAAATTACTCGTTGGCTTTATATTAATTTTGCTAATGACATTTTTAACTGCGTATAGTCAGGCTGGCAAGATGCTGCACTTGACAATTCATGCTGTTTCTCTGGAAGAAAATTTAGTGGATGAATCATTAGACCTAAGTTTAGGTGTTTATTTACCACCAGGTTACGAAAAACAGACAAATAAAAGATACCCAGTAGTGTATTGGCTACATGGATATTCAGGGTGGAAAAATACAACAGGCAAGGCTGGATGGGACCAAGAGGAAGTAATTACTTTAAACAAATTGATTAATTCTGGAGCAGTGGAACCTATGATTATTGTGATGCCTGACGGGTCCAACAGGTTTGGAGGAAGTTTTTATACCAATTCATATACAACTGGAAATTGGGAAGATTTTATTGCATACGAGCTCCCGGAATATATCGACGCAAATTATAGATCAATTCCAAAATCACAAAGTCGAGGTATTGCTGGTCATTCAATGGGAGGTTATGGTGCACTTAAAATAGCTATGAAACATCCGCATATTTTTTCATCGGTATATGGTCATTGTACATGCTGTTTGGCTTTAAGACCAAGCTATTGGGATGATAATGCTATAAATAAAGCGATGGCCATCGATAGTTGGGATGCAATGTTAAAAGCAAGTTGGTGGGTAAAAGCCCTTCATGCTTTCTCAGCAGCTACTTCACCCAATCCAAATAATCCCCCGTTTTATTCAGACCTTCCTTATAAGCTTGTGGGTGACTCACTACTAATTCGTGAAAATATTAAAGCAAAGTGGTCCGCAAATATTCCGTCATGGATGGCAGACCAATACATATCAAACTTACAGCAATTAAAGGGGATAGCTTTAGATGGAGGAATACGTGATTCCTGGTCTACTGGAAGTAAATATTTCTCAAATGTATTGACAAAGATTAAAATTAAAAACTCTCTTGAAATTTATGAAGGAGACCATAATAATAAACTTACTGAGCGTTTTTATAACAATATTTTACCCTTCTTTTCTGAAATGCTTATGATAGAGGAGTAAATGGCTGTTAAACCTAATAAGTATAAAAAGATTCTAATTTTATCCCTAAAATCAAAATATCCTCTTCAATGG
>CACLGW010000019.1 GCA_902606525.1 uncultured Bacteroidota bacterium | reverse complement strand
GTTAAATCATCAAATTAAAACAAAAGATCAAATTTTATCTAGATTAGTTTCAATTGAAGAAAGCTCAGATAGTAAAAAGTTAATTCATGACTTTCTTTCTAAAAAGAAATATTTAAAGCTAATACCACTATAGTACTATGTCTAGAAAATCACTTATTTACATTGCAGGACCAACCAGTATTGGAAAAACAAAATTGAGTTTAGAACTAGCCAAAAAGATTAATACAGATATCATATCATGCGATTCGAGACAATTCTATAGAGAAATGCGAATTGGAACAGGAGTTCCGAGTTGTGAAGAACTTTCTCAGGTAAATCATCATTTTATTCATCACAAATCAATTAAGGATATTTACACTGTTGGAGACTTTGAAAAAGACGCAATAAAAACAATAGGAAAACTTTTTAGGATTAAAAACACAATCATTATGGTAGGTGGATCTGGCATGTATGCAGATGCTGTTATGTTTGGTTTAGATGAATTTCCTAGTATACCGACTGAAATTAGAAATCAGATCAATATATTTTATGAAAGTCATGGATTAGAATCGTTGCAAAAATTAATTTTGGATAAAGACCCAAAATATTATTCCAAAGTTGATATAAATAATCCTAAAAGATTGCTAAGGGCTCTTGAAGTTTGTATTTCGTCAAATAAGCCATATTCTTCCTTTTTAGGAAAACAAAAAAAGAAACGAAATTTTACTTCTAAAATGATTTTTCTTAATTGTCCCCGTAACATTTTATACAAGAAAATTAATAATCGAGTCGATTTTATGATAAAATCTGGTTTAGAACTTGAAGTAAAAAACTTGTTAGAGTATCGAGATTTGTATCCACTTAAAACATTTGGTTACAAGGAAATGTTTCCATATTTTGACGGTATTACATCTATAGAAAAAGCTGTAGATGAAATCAAAAAGAATACTCGAAGGTATGCGAAGCGACAAATCACTTGGTTTAAAAAATATGATAATGCTCTTTTATTAAAACCGTCAATTTCAGCCGACGAAGTTTATAATTTGTTAAATGGATAATTAATTTTAATACTCAATTAACTTCTAAAAAATTATTAATATTAGTTTGAATACGTTCGGAAATATTTTTACGTGGTGCTTTTTCAAAGTTTTCACCTAAAATTTTTTCATATAATTCAATATAACGTTTTGAAATAGATTCAATTCGATCTGATTTCATTGATGGCAGTTTCTGCCCAGCTAGGCCTTGAAAGCTCTCTGAAATTAACCATCTTCTAACAAATTCTTTAGAAAGTTGTTTCTGAGCTTGTCCTTTCTCTTGTCTAATGTGATAGCCTGATTCATAAAAGAACCTTGAAGAATCAGGTGTATGGATTTCATCAATCAAAATAATTTCACCATCAGATGTTTTTCCAAACTCATATTTCGTATCAACTAATATTAAGCCTTGTTTTTTTGCAATCTCAGTCCCCCTTTTAAATAGTTGAAAGGTGTATTTCTCTAACAAATTATAATCATCTTCACTTACAATTCCTTTTGAAATTATTTCTTCCCTTGAAATATCTTCATCATGCCCTTCCTTTGCTTTTGTGGCAGGTGTTATAATTGGTTTTTCAAATTTATCATTCTCTCTCATTCCATTTGGTAAAGAAATACCACAAAGCGTCCTTGAGCCACTCATATAAATTCGAGCTGCATGTCCTGCTAAATAACCGCGAATTACCATTTCAACCCTAAAAGGCTTGCATGTTTTTCCGATAGATACATTTGGGTCTGGACTACTTATAAGCCAGTTTGGTACAATGTCTTTTGTTGAAACCAACATTTTATTAGCTATTTGATTCAAAATTTGTCCTTTATAAGGAATTCCATTAGGAAGAACAACATCAAAAGCAGATAAACGATCTGTTACAATCATTATTAGTAAGTTATTATTCATATGATATATATCACGAACTTTCCCCGTATATTTAGTTTTTATTCCATTCAATTTTAGATTGGTATACATGAGAGTTTTAGGCATTTTCAATTATCGTTTTCTATGGTTTTGTATGCATCAATAACCCTCTTGACTAATGGGTGTCTAATTACGTCTTTATCATCGAGATAAATAATACCAATTTCATTATAATTTTCTAAAATTAATAGAGCCTCTTTCAAGCCAGAAGTCATTCTCCTTGACAAATCAATCTGACCGGGATCACCAGTTATAATAAATTTTGCATTCTTTCCCATCCGTGTTAAAAACATTTTCATCTGAGAATGTGAAGCATTTTGTGCTTCATCTAGGATTACAAATGCATTATCCAAAGTCCGTCCTCTCATAAATGCAAGTGGTGCTATTTGAATCACACCCTTTTCCAAATAGTTTTGAAGTGTTTCAACTGCTATCATATCACGGAGAGCATCATATAGGGGTTGCATATAGGGATCAAGTTTTTCGTGAAGATCTCCAGGAAGAAAACCAAGTTTTTCTCCAGCTTCAACTGCTGGGCGAGTTAAAATAATTCTTTTTACTTGTTTTTCTTTAAGTGCTTTTACAGCTAATGCAATACCCGTATATGTTTTTCCTGTTCCTGCAGGGCCGATTGCAAACACCATATCATATTTATTCATCGACTCAACTAGTCGCTTTTGATTAAATGTTTTAGCCTTAATTAGTCTACCACCTACTCCATGAAGAATCATAGTTTCAGTTCCTCCATTTAAAATATCTTTATCCTTTTCAGTTGACATAATAATTCTTTCAATAATTTCGTCATTCAGAAAATTATATTTCCCATAATGAGCAATAAGCATATCGGTTCTTTTAGAAAATTCTTCAAGAACTCTTTTTTCCCCATATGCTTTTAGATTTGATCCCCTTGCAATAATTTTAATTTCAGGGAAGTAGGTTCGAAGTTTTGCAATATTTACGTTTTGATTTCCAAAAAACTCTTGTGGATTCAATTCATTTAAATCAATTTTTATTTCATTCAAAGGCTACAAGTTTAAAATACTTTATTTTTGTTTAAACTGACAAATGTTAGACTGGATATAAAAATAAAAAAATTAACTCAAATAAATATATAAAAAAGACTTTATGGCCATCGTAACTTTAACGACAGATTTTGGACATAAAGATTACTCTGTATCAGTAATAAAAGCCGCACTAATCCAACAAATCCCTAAACTTTCAGTAATTGACATTTCTCATCAAATAAGTCCATATAACCCATCAGAAACTGCCTATATTTTAAAAAATGCTTTTCGTGCTTTTCCAAAAGGAAGCATCCATATCATCGGTGTAGAATCAGAATGGACTCCTGAAAATATTCATTTAGCAATTGAATTTGAAGAACATTATTTTATTGGAGCTGACAATGGTATATTATCAATGATTATTGATGATTTAAAAGCGACAAAAATTGTTGAAATTAATATACATGAAGCTATAGTTAGTTCTTTTCCAGTTTTAGATGTATTTGTCAAAGTTGCTGCACATATTGCCCGTAGTGGTGCTCTTGAGGTTATTGGAAAAAAAATTAACCAAATTAAAGAACTGACAAATATTAATCCTGTAATTAATCCAAAAGAAAATCAAATTCTAGGAACTGTTATTTACATTGACAATTACGGGAATTTAATAACCAATATAAAAAAAACACTTTTTGATAAAATTGGAAAAACCAGAACCTTTACAATATATGCCAGAAATATAAAGTTCAGAAAAATTTATAATGGTTACAGTGAATCGATAGATTTCAGTTTACCAAAAAATAAGAGGGAAGAAGATGGTAAAAAGCTTGCTTTATTTAATTCTGCTGGACATTTAGAGTTAGCCGTATATAAAAGTAATCAAAAAACTGTAGGTGGTGCAGGATCTTTATTTGGATTAGATTATCGTGACCCCGTAACTATTAAATTTGAATAAAATGTGGAGTATAGCTAAAAGGGAATTAAGATTTTATTTTAGTAATATTTCTGGATATTTATTTATATTAAGCTACTTTATAATTATTGCGCTTTTACTTTGGTTTTTAGACACTCCTTATTTATTATTTTCAAGTGGTTTAGCTGATCTAAGTCCATTATTTGAGATAAGCCCTTGGTTATTTGTCTTATTAATCCCTGCAATAAGTATGCGTAGTTTTTCAGAAGAAAGAACAACAGGAACTTTAGAACTCCTATTGACGAAGCCCTTAAACCCCTCCGAAATATATTTAGGGAAATTTTTAGGAATTGCTATGGTTCTAATTATTACTATATTACCAACAACGATAAATATATTAGGTATACAAACACTACTTCAAACAAATTCAAAGTTGGATTTGGGAAACATATTTGCATCTTATCTAGCTTTAATCCTTTTAAGTATATTATTTTTAAATATTAGCTTGTGTATTTCCATTCTTTTCAAGAATCAAATAACTACATTTTTAGTTGCATTTTTAATTTGTTTCATTCAATATTTTTTTTGGGATTTTATAGCAAATGCGTTTTCACTTCCGTCAACTTATATATTAATTTCTGATCTAGGTATTCAAGCACATTACTTGAATTTAGTTCATGGATTGGTTAAGCTAGAAGACTTAATTTATTTTTTAGGTTTAGATATTGTCATTTTTATCTTAGGTATAGAATTGATAAAAAAAGAACAAGCCTGATGCAACAGATCAAAAATACATTAGTGGTAGTTTTATTATTCATAATTATGGTGAATTTGAGTCGTAATTTATTTTTACAATTTGATTTAACTCAAGATAAACGTTACAGTTTATCTGAAACCACTTTATTGGAAATTAATAGCTTAGATCAGCCTATACAAATTGATGTCTTTCTTTCTGGAGCTTTACCTGTAAATTATTTGCGTTTTCGAAATGAATTAGATGCAATGCTTTCACAATTAAAGTATAACAGTAACAAAATAGTTGTCAAATATATTGATCCTTTTGAAGCTGGAAACTCTAAGGAAGTTATCCAAGAAATGAAGGAATATGGTATGGACCCCGAGCTAGTAATTGAAAATAAAAACGGAAACCGTTTAGAAAGTTTAATATTTCCATGGTTAATGGTAAATTATGCTGACAAATCAGAACTTATTCCACTATTAATTAAGCAGCTTGGAGAGACAGAAAATGAAAGAATTATTCGCTCCCTTCAACAAATGGAGTACAATATTATGGATGGAATATTCAGGGTAAGGAATAGTCAGAAAAAAAACCTTGCAATACTCACGTCTCATCATACTAGTGAAGATATTAAAATGATTGATCTACTTCAAAACTTAAGACCTTATTATAATTTAGCTGCGTTTGATCTTAAAAAACCTGAAATTAGTCCTATACAAAGTTTAGAGAATCTAAACAGATTTGATATATTAATAATTTCCAATCCCAATGAAGTTTTTTCAGAAACTGAAAAGTATATCTTCGATCAATATGATCTTCAGGGCGGTAAAATCTTATGGATGGTAAATGGAATGTCAATAGATCGAGATAGTCTTTTTAATAAAATGGGAAAGGCTTACAGCCTTAATAATGAACTTAATCTGGATGATTATTTCTTTCATAACGGAATTAGAATACAAAAAACATTAATACAAGACATATATTGTGCGCCTATTGTATTAGCAAGAAATAATGGTAATAATGCACAATACATACCATATCCATGGATATATTATCCTCTCTCAGAACCAGAAAAAACTCTAATTGGCAGGGATATAGGTCCAGTTTTAACTCAGTTTGTAAGCTCATTAGATACCATAAACAATTCATTGACAAAAACAATATTAATGAAAAGTTCACAATTTACTAAAACTCCGTTAGCTCCTACCCTCATTGAATTAGATCAAGCAACAAAAAAGATTAATCCTTCTGAATTTAATGAAACTTCGAAGGCAATAGGTTATTTAATTCAAGGTAAACAAAAATCACTTTTTAACAATCGTATTAAACCTTTTAAAAATAAAAATCATTTAGAATTTGGTGAAACAAAAATAATTATATTTTCTGATGGTAATATATCCGAAAATCAAGTTGATAAAGGATCTCCTTTGGCATTGGGTTATGATAAATGGACAAATAATTTTTATTCTAATCGAATATTAATAATGAACAGTATTCATTTTTTAACTGGTAATGAAAATCGTCTTGCTTTAAGAGAAAAATCATGGAAATTTGCTCTTTTAGATAATCAAAAGATAAAATTAAAAGGAATATTTGTAAAATGGTTAATGCTTCTCACTCCTATTATTTTAATCTTAGGTGCAGGTTTGCTAAATAAACTTCTAAAAAGTAAACATATAGATACTTAACTGTTAATAAGTTTCTTTTAATTTTCAATGCTTTTCAAATATATTTGATTTAAAATCTTTTAAACATTTATTTTCACATCTAGTATTTTAAAAACATTTAATAAATTATAAATGAAATTCATCGTTTCAAGCTCCTCACTTTTGAAAGAACTCCAAATGCTTGGGGGTGTTATTAATGCAACAAATACTCTTCCAATACTTGATAATTTTTTATTTGAGATAACTGAAAAAATTCTTACAATTACTGCTTCTGACTTGGAAACTACTTTTTCCTCAAGCATCAATGTAGAATCAGAGAGTAATAGTATTATTGCTTTACCTGCAAGATTACTTTTAGATACAGTAAAAACTTTCTCTGAACAACCACTGACTTTTTTAAAAACCGAAAAAAATACAGTTGAAATTATTGCTGATAATGGAAAATATGCTGTGGCTTATGTAAAAGGTGAGGAATATCCTAAATCAGTTGAATTAACTGATGCAAAATCTACAAAAATGCAGGGAAATATTTTATACAATGCAATTAATAGTACAATTTTTGCAAGTGGAAATGATGATCTAAGACCGATCATGAGCGGTGTATTTTTTCAGTTTTCTAAAGAAAGTTTGACATTTGTTGCTACTGATGCTCATAAACTTGTCAAATATACTCGAACCGATTTTGTAGCTCAAGAAAATATAGAATTTATAGTTCCTAAAAAACCTTTACAAATTTTAAAAGGAATTTTACAAAACATTAATAGCGAAATCATTATACATTACAATGAAACCAATGCACAATTTAATTTTGGAGACTCCATGCTAACTTGTAGGCTAATTGATGGAAAATATCCAAATTACGAAGCCGTGATTCCGAAGGAAAACCCTAATCAAATGCAAATTAATCGTTTAAGCTTTTTAAATTCAGTAAAAAGAGTGAGCATTTTTTCTAATAAAACTACATATCAAATTAGATTGAATATTGCTGGTGCAGCTATGCAAATTACAGCTGAAGATTTTGACTACAGCAATAGCGCAGAAGAACGTCTAGAATGTGACTATCAAGGAGAAGATATAAAAATTGGTTTTAATTCAAGATTTTTAATTGAAATGTTGAATGGCTTAGATAGTGATAAAGTTAAACTTTCTATGTCTTTACCAAACCGGGCGGGGCTTTTAACACCAACAGAGATTAAAGAGGAAGGGGAAGAAATAACTATGTTAGTTATGCCTGTCATGCTAAATACATAAAATAATAATTTTTTGAAAAGATTTTAACGTTAAATGAATATTTTAAGTTATAATCTCCTTATCAGTAAGATGTTTTTACACTCTCAGATAGTCTTTTATAAATGCCGTTTTCAAGCTTTTCACGAATTGCTGAAAATGCTTTTAAGGTAATTTCAACATCCTCTATATTGTGGGTAGCTGTTGGAATCAAACGTAACAAAATTAGTCCCTTTGGTATTACAGGATAAACAACAATAGAACAAAAAATTCCATGATTCTCCCTTAAATCATGAACGAGAGCCATTGCCTCTGGTATACTCCCTTTCAAATAGACAGGTGTTACACAACTCTCTGTGGTTCCAATATCAAATCCACTTTCTTTTAATCCATTTTGAAGCGCATCAACATTTTCCCATAGTTTCGCTTTAAGTTCAGGACGGCTACGCAATAAATCAAGACGTTTCAAGGCACCTTTAACTAATTGCATTTGTAGTGATTTTGCAAACATCTGTGAGCGCATATTGTATTTTAAATAGTCTATTATTCCTTTGTCAGCTGCAACAAATGCTCCAGTGGATGCCATTGATTTTGCAAATGTTGCAAAGTAAACATCAATTTGATTCTGGATTCCTTGTTCATTTCCTGCTCCTCTACCATTTTTACCCAAGGTGCCAAAACCATGAGCATCGTCAACAAGAAAACGAAATTTATATTTTGACTTTAATGCAACTATATCTTTTAATTTTCCCTGCTCACCACGCATACCAAAAACACCTTCAGAAATTACTAAGATTCCACCTCCAGTATTTTCTGCAACTTTAGTTGCACGCTGAAGGTTTTTTTCTAGGCTTTCTACATCATTATGCTTGTATGTGAATCGTTTTCCAATATGGAGTCGGACACCGTCTACAACACACGCATGTGCATCAACATCATAAACAATGACATCGTCTTTTGCTACTAATGTATCAATAGTAGATAATATACCCTGATAACCAAAATTTAGTAAATATGCAGCTTCTTTATCTACAAACTCTGCTAATTCATTTTCAAGTTGTTCGTGAAGTCCAGTATGACCTGACATCATTCTGGCTCCCATTGGATAAGCAGATCCAAATTCGGCAGCAGCATCAGCGTCAACTTTCCGAATTTCTGGCAAATTAGCTAATCCCAAGTAATCGTTTACACTCCATGTAATCACTTCTTTGCCTTTAAATTTCATTCGATTTGAAATTGGACCTTCCAATTTAGGAAAAACAAAATATCCTTCTGCTTGTGAAGCCCATTTTCCCAAGGGGCCCTTATTTTCGTTTATTCTATCAAACAAATCTCTCATTTCTTAGCCATTTCATTTATATATTCAATATTATTTTGAAGTTCATTTTTAGAATCAAAAAAACCTTGTTCTTCCATCCATTTTTCATTATAAATTTTACTCATGTATCGTGATCCGTGGTCAGGAAAAATTACTACAACTTTACTATTTTCATTAAAGTAATTGTTTTCGGCTAATTGGTATATAGCCTGCATAGCTGCTCCAGATGTATATCCAACAAATATTCCTTCTGAACGTGTTACCTTTCTTGCAGTAAGTGCACTTTCCTCATCACTAACTTTAACAAACTGATCGATTAAATCAAAAACAGTAGCTCCTGGAATTAAATTTTTGCCTAAACCCTCAATACGATACGGATAAATTTCTTTTGGGTCTAATTCCTGGGTCTCATGGTATTTCTTTAAAACAGAACCATACGCATCTACTCCAATAATCTGGATATTTGGGTTTTGTTCCTTTAAATATTTTGCAGACCCAGATATTGTACCTCCAGTTCCGCTACAAGCCACTAAATGTGTGATTTGGCCATTTGTTTGTTTCCAAATCTCAGGTCCAGTTGAATTATAGTGTGCTTCAATATTTAACTCATTAAAATATTGATTGATATAAACTGAATCTTTGATTTCATTATTTAAACGTTTTGCTACTTCATAATAAGAGCGTGGATCATCTGCTGGAACGTTTGCTGGACAGACATGGACCTGGGCTCCCATAGCACTTAACATATTAATTTTATCTTTTGAAGATTTTGAACTTACTGCTAAAATGCAATTATAGCCTTTGATTACAGAGACCATTGCTAAGCTAAATCCTGTATTTCCTGATGTAGTTTCTATTATTGTATTTCCGTGTTTTAATATTCCCTTTCTCTCAGCTTCTTGAATAATATAATTTGCTATTCGATCTTTATTCGAATGACCCGGATTAAAAGCCTCAAATTTGGCGTAATAATCACCTTTAAATCCCTTAGCTATTCGGTTAAGTTTTATTAGAGGTGTGTCTCCTATCAATTCTAAAATGTTTTGATAGGGGTTCACAATATTATTCATTTTTTTTACTTCAAAAGTTTTACAAATTTAATAAAAAAATTTACTTTGTCTCTTCCTCTAATTGTATTATAAAAGCATATTCTCTAGCTATTTCAACTAAGGCATCAAATCTCCCAGATGAACCACTATGCCCAGAGTCCATGTTAGTTGTTAAAAATAAAACATTGTTATCAGTTTTATAATCACGAAGTTTCGCAACCCATTTTGCAGGTTCCCAATATTGAACCTGACTATCATGATAACCGGCTGTTACCATTAGGTTTGGATAATCTTGTTTTTTAACATTATCATAAGGAGAATAAGATAACATGTAATCATAAAAATTTTTATTGTTTGGATTTCCCCATTCGTCATATTCTCCAGTGGTTAAAGGAATACTTTCATCTAACATTGTGGTTATAACATCTACAAAAGGAACTGCTGCAATAACACTACGATATAGTTTAGGAGCTTGATTTACTACAGCACCCATCAATAAACCTCCAGCAGAGCCACCTATAGCATGAAGATGATTTGAGCTTGTATAGCCCTCCTTAATTAAATAATTTGATGCGTCGATAAAGTCGTTGAAGGTATTTTTTTTGTTAAGCATTTTTCCGTTTTCATACCACTGACGTCCCAAATATTCTCCACCCCTTATGTGTGCTATCGCAAAAATAAATCCACGATTCAAAAGAGATAATCGATTTGATGAAAATCCAGGATCAACTGTTGACCCATAGGAGCCGTAGGCATATAACAATAAAGGAGTTTTACTTGTATAACCCGTTGATTTATGGTGCACAATAGATATTGGAATGTTTACATTATCACGACTTACAGCCCAAATACGTTTTTCTAAATAGTTATCTGTTTTAAAATCATCATCAACTATCTGACTTTGCTTTAATATTTTTTTTGTTTTTGTAGCTGTGTCGTATTCAAATAAAGTACTCGGTGTAGTTAGTGAAGTAAATCCAAATCGAAATTTAGTAGTATTAAAATTTGGGTTATAACCTCCATATAGAGAATAGGTTTCTCCAGTAACAGGAATAAAATAATCTTCGGAGCCATCCCAAGGTTTTATATTCAATCTTGTGAGTCCATTTTCACGCTCAGTAACAACCCAATGGTCAGTGAAAATTTCTATATCTTCCAATAATACATTTTCTCTATGTTCTAAGATATCTTCCCAATTTCCAATATTTGGATTTGAGATGGGTGATTTAGATATTTTAAAGTTAAAAGCTCCATCGTTATTATTTAGAATATAAAAATAGTCCTCATATTGATTCACAGAGTATTCTAAACCGCGTGATCGTTTCTGAACAACCTGAAATTTTGATAACGGCTCACTAGTTTTAATAAACTGGCATTCACTTGTTAAAGAGCTATATGAATTTATAAATATATATTCCCTAGACTTTGACTCCCCCACATAGACTGAGAATGTTTCATCTTTTTCATGAAAAACTAATGAATCTTGAGAATTTGGTTTTCTAATGTTGTATAAGAAAACTTTTTCAGAGCGAAGAGTTTTTCGGTTCTTCTTTACATAAAAAAAATAATCGTTATCTCCAGCCCATGCTGTTGCACCAGAAGCATTTTTAATATTAGTATCTTTTATCTTTCCTGTTATTAAGTCTTTTACATAAATATCGTATTTTCTTCTTGACTCAATATCTATTCCATAAACTACTTTAGTATTGTCTGGGCTTACATTTATACCCACCAAACGGAAATAATCATAACCTTCGGCCATTTTATTACAATCAAATAAAACTTCTTCCTTAGCCTCTATAGAATCTTTTTTACGAGTATATATAGGGTATTGTTTTCCTTTTTCATAGCGAGTAATGTACCAATAACCATTAAAAAAATATGGTACAGATTCATCATCTTTTTTAATTCTTCCTTTTAATTCTTTAAATAATTCATCTTTAAATGTCTTAGAACTTTCTGTCATTTTTTGATAGTAATCATTTTCTCTTTCTAAATAATCAATTACTTCAGGATTTTCACGCTCTTTCATCCAATAATAATCATCAACTCGAATATTATCAAATTTTTTTAATTGATATGGTTTTTTTTCGGCAATTGGAGCCATTAAGCTTGTTTCAAAATTCATTATAACTTTCTTTTTACAAGATGAAAAAATAAAAGAGACAAATATGATAAAAATAATTTTACGCATAAACCTTCATTTTTGATAAAGTTGTTAAAACATATTCATGGTGCTCTTCAGTATAATTTCTGTGGGTTACTATCCTAAGTTTTCCCTTCCCAAGGCCCATAATTAGGATTTGTTTTTTACTAAGTTGATTAACAAAATCTGATTCATTTAAATCACTTTTAAGTGAAAAAATAATAATATTAGTCTCAACAGGTTGAACTTCATGAACAAAATCTAGATTATTAAGCAAATCAGAAATTTCCTTGGCCCTTCGATGATCTTCATTTAGAGTTTTTCTATGAAACTTAAGCGCATAGCTACCTGCTGCAGCTAAATAACCTGCTTGACGCATGCCTCCTCCAAACACCTTTCGTATTCTAAGAGCTTTCTTAATATTATCGACTGACCCAACTAAAACAGAACCAACAGGACATCCAAGCCCTTTGCTAAAACATAATGAAATAGTATCAAAAAGTGATCCATAGACTTTAGGATCTTCCCCAGTAACTTCTAGTGCATTCCAGAGTCTAGCACCATCAAGGTGAAGAGCAAGCCCTTCTTGATCACATAATTTTCTGATTTTATTAATTTCTTTAGTATCATAAATCGCTCCTCCACCTTTATTAGTTGTATTTTCTAAACAGACTAACTTTGTTCTAGGACTATGATAAAAATCGGGAGGATTAATGCATGCGTTTATTTGCTTTGCAGTAATTTTTCCTCTATGGCCTTTAATTAATTTACAGGAAACGCCAGAATTAAAGCTAACTCCCCCACCCTCGTAATTATAAACGTGAGCATAACGATCACAAATTAATTGATCTCCTTGTTGAGTGTGAATTTTAATTGCTGTTTGGTTAGTCATTGTTCCGGATGGAAAAAATAATGCCGCTTCTTTACCAAATAATACTGCAACTTGATTTTCTAAATAATTTACAGATGGATCTTCTTTAAAAACATCATCACCAACATCAGCCATAAACATGGCTTCCAACATTTCACTAGTTGGTTTTGTTACTGTGTCACTAATTAAATTTACTAACATATTTAATAATCACAAGAAAATGAACCGATTGGAGATCCGTCAGGTAGCCCTTTAACTAATGGTGGAACAAAGTCTTTAGGTCTCTGGAAATAACGAGCTATCTCCATACGATAGACCTCTGAGAAATCAAATTCATCTTGACCAGCAAGCCAACGATCTAAGCTTATCAATTGATCATAAACTATATTTTTAACAATAGGATTTGAAAAATGCTGTTGTCCTAAATACATTAAATGCTTTAAAATATTAGCCTTTACTATATCATTAATTTGATAATTATGACTATCGCGAGGCTTTACTCTAAAATGATTATTTATCAAAAGATTTAATGTCTCTTTCAAAGAAAGTTGATTTGAATTGAAACCAGATTGGGTAACTAGACGATTTGCTCTTTCGGGATGCAATAACATACCTATAATGACATCGCTCAAGGTATTAGCTATACCGAGATAATCAAAAGTCAAACCTGTTTGGGATAGAAAATTCTCTCTGGTTCTAGGGTTAGAAAATGAACGTGGTGGAATTAGGCTTCTTAATTTCTCAGGAACTTTTAAAGATTCAGGATTTAAGGATTCTAAATATGACATTAGAGCATTTCGTTGAGTTGTAGCATCTACTATATTCACATTGTAAATTCGTGGTCCCTTAACAGCGTAGTCATAATCAACTCCTGCAATTAGCTTTACAACTGCTTCAAGTTGATATCTATGTAGTAAATAAATTGGGACAAAACGATCTTCAAGTAAACTATATGGTTCACCATCTTTAAGGTAATTTAAATTTAAATGTTCCAGTGCTTGCTTTCTTATTTTCATTAGTCTATCTAATTCATCTGTTGCTATAACACCGTTGTCCCAAAGGTGTGCTTTGGGATGAGCTCCTCCTATTGGACGAGCATCGTGATCTGAAATAAATCTATGACCTTTATTAGCACTATCAACAAGAATTTTATTTAGGGCCTTTTTCTCATCGGTACCTTCAGGAAAATCACTATATGAATATGCTACACTAATCTTATCCCAATCACCAATACCAACTTCATAAGCATTTTTGATCGAAATTTTACCTTCACTCATTTTAATATTAGGATGAGGATAATCCATTACAGAACTTCTTGATTTTGTACTGGCTGTGAAATTGTGAGCAAATCCAAGAGTATGCCCAATTTCGTGAGCTGAGAGTTGACGAATCCGTGCTAGAGCCATTTCTAGAGCATATTTCTCTTTGATTGAGCCGTTTTCAAAGGGATCTTCCAAAAGACCAAGAGCAATCATAAAATCTTGACGAATTCTCAGGCTTCCCAAAGTTACGTGACCTTTAATGATTTCTCCTGTTCTTGGGTCAGTGACACTGCTACCGTAACTCCAACCGCGAGAAGAACGATGTACCCACTGAATAACGTTATAACGTACATCTAATGGATCGGCATTATCAGGAAGTATTTTTACTTGAAAAGCATTTTTAAACCCTATACTTTCAAATGCTTGATTCCACCAACGTCCTCCTTCTAACAAGGCCGAGCGAACTGGCTCAGGAGTTCCATTGTCTAAATAATAAATAATGGGTTCAACTGCTTCACTAGTAGATGCATTCGGATCTTTCTTTTTTAACCGGTGGCGATAAATAAATTGCTTTTTTGTTGCTTGATTTACTGGGGTGGTGTAATCGTAAAATGTCATAGCATTAGCACCGGATCGTGGATCAAAAATTCTTGGGGTATATTCTAAATCAGGAAGCTCCACAAACGAATGATGCTGATTTAATGTGATAGCTTCTGGAGTGGGCGTTACAGTACGAACTAGCTCTCCTAGGCTACTTCCAGTAAATGTTAACATTATGTCAAATTCAATATTCTTTGGAAAAGCTTTTGTTCTATTTAATGACACGGCAGAACGAGTTGAGTCTATTTCGTATTCGCCTTCTTTCAGCTCATCTAAACGTTTTGAAACTCCGTGTGCATCCCGCATTAAAAAAGGAGTAATGTTAATAATAAAACCCTCTTTCGTATTTTTTATAATAGGAAAGCCAAACAATACAGACCTGGCAAAAGCTTCATTAATAGAGCGTTGCTCCTGTGGATTATCTGAGGTAGATCGATAAATAAGGTTAGGCTGAATTAACATTAATTTATTTCCTGACTTAGAAAAGAAAACTATACGCTCATTACCAAGCTGCCCTCGATCTAAACCAATGTCATTGTTTCCCATACCTGAACTAAGGCTATTTACATATAAAAATTCTTTTCCTAAATCTTTTACAATTAGATAAATAGCATCATTTTCTTCATCATAATTAAAATTAAAGAAGCCTCTGAAGGATTGACTATTTTGCAAAACGGAACTAATTTTTGTTTTATTCTGGGCAGAAGCATAAAACTGAATTAATAAAGATGTAGTAAAGAGAAAAACTATTTTTTTCATTTAATTTTTTTATCCTTATAAAATTACTAAAAACATATTAAATTATTTTTAAATAAATCTCTACACTAATTTTTAAATAATTCAAATTGTTATGATAAAAGCCTCATTAAATAATTAAAAAACTCTTATTTTAGATAATATTATGAATTCTACCGAACAATATAAGAATATAATGGAACGCCTAGGTGCCTTAAGGCGATACCTTTGACCTGGACAATAAAGAGATTGAGATTCAAAATCAAGAAGAAAAAGTACTAGAGCCTGATTTCTGGGATGATACCCAAGCTGCTGAGTCCTATATGAAGCAAATTCGTAATTTAAAAAAATGGGTAATAGATTACAGACTTATCGAAAAGAAATTAGAAGATTTTGAAGTATTAATGGAATTTGAAAAAACTGACGAAATTTCAACAAATGAAATTGTAGTTGCTTATGAAAATATTTTAAATCTTTTAGAAGATTTAGAATTTAGAAATATGCTTTCTGAAGAAGGAGACAATCTAAGTGCTGTATTACAAATTACAGCTGGAGCTGGAGGAACAGAAAGTTGTGATTGGGCTGAAATGCTTATGAGAATGTATTTAATGTGGAGTGAAAAAAAAGGATTTAAAATTCGTGAAATAAATAATCATCCAGGTGATGTTGCTGGAATTAAAACAGTTACATTAGAGTTAGAAGGAGATTTTGCTTTTGGTTGGTTGAAGGGAGAAAATGGTGTTCACCGTTTAGTTCGTATTTCACCTTTTGATAGCAATTCAAAAAGACACACTTCTTTTGCATCTGTTTATGTTTATCCTCTTGTTGATGAAAGTATTAAAATAGAAATAAACTCTGCGGATTATACTTGGGAAACGATGCGTTCTAGCGGTGCAGGCGGGCAAAATGTTAATAAAGTAGAAACTGCAGTTAGGTTACGCCATATACACACCGGTATTATTATTGAAAATTCAGAAACACGCTCGCAATTAGAAAATAAGAACAAAGCCATGCAACTCTTGCGTTCTCAATTATATGAAATTGAATTGCATAAGAAATTAAAAGCCAGAAATGAAATAGAAGCATCCAAAAAGAAAATTGAATGGGGGTCTCAAATTAGAAATTATATAATGCATCCATATAGGTTAATTAAAGACGTTCGTTCTCAGCATGAAGTAAATGATATTGATAGTGTTATGAATGGTCAAATTGATTCATTTTTGAAGGCCTATTTAATGAGTACGGGACAGAAAAATATTACTTAATTTAAATGAAAGTAAAAAATATAATTTTTGACCTAGGGGGAGTTCTTATCGATTGGAACCCAGAATATCTTTACTTGAAAGAATTTGAAGGTAATCGAAAAAAAATGAAATTGTTCTTTGACAAAATCTGCACATTTGAATGGAACGAAAATCAGGATGCTGGTTACTCTCTGAAAAAAGCAACTGATGATCGTATTGCTTTATTCCCAGAGTATGAAGTCTTGATTAGAATGTACTACGGTCGTTGGGAAGAAATGTTAGGCGGAGCAATAAGTGGATCTGTTGATATTTTAAAAAGATTAATAAATCATCCTGATTATCGAGTTATCGCCTTGACAAATTGGAGTGCTGAGACTTTTCCTATTGCCTTAAATCGTTTTGATTTTTTACATTTATTTGAGGGTATTGTAGTTTCTGGTACTGAAAAAACTCGAAAGCCCTTTGCTGAAATATATAAGACTACTTTAAAAAGATATAATTTAAAAGCAACAGAATCACTATTTATTGATGATAATCAAAGAAATATTTATGCAGCTAATACATTAAAAATAAAAACTATACGGTTTCACAACTCGAAACAATTAGCAAAAGATTTAAAGGAAAAGGGTATTTTTATTTAATGTCGTTTTTAAAAATTGTCCCCGTTGATTCAGAGAACTTATACGATTTACATAAAATATCAGTCACAACATTTAAAGAAACTTTTGCTAGCCAAAATACAAAAGAAAACATGGAGTATTATTTAAAAAAAAATTTAGCTAAAATGCAAATAAAGAAAGAGCTAAGTAATCCATTTTCTGAATTTTACTTTGCATACAATCAGGAAGTTATAATTGGTTATTTAAAATTAAACTTCAAAAACTCTCAAAATGAAAATGTATTAAAAAATAAAGCATATGAAATTGAAAGAATTTATATTTTAAAGACTCATCAACGTAAAGGTTTTGGAAAGCAATTATTTGAAAAGGCAGTTGATATAGGAAGATCAAGAGGCTACAAAAAATTGTGGCTTGGAGTTTGGGAGAAAAATAAATCAGCTATTAAATTTTACAAAAAATTAAATCTGAGTAAATTCGATAAGCACGAATTTTTGTTAGGAAATGATACGCAAACAGATTTTCTTATGAAATACGATTTTTAAAATGGAGAACCATTATCTGGCTCTATATCATCTAAAGAACCTAAAAAATCATTTTGATTTGAGGGGTTAAATTTAATATTATCAGCAGAATTAGGATTCATTTTAGATTGATATTCAAAGGGAGAATCAAAGCTGTCCATATCTTCAAATTTTCCAAGATGGCTTATAAATTTTAAACGAATATTATCTAAGCCACCATTTCTATGTTTTGCTATAATCAACTCTGCTTGCCCTTGTGATGGAGTGTGTTCTTGATCATCCCACTCATCTATATTGTAATATTCAGGTCGATAGATAAATGAAACTATATCTGCATCTTGTTCAATTGCACCGGATTCTCTAAGGTCAGACAGCATAGGACGTTTTGTCCCTCCTCTAGTTTCAACAGCACGGGAAAGCTGAGAGAGAGCAATAACTGGTATATCTAACTCTTTTGATAAGGCTTTTAAATTTCTTGAAATAGTTGAAATCTCTTGTTCTCTATTTCCTAGTTTATTGTTAGACCCAGCTGTCATTAATTGGAGGTAATCAACTATGATCAACTTAATAGCATTTTGAGACGCTAATCGACGTGCCTTTGCTCTCAAATCAAAAATAGATAATGAAGGTGTATCATCAATATATAATGGAGCTTTTTCCAAATCAGTTACTTTTACGTTTAATTGTTGCCATTCATGATCAGCAAGTTTACCAGTCCTCAATTTTTCAGAGGATAAGCCAGTTTCAGCTGATATTAGTCTCGTAATAAGTTGAACAGAAGACATTTCTAATGAAAAAAATGCAACAGGTATTTCTTTGGTTACAGCTATATTTCTTGCCATAGAAAGAGTAAGTGCAGTTTTACCCATACCAGGACGTGCTGCAATGATAATTAAATCGCTAGGCTGCCAGCCAGAGGTAAGTTTATCTAACTTTTGAAAACCAGTGCTAATACCACTTAAACCCTCACGTTTAGATATTTCCTCAATCCGAGTTTTAGCCTCTATTACTAAATTACGTGCAGATTCTGAGGAGTTTTTTATATTTCCTTGTGTTACATCATATAATTTTGATTCTGCCTCATCTAATAAATCAAATACATCAGTAGAATCTTCATAGGCTGTTTCAATAATCTCATTAGAAATACGAATTAAACTGCGTTGAATAAATTTCTGTAAGATGATACGTGCGTGAAACTCAATATGAGCAGAAGAAGCCACTCTTTGAGAGAGCTGAACTAAATAAAACTCACCGCCAACCGTGTCTAATTTTCCATCTTTTCTCAAAGATGCAGATACTGTTAATAAATCAATTGGCTGTGAATCGTGGAAAAGTTTATATATCGCATTAAAAATATATTGGTGAGCTGTTTTATAAAAGGATTCAGGCTGAAGAATATCTATTACTTCATCAACTCCTTTCCTATCAATTAGCATTGCGCCTAAGACGGCTTCTTCAAGATCTAATGCTTGGGGGGGTAATTTTCCCTGTTTCAAGTTGATTACTGAAGTAGATTTTACTTTTTGAAGCCCTAAAGGTTTTTCTTTTTCCATAGTTCAAAAATACATACTTTAGAGAAGCATATAAAAATAGATTATCAATTATCTTTTAAGAATTATATGTTTATAAGTTAACTACTCTTGTTAAAAACTAAAAAACTATTCTGAAAAATTACCCATTCGAATGAATTTTTTACGTCGGAGATCAATTCGTTGTTTCGATTCTAATTTTTCAATTTTTTTAAAGGCATAAAGAATTTCTTTTTTGACATTTTCGAAAGTCATTTCCCTATCAAAATGGGCTCCACCAAGTGGTTCATTTATAATTTTATCGATCAATTTATTCTTAAGCATGTCTGTAGGTGTTAACTTTAAAGCTTCCGCTGCTATTTCTTTATGTTCCCAGCTTCTCCAAAGTATTGAAGAACATGATTCCGGTGAAATAACTGAGTACCATGTGTTTTCCAACATTAAAATCTGATCACCTACTCCTATTCCTAAAGCTCCCCCTGAAGCTCCTTCTCCAATAATTAATACAATAATGGGAACTGTTAAAGACATCATCTCAAATATATTCCTTGCAATCGCTTCTCCTTGGCCCCTCTCCTCTGCTTCTAGGCCAGGAAAAGCACCTGGAGTATCAATAAGTGTAACTATTGGAATTTGAAATTTATCAGCAGACTTCATTAAACGTAAAGCTTTTCGATATCCCTCTGGATTAGCCATACCAAAATTACGATATTGACGAGTCTTAGTGTTATATCCTTTTTGAGTCCCAATGAACATAAATGATTGATTCATGATTTTTCCCAAACCACCAATCATTGCCTTATCATCAGAAACATTGCGATCACCATGTAATTCCAAGAAAAGCCCCTCAGTTAGTGCATCAATATAATCCAAAGTATAGGGTCTAGAAGGATGGCGTGATATTTGAACTCTTTGCCAAGCGGTCAAATTCCCATAAATTTCTTTTTTGAGTTTATTTAGTTTTTTCTCAATTTGAGCACAAGTCTCTGAAACGTCAATCTCATTTTCTGTTCCAATTGAATTACATTTTTTAAGTTGATCATGCAATTCTTTTATTGGTAATTCAAATTCTAAATATTCCATATAAAAATGTCTAAAACAAATGTAAAAATTCTTTACAATTAGATTTATTTTTTTTGTTATTTCTTATGCTTATAAATCCCATTCATGAAAATTGAAGAAATCACAATAAAAAACCCAACATAAAAATTGAGACTTAAATATATTTTTTCTCCCCATATTAACAATGATAGTAATATACCATATATCGGTTCTAGGTTAATTACCATCATTATGGTGAAAGATGAAAGATGCTTCATCACTTTTATAGAAACGTTAAAGGCATATGAAGTACACAAGAAAGCTAAAATCATAATCCAGAATAAATCCCAATTCTTTAACTGGAAATATTCAACATTAAGTTGATTAGTTATGAAAGCTAAGATTACACCAATAAAAGTACCTACTAATAATTGATAAAAAGAGAGCGTTATTGGTCTTGCTTGTTTTACCATTTTTCCATTAAGAATTGTAAATAAAGAAGAAAGGAAAGCAGATAAAAGTGCTATTGAAATGCCTTTAATTTGTTCAAATTCTGCTTGATAAATTAAACCTATTCCTAATGCCGTTAAACTTCCAAAGATTAATTCATATAGCAGAAATTTCCTATAATTAAATATTGGATCTAAAATAGCAGTGATCAAAGCGCCAGTTGCCATCATGCTTAGAGTAAGTGAAACACCTGCAATCTTGATTGCATGGAAAAAAGTAAACCAATGAAGTACAATAATAATTCCTCCTAAAGCCACTTTTCCCCAGAGCTCCTTTAGTAATTGAAAATAATTAGGATAAAAAAAAATAAAAAAAATCGCTAGACCAAATGAAGCTAAACCCATTCTATATATAACTAATGGTAATGCAGAAATTGAAATTAAATCACCTAACACAGCCGTAAATCCAAATAGAAATACAATGAAGTGAAAAAGCAGTAAGTTTTCCTTTCTATTTCTTCGCATAGCGAAGTAAAAAAAAAGCCAAAAGGCTAAAAATTAACAATGGAAGCCAGGCAGCTAAAAATGGAGGAAAAGTTGACTTGTTTACCATTACTCCAAAAATTTTATCGAAGAAAATGAATAAAAAGCCTAAAGTTATTCCAAATGCTAAATTAACTCCCATGCCACCTCTTCGTTTAAAAGATGAAACTGCTACTGCAATAAGAGTTAGTATAAAAGCTGATATAGGAATACTCCATCTTTTATGCCTAACCAATAAATGATTATTTATTAGGGTTGATCCACGTTCTCTTTCCTCTTTGATAAAATTATTAAGCTCTGAAAAATTTAGAGTTTCAGCAATATAATTCACTGGTGCTAAATCAGTGATCGCAAAGTCAAAAATAGTATCTTTTCTAATTTTAGTTTCATAAACCTCCTCATCTTCTAGGAATGTTCTTTTTTTATAAGAGGATAATCTAAAAACACTATCTTTTTCTATCCAGCGTATCCTTCTTGCTTTTATTTTAAACTTTAAATTATTTCCTTCAAAATGTTCTAAAGTAAAATTTGAAGCTTGTTTTCTTATTGGGTCGTAATTATTAACGTAAATGTATTCATTATTGTTAATCTGCTGAAACACCATATCAGTTTTTCTGGCTTCTTTTTTTACAAGATATTTATACCGAAAATCATTAAAACCTTTATTAGAGTTTGGAACAATAAACATACCTGCAAAAAATGCAAATACTGCAATAAATGTTGCACCCAATAAAAAAGGTCTTAGATATCGAAAAAAAGAAACACCAGAGCTTAAAATGGCTATAACTTCAGTATTGCTTGCTAATTTTGAGGTGAACCATATAACTGATAAAAAAAGAAAAATAGGAAAAAGTGCATTAGCAAAATACCATGTAAAATCAACATAATATTCGAATATACTTGATAAAGGAACTTCTTTTTCCTTTAGTTTATCAATTTTTTCTGCTAAGTCAACCATTATTCCAATTGGAATAAATAGCAAAATCATTACTGTAAAAGTTCCGATATAACGTTTTAAAATATATAAATCAATCAGTTTCATTATATTCATAGACGTCCTTTCATTTGACGGACCATTTTTTCTTTCCAATTCCTAAAGCTACCATCTAATATATGTTTTCTTGATTCACGAACCAACCAAATGTAAAAACTCAAATTATGAAGACTAGCTATTTGTTTTCCTAACATTTCATTTACTGAAAACAGATGTCGAAGATAAGCCTTTGAGTAATCCAAATCAGCAAAACAATATCCTTCTGGGTCAATTGAGGAAAAATCATTTTCCCATTTTTTATTTTTAATATTTATTGTCCCTGAAGCTGTAAATAGCATTCCATTCCTTGCATTACGAGTTGGTAATACACAATCAAACATATCTACTCCTAAGGCTATATTTTCAAGAAGATTAATAGGTGTTCCTACTCCCATTAAATAACGAGGTTTGTTTTTTGGTAAAATTAAACATACTTCATCAGTCATTGAATACATTTCTTCACAGGGTTCTCCAACTGATAATCCTCCAATAGCATTTCCTAAAGCATTTTTATCTGCTATAAAGTGGGCTGAAGCTTTTCTTAAGTCATTATATACGCTACCTTGAACAATCGGAAAGAGTGTTTGTTTATAATCGTAAAGTTGAGGTAACTTTTTATCAGTTTTTATGCATCGATCAAGCCATCTGTGAGTTCTTTCCATTGAACTTTTCGCATAATTATAATCGCAAGGGTAAGGCGTACATTCGTCAAAAGCCATAACTATGTCACCACCAATAGAACGTTGAATTTGTATTGCTCTTTCTGGAGTAAAAAAATGGAATGATCCATCTATGTGAGATTTAAATTTAACGCCTTCTTCTTTAATTTTTCTGTTAGCTGAAAGTGAATATACTTGATAACCGCCAGAATCAGTTAGTATTGGCCTTTCCCAGCTCATAAAACGATGCAGTCCACCTGCCTTTTCAATTATTGATGTCCCGGGGCGCAAATACAAATGATATGTATTGCCTAGTATTATGTCAGTGTTAATGTCATTTTTTAATTCTCTTTGCTGAATCCCTTTAACAGTCGCAGCTGTTCCGACAGGCATAAAAATTGGTGTCTCAATTAAACCATGATCAGTAGATAATGTTGCAGCACGAGCATTTGAATGGCTATCAGTAGCTAAAAGGTTAAATTCCATTGATTATAAATATAGTATTCTGTAAAGTGAATTTTAGATGAATATATTGTTAATTACTCTTTATAAAAACCTGTAAAATTTGAATTAAGAACCTTTGATAATGTACCAAGTTAAGTTACTTTTAGTGCATAAAAAAATTATATGCAAAACATTCTATCCCTTGAAAAAACAACTACTCAAGTAAGACGTGACATATTACGTATGATTCATAAAGTAAATTCAGGTCATCCTGGGGGTTCTTTGGGATGTACCGAATTTTTTGTTGCATTGTACTTTGAACAAATGGAAATTAATCTTCCCTTTTCTATGAATGGACAGAATGAAGATTTATTTTTTTTATCCAATGGACATATTTCCCCTGTTTTTTACAGTGTTCTTTCTAGGAGAGGGTTTTTCCCTATTGAAGAGCTTAATAGCTTTCGATTAATTAATTCTAGACTACAAGGTCATCCAACAACACATGAAGGATTACCAGGAATTAGGATTGCTTCGGGTTCATTAGGGCAAGGTTTATCAGTATCGATTGGAGCTGCTTTGGCAAAAAAAATAAACAATGATCCTAAAATAGTTTATACCCTTTTAGGTGATGGAGAATTACAGGAAGGGCAAAACTGGGAAGCTATTATGTTTGCTTCAGGAAAAAGAGTTGATAATTTGATTGCAACTGTTGATCTTAATGGTAAACAAATTGACGGAAATACAGATGATGTTCTTCCGATGGGAAGTGTAAAAAATAAGTTTGAAGCATTTGGATGGAAAGTAGTTGAACTCAATCAAGGAAATTCAATAGAGCATATACTTAAAGCATTGAAGCTCGCAAAGTCAAGATTAGGTAAAGGTTTCCCTGTAGTAATAATTATGAAAACTGAAATGGGGAATGGTGTAGACTTTATGATGCATACCCATGCATGGCATGGAAAAGCTCCAAACAGTGAGCAACTAGAAAATGCACTTGCTCAAAACAAAGAAACTCTGGGTGATTATTAATATTGAAGATAAAAAAATGACAGAATATAAAAATCAAGGAAATAAGGATACAAGATCAGGTTTTGGATTAGGATTAACTGAACTCGGAAGAATTAATCCAAATGTGGTCGCACTTTGTGCAGATCTTATTGGTTCTTTGAAAATGCAAACCTTTCTTGATGAAAATCCGGACCGTTTTTTCCAGGTTGGAATTGCAGAGGCTAATATGATGGGAATTGCAGCAGGGCTTACTATTGGTGGTAAAATTCCTTTTACAGGAACCTTTGCAAACTTTTCTACCGGTCGAGTTTATGATCAAATTCGACAGTCAATAGCATATTCTGGTAAAAATGTAAAAATTTGTGCTTCACACGCTGGAGTTACTCTAGGTGAAGACGGTGCTACTCACCAAATCCTCGAAGATATTGGTCTAATGAAAATGTTACCAGGAATGACTGTGATCAACCCTTGCGATTTTAATCAAACTAAAGCCGCTACAATAGCTATTGCTGATCTAAATGGGCCAGTTTATTTGCGCTTCGGTCGTCCATCAGTACCAAATTTTACAACAGATAATCTCGGCTTTAAAATTGGTAAAGGAATTTTACTTCAAAAAGGAAAAGATGTGACTATTGTTGCTACAGGACACTTGGTTTGGGATGCCCTTGAAGCCGCAAAGGAATTAATAAATGAGAATATAGAAGCAGAAGTAATCAATATTCACACAATTAAACC
>CACLGW010000018.1 GCA_902606525.1 uncultured Bacteroidota bacterium | reverse complement strand
ACTTATTGAGCTTCATAGGTTAAATCTTATATGTAAATTTAGGTGATGTATACAGCTCCTTAGCTTTTATTCAAATTTGTATGTTATACTCAAAATGTTATTTTGGATATTAACTAATTGATAATCAATATTTTTTAATATTTTTTTTAATACACTCAAAGTCTATAAAAATATGCCATTTTTTTTCCGTTATCTTTATGCTGAAAAAAAAACAAAGCTATGAATTCCTCAATGATTACTAAACTTAAAGAGGGACAAAAAGAATTTTTTAAAACTCACAAAACACAACCAATTAAGGTTCGTACTAATCATCTTAAAAAGTTAAAAACAGTAATCAATGATAAGGAAAAAGACATTTGTGATGCCATATATAAAGATTTAAAAAAATCTGTTTTTGAATCTTTCACTAGTGAAATACTCATGGTTCTGAAAGAAATTGATTGCTTTGTAAAAAATATTGATGAGTGGTCCACGCCCAAAAAAGCTTCAGGTAGCTTGATCAACTTTCCCTCTCAAGACTATCTTCTTTATGAACCTTATGGATCGGTATTAATGATTTCTCCTTGGAACTACCCATTTCAACTTGCAATGGTTCCACTTATTGGAGCAATTGCTTCTGGTAATACTGTTATACTCAAACCCTCAGAATCAGCCCCAAACACATCAAAGCTTCTAATTGAAATCCTTGAATTAGTTTTTCCTAAAGAATGGGTCTGTGTGATTGAAGGTGATGCTAAAGTAGCTCAAGCGTTACTCAAATTTCATTGGGACTATATATTTTTTACTGGAAGTGCTAATGTGGGTAAAATTGTAGCTAAAGCAGCAGCAAAATATTTAACTCCCATTACTTTAGAACTTGGAGGTAAGAGTCCTTGTATTGTAGATGGAACTACGCCTTTAAATAAAACTGCGAAAAGAATTGTTTGGGGAAAGTTTATAAATTGCGGTCAAACTTGTATAGCCCCAGATTATATTTTAGTTAAGTCAGAACAAAAGAATGCCTTGATTGTGGCTTTAGAAAAAGAAATTAAAAAAGCTTTTGGGGCAGATGCTAGGAAGTCAAATGATTATGGCCGTATTATTCATAAAAAACACTTCAAAAAACTAGAATCAGATTTAAAAAACCAAAAAATAGCATATGGTGGATCTAAAGACGAAAAAGAATTATACTTCGGTCCAACAATAGTTGATAGTCCTCCTTTGGATAGCTCTTTAATTAGAGATGAAATTTTTGGCCCTATTTTACCAATACTTAGCTATGATAAAATAGAAGATATTGATAAAATATTAACCCAATTAAAAAATCCCTTAGCTTTTTATGTCTTTAGTGAAAATAAAAAATTCATTGATACTTTAGTAAAAAGCTATTCTTTTGGTGGAGCTGTTATTAACGATTCTTTGATTCACTTTGCTAATCCAGAACTTCCCTTTGGTGGAATTGGAAACAGTGGTATAGGAGCCTATCATGGAAAATATAGTTTTGACCTTTTTAGCCACTTAAAGCCAGTTGTCAAACGCTCATTTTGGTTTGACCTGCCACAACGTTATGCGCCATATCCAAAATCTATTTCACTTCTGAAAAAAATATTAAAAAAAATTTAATTATGAGAGAAAAAACAGTAAGCGAAGCAATACAATTCAGGCGTTCGGTAAGAGTTTATGATCCTAAAAAGCCAATTGATAGTGAGATGGTTAAAAGATGCATTAAACAAGCTAGTTTAGCACCAAGTAGTAGTAATCTTCAATTATGGGAGTTTTATCATGTAAGCTCTAAAAATATGTTGAAAAAAATCTCAAAAGTTTGTTACAATCAGCCTGCAGCAAAAACAGCTCAGGAATTAGTTATACCTGTTGTAAGATTAGATCTATGGACAAAACGTATAAAATCTAATGTTGATTTTATAAGAAAAACTAATAAAGATGAGGATGAAAAAAAGATCAAAGGAGCTCTAGACTATTACCAAAAAATTATTCCAAAATTATATAAAGGTACCTATCCTTTTATTGGATTTATACACAGTTTAAAAACTAGTTGGGAGGGTTTAAAAAAAGTCACCTATCGTGAGGTAAAAACTGAAGACTTAAGAGTTGTGGGTCATAAAAGTACAGCTCTTGCCGCACAAAATTTCATGGTCAGCATGGCAGCCTTAGGTTATGATACTTGCCCAATGGAAGGCTTCGACTCTATTCGGCTAAAATCCTTACTTCAGCTACCCAAAAAAGCCGAAATTAGTATGGTTATTGGCTGTGGAATTAGAACAAAAGAAGGTCTTTATGGTGATCGGTTTCGAGTCCCATTCGATGAGGTTTACTTTAAAAAATAATCTGATTGTAAAAAAAGTCGTTACCGGTTTTGTGACCCTAAAATTTAAAATATTTTGCTTTAGGAGTTTTAACAGGTTTGTTGTCTAGTCCAGTTTGCAACCAATTACGAAATGTTTCAGTGTCTGTGTATTGAATTGGATTATTTAATAAAGTTCCCTCTGGAGTAATTTGAACATAGAAAGGTTGTGACGCAGTGTTAAAGTTAATTGCTTGAAAAGTGGACCATTTCTTTCCAACAGTGTTAATCTTTTTAATGCGCCCATTTGGATATTGGAAATCAAATTGATCTTCTTTTTCCAGTGATTTTCGATCATCTACGTAAAGTGATATAATAATATACTCTTCATTTAAAAGTGAATAAACATCTGTTTCAGACCAAACTTTTTCCTCCATTTTTCGACAATTGACACAGGCCCATCCGGTGAAGTCTAAAAGTATAGGTTTTCCTTTATTAAGAGCTACTTCTTTACCTTTTTCAAAATCTTTATAACATTCTAATCCAAGAGGACAATCAGAATCTAGAGCACGTAAACTGTAAAATTCAGGAGGAGGAAAACCACTTAAGAGCTTAAGTGTATTCTTTGTAGATACTAAGCCTAAAAATAAGTAAGAAGTCAGAACAAGTGAAACTCCTGCAATAATATAACGGATAGGTGGCAATGTCTCTTTTATCTCATTTGGAAAGCGAAATATTCCAAAAAGATAAAGGGTTAAAACAAAAGATAACAGTGTCCATATTCCAATAAAAATTTCACGTTTTAAAAAGCCAAAGTTGGCTACCAAATCTGCGTTTGATAAAAACTTCAAGGCTAATGCTAGCTCTAGAAACCCTAAAATTACTTTAAGTGTTGTCATCCAGTTTCCTGATTTAGGTAAAGCTTTTAAAGTATTGGGGAATAAAGCAAATAGACCAAAAGGTAAACCCAAAGCAATTCCAAAGCCAAACATTCCAATAGATAACTCTGTAGCACCCCCTTCTGCAGTAAGAGACCCCGCAAGTAATGAGCCTAAAATGGGGCCAGTGCAAGAAAAGGAAACTATGGCTAGTGTAAGTGCCATAAAAAATATGCCTATTACACCTTTGCTTAACGAACTCTCATCTGCTTTATCTCCCCATCGAGATGGTAAAGTGAGGTCATAAAATCCAAAAAAAGAAAAGGCAAAAAATACAAATACAACAAAAAAGATCATATTTAAAAAGACATTTGTTGCCAGTGTATTAAGTATTTCAGGATCTAATGCATCTATAAAGTGAAATGGTAAACTCAAAAAAACATAAATTATAACTATAAAAAAAGCATAGATTAGAGCATTAAAAACTCCTCCATAATAAGAAATTGATTGTTTTAAGAAAAAAGATACCGTAAGAGGAATCATTGGAAAAACACAAGGAGTCAATAGGGCTAAAAGACCACCAATAATGCCAAGTAAGAAAATACCAAAATAAGAGTTGGTCCCCTCATTTTTTATTTCACTATCAAAAAATTCTGATCTATTTAATTGCAAACGAAGAGCGTCTGCGAGCTTTTTACTTTTTGAATCAATTTTATTAATATTTGCTGGGTTAGATCCATCTAAAGTAATATTAAAATTTTCTGATCTAAAGATACATAAAGCATCATCACATGCTTGATAGTTTAACTCAACTTCAATAATATTTAAATTTGGATTTAGAAGTTCAATTTTTTGTTGAAATACTGCTTCATCATTAAAATAGGTTAAATCCATTTCAAAGAATTTGTCATAGTTAACAAGTGGTTCACTCTCTTGAGTTGAACCTATATTTTTAAATCCTATATTTTTCTTAAAAATAAATTCTGTGGGAATAGCACCATTCGGGTCAGAGAACTGAGAATATAAATGCCATTTAGGAGCAATTTGAGCTTTAAAAGTTAAAACAAAAATATTTTCATTTATAGTTTCTATAGAACTTTCCCATTTGACAGGTTCATCAATCTGGGCACTGAGAGTTATACTCCACAAGAATAAAGTTAACCATTTCTTCATTCCGCAAGTCGCATTAATATTTTGTTTTTTGTTTTTGGATTGGCTATGAATCTTCGATCACAACGCTTTCCAATAACCCATACAATCTTATTTTGAGAAAATAATAACAACTGTTTTTCTTTTTCTAAAAGAGAATATTTTTCATCTTTAAAAAATTTACTTATTAATTTTTTACCTCGCATTCCACAAGGATAAAAATAGTCTCCTTTCTTATAAGTTCTTATTTGTAAAGGATTTTTTAATAAATCTTTATCTAAAAAAGCTTCGCTAGACATCCAAGTTTCTTTGAATACTAAATTTTTTGTTTTCATATCAAGGCCAAAAGGAAGTTTTTGGTTCCTTTTTTCTATGTCAATTGTAATTAAAAATCTATTTTCTTCTATTAATGGTGTTAGTAAGAGCTCTGTCCTGTCTCTAATGAGTCGATGAGTTGAACTTAGTATCACTTTTCCACTATTTGTATGAAGTAATTTTTCAACTTCTTTCACTTTAAACCCAAAAGGAGAAAACCAATGATGTAGACAAAAATTTAAGGGTTTCTGCTTATTCAGGTTCTCAATATCAATATGGATAATTTTACCATTATCCTTAAAAATTTGTTTTTTTAACCTGTTTAATTGCAGATGAATAAATTCTTTAGCCTGCGAAAGATTTTTTAGTGTATTTTCAAAATTTTCAGGAGCTTGAGGTTTTATTCGCAACAGTGGTAAAATGACTTGTTGCCTTATCTTATTTCTTAAATAAACATTTTTTGCATTGGAGCTGTCTTCACGCCAAACAATTTTGTGTTTTTCAGCATAATTAAGAATTTCTTTCTTAGGAACAGCATCTAAAGGACGTATAATTTTTTCAGTTTGAGGGATACCTAATAATCCTGAAATACCTGTTCCTCGAACGGAGTTAATTAAAAAAGTTTCTAACTGATCGTTTAAGTGATGAGCTGTAGCTAATACATCATACTGTAATTCAACTTTTAAATTTTGGAACCATTCATATCTAAGATCTCGAGCAGCTTCCTGTGTACTTTTTTTATTTACAGCCATGTATTCCTTAAGATTGAAATTTTTGAAATAAAAAGGTATTTGATGCTGGTGACACCATTTTTTAACAAATTCTAAATCTTGATCGCTAGCTTTAGCTCTTAATTTAAAATTACAATGCGCAACAGAAAAATTAATCTGTTTGTTTAAAAAAATGTGAGCTAAAACACAACTATCAACCCCACCACTATGTGCTAGAAGCACATGCTTACAATTTAATTCTTTCAGCCTTAGATCTAGTTTAGACATCCTCTTGAATTGAGTGTTACAAAGTTAAACATTAGCTCTTTACTCCATCTTATTTTAAGAAAAGACTTATTTTTTTTTGTTAAATAAAATTTTTAATAGACTTTTGCACTATAATGTCTAGTTTATTTACTTCTTATTTAATTCCTATCGCAACTAAAATTATGTTGCGTAAAATCATTCGCCGCCCCTTGTGGGTGTAATATTTCTATGGAGTACGGTGTGCCCTTCTCCCTTTTCCATCAAAAAAGATTAATCACAACGTTTTTAAATAAGACATGAAAATTTTACGCGCAAAAGCGGAACACATAATATATTCCAAACAAATCAGCCTCTGTATAGATGAGTCTGCTAAGGTTAGGGGTACTGGTATTGCCAGAAGAACTCCAAAATACATAGCAACTAAAATCGAAAATGGCAATGCGGTCATTGCTTTAGATGAAGACAAATTTGCTGGCTTTTGTTATATCGAAGTATGGGGGTATGGTAAGTATTTAGCTCACTCTGGTCTAATTGTGTCACCTGAATACCGAGGTAAGGGTTTAGCAAAAAAAATTAAAAAGGAAGTCTTCGATATTTCTCTTAAACGGTATCCAAGAGCTAAAATATTTGGTATTACTACAGGACAAGCTGTAATGAAAATCAACTACGAATTAGGCTACAAACCTGTTCACTTTTCGGAATTAACTGATGATCCAGAATTTTGGAAGGGGTGCCAAACTTGTAAAAACTTTGATATTTTAACCAGAACTGAACGTAAACTCTGCTTATGCACTGGAATGCTTTACGACCCTAATGAAAATAAAGTAACTACATCAAAAACAACTACTTTTTTAAGTGGTTTATTTAAAAAAAATAAGAAATGAAAAAACTTGTTCTTGCATATAGTGGAGGGCTAGATACCTCATATTGTTTAAAAAAACTTTCAAATGAGGATTATGAAGTTCATGCTGTAAGTGTCAATACTGGTGGTTTTTCTAAAAAACAAATCGAAAAGCAGAAGAAAAAAGCTTATGCCATGGGTGCAAGCACCTATAAATCAATTAATGCATTAAAATCATTTTATGAAAAAATTGTAAAATATTTGATTTATGGAAATGTACTGAAAAACAATACCTATCCTTTATCAGTTAGTGCAGAACGAATTATTCAATCCATTGAAATTATAGAATATGCTAAAAATATAAATGCTGATTTTGTCTCTCATGGCAGTACTGGAGCTGGAAATGATCAAGTTCGTTTTGATTTAATATTTCAAGTTTTAGCTCCTGAAATCCAAATTATAACTCCTATTAGAGATAATAAATTAACAAGGGAAGCTGAAATTGATTATCTAAAAAATCAAGGTATTAATCTGTCATGGGAAAAAGCTCAATATTCAATTAATCAAGGGCTCTGGGGAACAAGTGTTGGAGGAAATGAAACACTAACTTCAAATCAATCACTCCCTGACACTGCCTATCCAAGTCCTTTGACAAAAACTTCACCAAAAAAAATAATTCTGAGCTTTAAAGCAGGAGAAATAGTGGCATTAAACGGGAAAAATACAAGTCCAGTGAATTTGATTCAAAAATTACAGGAGATTGCAAAAGATTATGCAATTGGAAGAGATACCCATGTTGGAGATACAATAATCGGAATTAAAGGTAGGGTTGGCTTTGAAGCAGCAGCTCCTATGATTATAATTAAAGCTCATCACCTTTTAGAAAAACATACCCAGACTAAGTGGCAACAATTTCAAAAAGAACAAATGGCTAACTTTTATGGTATGCAACTACACGAAGGAAATTACTTAGATGCTGTAATGCGCGATATTGAAGCCTTTTTAGAAAGTAGTCAAAAAACAGTTAATGGTGATGTATTTATAACTCTTTACCCAAATCGTTTTGAATTAGAAGGCGTTGAGTCTCCTAACGACCTAATGAATGCATCTTTTGCTAGTTATGGTGAAAATAATAAAGCCTGGACAGCTGAAGATGCAAAAGGCTTCATCAAAATCTCATCAAACTCTCATAAAATTTTTAAAACTATAAATCAATAAAAAAAATGAAGACAGTAGGAATTATAGGTGCTTCAGGTTATACGGGAGGAGAATTATTACGAATAGTTATTAATCATCCTTTACTTGTTCTCGATTTTGTTTATAGTACAACTCGCCCAGGTACTAATGTAAGTGAAACCCACCAAGATCTTTTAGGCCAAGTTGAATTAAAATTTACTGATAGAGTGAAAACTGATATTGATATTCTTTTTTTGTGTTTAGGTCATGGTAATTCATCCACATTTTTAGAAAGTCACAGCTTTTTGGATAGTACTATAATTATTGATTTAAGTAATGATTTTCGCTTGAAAAATGATTCTCTATTTCAGGGAAGAGAATTTATATATGGTCTCCCAGAGATAAACAAAGATGCCATTAAAAAATCTAAATCAATAGCAAATCCAGGGTGTTTCGCCACTGCCATACAGTTGGCTTTACTTCCGTTGGCTAAAGAAAATAAATTAAATAACACTATACACATAAATGCAACCACTGGCAATACTGGTGCAGGTGTTGTTAGTTCTCCCACCAGCCATTTTAGCTGGAGAAATAATAATCTTTCGTGGTATAAACCTTTTACACATCAACATTTAGGTGAAATTGAAGAGACTTTAAATCAATTGCAAGGAAAAGACACTGATATTCTATTCCTACCTCAACGCGGTGACTTTACAAGAGGTATTTTTGTTTCGTCTTACACTTTTTTTGATGGAAATTTAAATGATGCTTTTGAATTGTATGAAAGCTTTTATAAAGAGGAACCATTTACTCAAGTATCCAAGAAGGAATTACATTTGAAATTGGTCATTAATTCAAACCAATGCTTTTTGCATTTACACAAACACAATGATCAACTTTTGATCACCTCTATAATAGATAATCTAATTAAAGGTGCATCTGGTCAAGCAATTCAAAATTTAAATCTTCTAATGGGCTGGGAAGAAAATCTAGGCCTGAAATTGAAAACATCCATATTTTAAAAAATAATGAAAATAGCTATTATAGGAACTGGAAATTTAGGTCTAAGTATTGCAAAAGGCCTTTTAATAAATAACAGTATAACAACTTTATATTTGACTAAACGAAATCCAGATTCATTAAAAGACTGGAATAAGTCCAATAAAGTTAGTGTTACTGAAAATAATTTAGAAGCAGTTAGAAATTCTGATATTTTAATATTTGCTGTTCAACCCAGTCAAATGGAAAATATATTGATTAAAGTGAAAGATAAATTAACAGAAAACCATGTTATAATTTCAACCATTACAGGTTTTAAAATTGAACGTATTGAAGCAATCTTAGGAAACCAAATTCCAATTATACGTTCAATGCCTAATACGGCTATTTCTGTTGGAAAATCAATGACATGCTTATGTAGTAATAAAATAGGTGAGAAAAGTATAGATATTGCAATGGCAATCTTTAATGGACTAGGTACTTCAATTAAAATTGCTGAACAGCACATGCAAGCTGCAACTGTTATCTGCGCGAGTGGTATTGCTTTTTGGATGCGTTTGATTCGTGCAACAACCCAGGGGGGAGTGCAGCTGGGTTTTGATGCTGAAGAAGCAATGAAAATGTCTATGCATACTGCTCTTGGAGCTGCAAGCCTTTTAATCGAAACAGATACACACCCTGAACAAGAAATCGATAAAGTGACTACACCAAGGGGCTGCACTATTACGGGTTTAAATGAAATGGAACACGAAGGTTTAAGTTCCTCATTAATAAAAGGACTGGTAGCCTCATTTAATAAAATAAACGAAATCACAAAACAGTAATGAAACTTTTTGATGTTTACCCACTTTACGATGTTACCCCAACCCGTGCTAAAGACGTTTATGTTTACGATGATAAGGGTATTGAATACTTAGATTTGTATGGTGGTCATGCTGTCATATCGATAGGCCATGGTCATGATCTTTATTTAGAATTTTTGACCAATCAAATGCGTGAAATCGGTTTTTATTCAAATGCTATAAAAAATCCTCTTCAAAATAAATTAGCTAATGCCATTGGTGAACAATCCTTATGTCACGACTACCAATTATTTATGTGTAGCTCTGGTGCTGAAGCTAATGAAAATGCACTAAAACTTGCTTCTTTCGTTACTGGTAAAAAACGAATCATCGCTTTTAAAAATGCATTTCATGGTAGAACTTCTGCTGCAGTTGCAGCAACAGATAATGCTTCAATTAATTCTCCTTTAAATGAGCAACAAAAAGTTACCTTCCTGCCTTTTAATGATGAAAAGGTTTTAGAGATAGAGCTAAAAAAAGGGGATGTTTGCGCAGTAATATTTGAAGCCATTCAAGGAGTAGGAGGTTTAGATGAACCTTCAGAAGGATTTGTCTATGCTATGGATAAATTGTGCAAGGCAAACAATACATGTTTAATTGCTGATGAAGTTCAATCTGGATTTGGAAGGACAGGAACCTTTTTTGCTTATCAAAAATATAATATCAAACCAGATATTATAACAATGGCTAAAGGTATGGGAAATGGATTTCCTGTAGGTGGAATCTTAGTGAAATCCACTATTAAAGCCAAATATGGTATGTTAGGTACTACATTTGGAGGAAATCATCTAGCTTGCACTGCATCATTAGCCGTTCTAAATGTTTTAAAAAAGCAGAGACTTCAAGAACATGCCAAAAATTTAGGAAGATATTTTACAGATAATGCTAAAAATATACCTAGTGTAAAAAAAATTAAAGGAAGAGGTTTAATGCTTGGACTTGAATTTGATTTTGAAGTGGGTCCTTTACGAAAGGAATTGATCTATAACAAGCATATCTTTACAGGAGGGAGTAGTAATAAAAATTTATTACGTATTCTTCCTCCATTAACTTTACAAAAAAAACATTTTGATTTATTCTTCCAAAGATTAGAGGAAGCTCTTAATGCAATAAACGCATGAAAAATTTCATCACTTTAAATGACTTACCTGACCTTCATAAGGCCGTAAACCTTGCGAAATCATTGAAGGAAAATCCGTACGCTTACGAGGTATTAGGGAAACAAAAAACACTGGGATTGTTATTTTTTAATCCAAGTTTACGAACTCGTTTAAGTACACAGAAAGCTGCTCAACAATTAGGTTTTTCAACTATGGTTATGAATTTTTCAAATGAAGCATGGGCATTAGAATTTGAGGATGGTACTAGAATGCAGGGAATTAGATCTGAGCACATACGTGAGGCTGCCGCTGTAGTTTCACAGTATTGTGATATGGTAGCGATTAGAGCTTTTGCCTCATTAACTAATAAAAAGCAAGATGAAGCTGAAATTGTTTTAAAAAGCTTTGCCAAATATGCCAAAATTCCTGTGATCAATATGGAAAGTGCTACTGGACACCCTTTACAAGCAATAGCTGATGCATTAACAATAAAAGAACACAAAACAAAACATCGCCCAAAAATAGTATTAACTTGGGCACCACACCCAAAAGCTCTACCTCATGCTGTCGCTAATTCATTTACTCAAATGATGCAAGTTCAAGAAGCTGACTTTATTATCGCTAATCCAAAAGGTTATGATTTAGATAAAAATATAACCAAGAATATTTCTGTTTTACATAACCAATCTGAGGCACTGCGAAATGCTGACTTTGTTTATGCTAAGAATTGGTGTTCCTATGAAACATATGGAAAGATATTGAAAACGGATGATGAATGGATGGTTACAAAAGAAAAAATGAACTTAACCAAAAATGCTAAATTCATGCATTGCCTTCCTATTCGGCGAAATATTGTAGCTTCAGACGAAGTACTTGACAATTCAAATTCGTTGGTAATTGATCAAGCTAATAACCGTACTTTTGCAGCTCAGTCTGTTCTCAAACTCTTACTCGATCATGCCTAAACTCAATATTTTCAAAATAGGAGGCGATATTATTGAAGAAGAAAAAAAAATTCTCGCATTTCTGAAAGATTTCTCTGATGTAAAAGGACCAAAAATTCTAGTTCATGGTGGTGGTAAAAGAGCAACTACGTGGGCTAAAAAACTTAGCATCCCAATTCAAATGGAAAATGGTAGAAGGATCACAAATAAAGAAACCCTAGATATTATCACCGCCATTTATGCAGGCCAGATAAATAAGACTATAGTTGCTAATTTACAAGGTTTTGGATGTAATGCACTTGGTTTGTCAGGAGCAGACGCAAATACAATTAAGGCAGTAAAACGTCCAGTAGAAACAATTGATTATGGTTTTGTAGGTGATGTTATTATGGTTAACAAGGATTGGTTGTGTAAAGTTTTAGAACAAAATATCATTCCAGTTTGTTGTGCTATTACTCATGATGGGGATGGACAACTTTTCAATACGAATGCAGACACAATAACAGCAGAGATTGGAAAAGCTCTAGCGAAAGAATTTGAAATAAAACTAAGTTATTGTTTTGGATTACCTGGAGTTATGAAAGATATAAAGGATTCCTCATCCCTAATTGAGAAAATCAATCAAAAATCTTATGAGACTCTACTATTGACTAAAGCAATATCTGCTGGGATTTTACCAAAATTACACAATGCCTTTAATGCATTAAATGGTGGTGTTAATGAAGTTGCTATTGGTAATGCAGAAATGATTAGTAAAGCTATACCCTATACCTCAATAACGTTAACATGAAAACATTAAGTGAAAAGGCGATTAGGCTATTACATGATCTTATTTCTTTAAAATCTTTTTCAGGTGAAGAAGATAAAACCGCAGAACGAATTGGACAGTGGTTTAGTGATCATAATATACCATTCAAAAAGCAAGCTCACAATATTTATGCTTTTAATAAAGCTTTTGATGAAGACAAACCAACTCTTCTTTTAAATTCACATCATGATACGGTAAAACCTAATTCAGCCTATACAAAAGATCCGTTTCAACCTCACATCGAAGATGGGAGACTCTACGGTTTGGGAAGTAATGATGCAGGGGGAGCATTGGTTTCACTTATTGCTTTATTTACTCATTACTATGACAGTCCAAATCCAAAATATAACCTTATTATAGCTGCTACTGCTGAAGAAGAGAGCTCTGGAGATAACGGATTAAATAGCCTCTTGCCTACTCTCCCTAAAATTGATGTGGCTATTGTTGGTGAACCTACACTTATGCAATTGGCAATTGCAGAAAAAGGATTAGTTGTATTTGACGGAAAAATTGAAGGAACAGCAAGTCACGCCGCGCATCCAAACATAAATAACCCAATATTAAAACTTCCCAAAATACTAAAATGGTTAGAGAGATTTTCTTTTGAAAAGATATCAGATACTTTAGGGCCAGTTAAATTAACTGTCACACAAGTAAGTGCCGGAAATCAACACAATGTAGTCCCTGCAAATGTGAACTTGGTAATTGATGTTCGAGTAAATGACTGTTACAGTAATAAAGAAATTGTAGATTTAATTCAGAAAGAATCACCTTTAACACTAATACCAAGATCATTAAACCTTAACTCATCATCTATTTCATTAAATCATCCACTGGTAAAAGCGGGATTAGAATTAGGCAGGACAACTTATGGTTCTCCAACTTTATCTGATCAAGCAAAACTAAGTTGTCCATCACTAAAATTAGGTCCAGGAGATTCAACAAGATCACATACTGCAAATGAATTTATTTTCTTGAATGAAATTAAAGAAGGAATTGAATTGTATATTATATTACTAAATAAAATTCTTTAGTATGAAACTTTGGCAAAAAGGGGTTGATGCCCACAAAAAAGTAGATAAATTTACCGTAGGAGATGATCGAAAATATGATTTAGTACTTGCACAATATGATTGTGAAGCATCAATTGCACACGCAATGATGTTAGCTAAAATTGGATTAATTAGCTCCCAAGAGGCTAAAAAGCTTACCAAGGCTTTATCTGAGATCCAAAAAAAAGCTTCAGTTGGAAAATTTACTATAGAGGATGAATTTGAGGACATGCATTCTAAAATTGAGTATTTATTAATTGAGAATTTAGGAGAATTAGGGAAAAAAATTCATACAGCACGCTCAAGAAACGACCAGGTCCTAGTTGCAATGCATCTTTATCTGAAGCATGAGTTAGTCGAAATTAAAGATCAAGTGAAGGATTTATTTGAATTACTACTTTCTTTAGCTGAAAAACACAAAAAAAAAATATTACCTGGCTATACTCATTTACAAGTTGCTATGCCATCTTCCTTTGGATTATGGTTTTCAGCATACGCAGAAAGTCTAGTCGACGATCTTTACATCTGGCAAAGTGCTTATAATATTGCAGACCAAAACCCTCTAGGTAGTGCAGCTGGATATGGAAGTGCATTTCCAATTGATAGACATCATACAACTGAATCTTTGGGCTTTAAAGAGCTTAAAATAAATTCAGTAGCAGCTCAGATGAGTCGAGGAAAACTCGAAAAGAGTACTGCTTCTGCTATATCTAGTATTGGAAGTACAATCGCAAAGTTAAGTATGGACATATGTCTCTACATGGGACAAGATTTCAATTTCATTTCTTTTCCAGATAATCTGACTACCGGATCTAGTATTATGCCGCATAAAAAAAATCCAGATCTGTTTGAATTAGTCAGAGGAAAATGCAATACACTTCAGGGGTTACCAAATCAATTAGCTTTAATTACTACAAATCTTCCAAGCGGCTATCATAGAGAATTACAATTGGCTAAAGGGCTAATAATTGATGCTATTAATGAAATAAAATCTTGTTTAGAAATTTTATTATTTAGTCTACCAAATATAAAAGTGAAGACAAACATAACAGACAAAAAAAAATATGATTACCTATTTAGCGTTGACACTCTAAACCAAGAAGTGTTAAATGGTAAACCTTTTCGTGATGCTTATCGTGAATTAGGAAATGCAATAGAAAAAAATAATTTCAAACCAAATCGAGATATTAAACATACTCATATTGGAAGCATTGGTTATCCAGGATTAGATGCTATCAGAGCGAAAATGGATAATCTTCCATCTTAATTTATTATAATACACAATAAATATTTAATTCTAAATATGAAGTGGGCGGTTTTCAGTCGCTGCTAAAGCAGCTTCTTTAACTGCCTCTGCATATGTTGGATGAGAATGGCTCATTCTAGCAATATCTTCTGCTGAAGCTCGAAATTCCATGGCCGTGACCGCTTCAGCTATCAAATCTGCAGCTCTTGCTCCAATCATATGAACTCCTAGAACCTCATCAGTATTTTTGTCAGCAAGAATTTTAACAAAACCCTCAGTATCCATACTTGCGCGGGCACGTCCTAGAGCTCGCATTGGAAATTGACCAGATTTATAAGAAATACCTTCTTCCTTCAATTGTTCTTCTGTTTTTCCAACAGATGCAACTTCAGGCCAAGTATAGATAACATTAGGAATTAAATTATAGTCGATATGTGGTTTTTGTCCAGCAATAAATTCCGCCACCATAACTCCCTCTTCTTCAGCTTTATGAGCAAGCATAGCACCACGAACTACATCTCCAATAGCATAAATATTCGAAGCTGTGGTTTTCAAATTATTGTCTACCTCTACTTGTCCAAGTTTATTAACTCTAATTCCAGCCGCCTCAACATTTAATCCAACTGTATTTGGTCTTCGTCCTACTGAAACTAAACAATAATCACCTTTAAACTTAGTTTCTACATTTTTTTTATCTAAGGCTGTTACTTCAACTTCATTACCTTTTCGGATTACTTTATTAACACCGTGGGAAAGATAAAACTTTACTCCCTGTTTTTTCATTACTTTCATTAATTCTTTAGAAAGTCCAGAATCCATTATTGGTGTAATTCTTTCTGCATATTCAATAACAGAAACTTCAGAACCTAAACGACGATAAACCTGGCCAAGTTCCAATCCGATTACTCCTCCTCCAATCACAACCAAGTGTTTAGGGATCTCACTAAGTTTTAGAGCCTCTGTTGAAGTAATTATTCTTTCTTTATCAAGCTTAATAAAAGGGAGATTTCCAGGTTTAGAGCCTGTAGCAATTATAATTTTTTTAGATTCAATGATTTGATTTTTCTTTCCTTGAATTTGAATGTGAGTATTGTCAACAAAGCTTCCAACTCCATGGAATACCTCAATTTTATTTTTTTTCATCAAATAATCAATCCCTTTTGTGGTCTGCTCTACTACTGAGGCTTTTCGATCAATCATTTGATTGAAGTTAATTTTAATTTTTCCTTGTACTTCAATTCCATGCTCTGAAAAATGTTTAGTGGCATCTTCATAATGGTGAGAGGAATCTAACAATGATTTTGAAGGGATACATCCTACATTAAGGCAGGTTCCACCTAGAGTACCGTATTTTTCAATTAATGCTGTTTTCATACCTAACTGAGCACATCGAATTGCTGCAACATATCCTCCAGGACCTGAACCTATAATAGTAATATCAAAAACACTCATAATTTTATATTCTATTTGATATACAAAAATACGAATGTTTATTCGCACACCATAATGATAATGGTTTAGAATAGAGTTTTTGATTATATAATTTTAATTTAAAAAAAAAACTAAACTCAAATCTATAGAAAACGATAATTAAATAAAGGTTTTCGTTTAAATTGATTAAACTTGTAAACAAAGAAAAAAGACATTTGAAAAAAAATAACCTTTCTTTAGTTACCGCACTTTTTCCAATACTTATTTTGGTTATTCTTCTCTCATACAACGTTCTTGTTTATGGAGATGACGCGCTTGGGGGTGCTAATCAGTTTATTCTTTTAATGGGCGGAGCTATAGCAGCAGTTATAGGTTTCTATAAAAAAATTAGTTACGAAACGATGATCCAGAAAGTAGCTGAAAACCTACAGTCTGTTACTGGGGCTTTGTTAATTCTTCTTTTTGTTGGTGCACTTGCTGGGACCTGGCTTATAAGTGGAATTATACCCGCTATGATTTATTATGGTCTTCAAATTTTACATCCAAATATATTTTTGCCGGCCTGCATAATTATTTGTGCAATCATCTCTCTAGCTACTGGAAGCAGCTGGACAACTTCTGCTACTGTTGGGATTGCCCTTATTGGAATTGGAACCGTCTTACAAATTCCATCAGGTATGGTAGCTGGAGCTGTCATTTCAGGTGCTTACTTCGGGGATAAGCTATCTCCATTATCAGACACAACGAATTTAGCTCCAGCTATGGCTAGAGGAGAATTATTTCGTCACATTCGTTATATGACTTTTACAACCATACCAAGTATCATTGTTACTTTAATTGTATTTTTTATTTTAAGCTTGACCCAAGAAACCTATGGGACGGCGGATACAGAAAATTTAATGATAGCAATAAGAGAAAAATTCAATATAACCTTTTGGCTCTTTATTGTACCTGCAGCTGTCATCATATTAATTATAAAAAAAACTCCACCGGTTGTTGCACTGTTGATTGGAACTTTATTAGGAGGTCTTTTTGCATTAATTTTTCAACCAAATATACTTCTTGAGATTAGTAGTTCTGAATTTCTCTCATTAGAAACAGCATATAGATCTATCATGGATGCTATTTCTATTTCAATAGAAATAAAGACATCAAATATTCTTCTTAACGATTTATTTTCTTCTGGTGGTATGGAAGGAATGCTTGGAACCATTTGGCTTATTATTTGTGCCATGGTTTTTGGTGGGATTATGGATGCTATAGGCGCATTAGAGAGAATAAGTAGTGCTTTATTAAATTGGGCGCAAAATACTTTTCAACTTTTTGCAAGTACAGTAGCATCATGTTTAGCTATAAACCTTACTGCATCAGACCAATATTTATCAATAGTCATACCAGGAAAAATGTTTACTAAAGCCTATGATGAGCGTGGCTTAGCCCCAGAAAACTTAAGTCGCACATTAGAAGACTCAGGAACTGTAACTTCAGTTCTAATCCCTTGGAATACCTGCGGTGCATACCAGTCGGGTGTATTAGGAGTAGGAGTTGGAGAATATTTTATTTTTGCAATTTTCAATTGGCTAAGTCCATTCGTAACTCTTCTATATGCTGCATTCAGTATTAAAATTGCAAAAAAGGTTTAGATATTTTAATAGAATATAATTATTTGAAATAAACAATAAGAAAAACTTATAAATCCATCAATAATTATAGGTTAAAAATTTTAAAACTATAAGTAGGTTTTATAACTTAGAAAAAAATAAATTTTAATTATGAGCGAGAGCAAATGTCCATTTCATGGATCAACGACTACACCTAATTTAGGTACCCAAAACAAAGACTGGTGGCCTAATCAACTTAATCTAGACATCCTTCGTCAGCATAGTGATAGAAGTAATCCATTTCCAGAAATTGATTACAAAAAAAATGTAAAGGAATTAGACATAGAGGCAATCAAGAATGATATTAAAGATTTGCTTAAAGATTCTAAAGATTGGTGGCCTGCTGACTATGGTCATTATGGACCTTTCTTTATCCGAATGACATGGCATGCTGCAGGAACTTACCGTACAGGAGACGGGCGAGGAGGAGCTGCAACTGGAGCTCAACGTTTCGCACCGCTAAATTCATGGCCTGATAATGGAAATTTAGATAAAGCAAGGAGACTACTTTGGCCTGTAAAAGAAAAATATGGAAATAAAATTTCATGGGCAGATTTACTTGTTCTTGTAGGCAACGTTGCTATTGAAGACATGGGAGGACCAAACCATGGAACAGTTCTGGGCAGAGAAGATATTTGGCAGCCTGAAAAAGATATTTACTGGGGAGCTGAAGATGAATGGCTGGGAGACAAACGATACGGTGATAGTAGACAATCTCTTGAAAACCCCCTTGCTGCAGTACAAATGGGTCTAATTTATGTAAATCCTGAAGGTCCTAATGGAAATCCTGATCCATCCCTTTCAGCTCAGGATGTTCGTGAGACCTTCAAAAGAATGGCAATGAATGATGAAGAGACGGTTGCCCTAACCGCTGGGGGACATACATTTGGTAAAGCACATGGTGCGGGAGACGATGCTCTTGTTGGGGTTGAGCCTGAAGGTGCTGCTATGGAAGAGATGGGATTAGGATGGAAAAATAAATATCTATCTGGATTAGGTGTAGATACAATTACAAGTGGAATTGAAGGTCCTTGGACAACCAACCCTATTCAATGGGATATGGGATATTTGGAACTTTTATTTAAATATGAATGGGAATGCAAAAAAAGTCCAGCTGGTGCATGGCAATGGCATCCTATAAATTGTGCAGAAAATGATATGGTTCCTCAAGTTGATGGAAGTGACAAAAAAGTGCTCCCTATGATGACTACCGCAGATATGTCTCTAAAAGCAGATCCTAAGTATCGCAAAATCTGTAATCACTTTTTATCAAATCCAGAAGAATTTGGAGAAACATTTGCTCGGGCATGGTTTAAATTACTTCACCGTGATATGGGTCCCAAATCGAATTATATCACAGGAGATTTTAAAGATGTTGAATATGTTTGGCAAGACCCTACTCCAGTTGGCAAAATGCTGACTTCTTCAGAAGAAAAGAAATTGCGTGATGCCATATCGAGTTCCGAACTTAGTATTCAAGAGATGGTAAACACTGCTTGGGCAAGTGCAAGTACGTTTCGTAATTCGGATAATAGAGGTGGTGCAAATGGAGCTCGAATACGCCTGGAACCTCAAAAAAGTTGGGAAGTAAATAAACCTCAAGAATTAGAAAAGGTTTTATCAGTTTATGAGAAAATTGCAAAAGATCAAAATACTAGTGTAGCAGATGTCATAGTGGTTGCGGGTGCTGTAGGTATCGAGAAAGCTAGTGGTGTGAAGGTAGAAGTAACAACTGGAAGAGGAGATGCAAGTCAAGATAATACTGATATTGATTCATTCAATTTACTAAAACCAAAAGCTTGCGGTTTTAGAAACTACTCTGAAAAAGAGTTTGCTGTAAGTCCTGAAGAAATACTTTTAGACAAATCTCAGTTGTTGGGCCTTACCCCTTCTGAAATGACTCTTCTTGTTGGAGGAATGCGTTCAATGGGTGTTTCCTATTCTGGAGAAGGAATATGGACTAATGGAAAACTAGATAACACATGGTTTAAAACACTTTTATCTATGGATGTAGAGTGGAAAACCTCTGGCTATAATAGTTATATTTCTAAAGATCGAAAAAGTGGTCAAAATTCTAGAACGGCTTCTCGAACAGATCTTGTTTTTGGTTCAAATTCTGAACTTCGAGCAATTGCTGAACTGTATGCTCAGGATGATAATAATGATAAATTTATAACTGATTTTATTCAAGTATGGAATAAAATTATGAATGCAGATCGTTTTGATTTAAGCTAATATCCTCTAGTTAAACATAAAAAAAACCCGATTTATTCGGGTTTTTTTTAAGTGTCATTTTGGTAAAATTCCAGAATAGAGCAATATTATATAAATACTAATCCTTTTCAATTGAATTCGTATTTTTGTTATAGAAAACTTTTTAATGGCTAAAAAGCAGAAAGCAAATCAATCTGATCCCAAGATTATTCGACAAAGACAAGTTTTGTTGGGGGGGGGGATTGATGATGGTTGCACTTCTATTGAGTATTGCTTTTGTGTCTTATTTGTTTAATTGGAAAGCGGATTATAGTACGTTAAGCTCATTTGCTGATAAAACAGTGCTATCAAAAAATCTTTTAAATAAACTTGGTGCTATTGTGAGTCATTATTTCATTTACCAAGGTGTTGGTTTGGCTGCAATATTTTTTCCCTTCTTACTGGGCCTTAGCGGGTATAAGCTATTTTTTGGAAATAAGATAAATAAATTAGTCTCAACTTGGGCGTGGGGTATTTTACATTTAGTCTGGCTTTCGATAGCACTTGGATATTTTTTCCCAACTAAACCGCTTTTATCTGGAATAGTTGGTTATGAAATTAATATTTTTTTGAATAGCTATATTGGAAATGTAGGAATATTTGGTAGCCTCGCTTTTTCGTTTTTGTGTTTCGTCGTAATTGAACTTGGATGGACACCAGAAAATATGAACCTTTGGATGGCTTCTATTTTTAAGGGGAAAAGTGATGGCGAAAATAGAAATGAAGAGTTTTTAAACGAGTCAGTTCCAATTGACATTAAAAATAAAGATGAAGATATAACAAGAGTTGATATTGATCAAGACGACTCAGAGAACAAGGTACAAATGGAAGAGCCATTTTCTAAAAAAGATGATATAGTAATGGAGGTAGAGACTTTGGAAGAAGAAACAATAGATGAAAAGCTTACTAATAGTTTAGTTGAAAAGCAAGGTTTCTTTGACCCAACTCTTGAGCTTAGTAATTTCAGATTGCCTAACATTGATTTGTTAAAAGATTATGGTGATACTGGCATCACTATTAATCAAGAAGAACTTGAAGCTAATAAAAATAAAATTGTAGAAACCCTCAATAATTATAAAATTGGTATTTCCAATATAAAAGCAACAATAGGTCCAACTGTAACCTTGTATGAAATTGTTCCTGATGCAGGAGTTAGAATCTCAAAAATTAAAAATTTAGAAGATGATATTGCGCTTTCCCTATCTGCATTAGGTATCCGAATTATTGCTCCAATTCCAGGGAAAGGAACCATTGGTATTGAAGTCCCAAATCAAAAACCAAGTGTAGTTTCTATGCGATCTGTTATTTCTTCTACAAAGTTTCAAAATGCTGAGATGGAGCTTCCTATAGCCATAGGAAAAACTATAAGTAACGAAACGTTTGTAGTAGATTTAGCTAAAATGCCTCACCTTCTAATGGCTGGAGCTACTGGACAAGGTAAATCTGTCGGTCTTAATGCAGTTCTAACCTCATTGATTTATAAGAAACATCCAGCCGAAGTAAAATTTGTCTTAGTTGACCCTAAAAAAGTAGAATTAAATATCTACAGTAAAATTGAACGCCACTATCTTGCAAAGCTCCCAGATACTGAAGAAGCTATCATTACTGATAATACTAAGGTAATTAATACATTGAACTCACTTTGTATCGAAATGGATAATCGTTACGAATTACTTAAAAATGCTTTGTGTCGAAATCTTAAAGAATATAATAAAAAGTTTAAAGAGCGAAAACTCAATCCTAATGATGGGCATGGTTACTTGCCTTATATAGTACTTGTTGTAGATGAGTTTGCTGATCTAATAATGACAGCTGGAAAAGAGGTGGAGACACCTATAGCTCGTTTAGCACAATTAGCTCGCGCTATTGGAATTCATTTAATCATAGCGACCCAGCGACCATCAGTCAATGTTATAACAGGCATCATAAAGGCGAATTTCCCGGCGCGCGTTGCATTTAGAGTAACATCAAAAATTGATTCTCGAACAATATTGGATAGTGGTGGTGCTGATCAGTTAATAGGTCGAGGGGACATGCTTTTCACGCAAGGAAATGAATTAACACGGATTCAATGTGCTTTTGTGGATACCCCAGAAGTAGAAAAAATTGCCTCTTTTGTAGGAGCCCAACAAGGATACGCTAATGCGCATTCACTTCCAGAATATGTTAGTGAAGATAATACTTCTAATTTAGATATTGATGCAAGTGAAAGAGATGCACTTTTTCGAGAAGCAGCAGAAGTAATTGTAACTGCCCAACAGGGATCAGCATCATTATTGCAACGCAAATTAAAATTAGGGTATAATCGTGCAGGTAGAATAATAGATCAAATGGAAGCTGCAGGTGTTGTGGGACCTTTCGAGGGAAGTAAAGCAAGACAGGTCTTGATTAATGATTTAGCTTCTTTGAATCGTCTATTTGATGATGAAAAATTATAAAATTTCTACAAAATTATGAGGACTTTTTTTTTAACAAACTTTCTATTTTTTTTAAGCCTATTACTTCAGGCACAAAACTCTGAAGCAGCAAAAAATCTTTTAGATGAGGTTTCAAAAACAATCGATGGATTTAATAATTTAAGTTTTAATTTCACATACGTATTAGAAAATCGCCAAGAAAATATTCGTCAGCAAACTGAGGGTTTTGCAACTATTAGCGGAGATTTATATAAAGTTAATTTTTTGGGAAATGAGCAACTTTTTGATGGGGAAAAAACATATACTGTTATTCCAGAAAATGAAGAAATAACTGTTAGTAAAAGTGAAGATGATAATGAATTTGGTATTAATCCTTCTGAACTTCTAATTTTTTATAAACAAGGGTATGCTTTCCAATGGGATATCAAACAGAAAGTGGCAGGCCGCCCCATTCAGTTCATTAAACTAATTCCTAATAAAGAAAATAATGATTTAAAATATTTATTATTGGGTATTGATTTAAGGAAAAAAACTATATATCGTTTGATAGAGGTCACAACTACTGATACACGCACTACTCTTACACTAAAAGATTTGAAAACTAATTTACCATTGAGCCCGAGCTTTTTTAGTTTTGATTTTAGTAAATACCCTGACTATTATATAAACAATTAATAAATTGAAAATTATAGATAAATATATATTGAAAAGTTATCTAACGAGATTGATCAGTGTTTTTACAATCTGCATTTTCATTTTTGTTATTCAAACTTTCTGGCTTTTTATTGATGAACTCGCTGGAAAAGGATTGGATATATTAATCATTGGTAAGTTTTTGATATATTATACCCCCAAACTAATACCATTAGTTTTACCCCTTTCTGTACTTCTAGCCTCATTAATGACATTTGGTAGCCTCTCTGAAAATTATGAATTTGCAGCAATGAAATCTACTGGTATCTCACTACAGAGAGCTTTACTAGGTTTATCAATTTTTCATTTGGCACTAGGGATAGGTCTATTTTATTTTTCAAATCATATTATTCCCTATGGGGAACTAAAGTCTTATAACTTAAGGCGTAATCTTGCCAAATTAGAGCCTACCCTTGCAATTAGAGAAGGTATTTTTAATGAAATTGGTCAAATTAATATTAAAGTAAAACGAAAATATGGCGATAATCAACGCTTCCTAGAAGATGTTATTATTCACGAATATTCTCAAAATAAAGAAAATAATGTTGTAATAAAAGCCGAACGTGGGGAAATGAAAAATGAACCAACAGACCCAAATTTAAAACTGATTTTATATAATGGTAACCGATATGAAGAAGTAGTTCCAAAAAAAATGAAAGCACGATTACGTGTCCCTCATGCTAAAGTAGCATTTGAAGAATACGAGATGAACATTGATTTATCTCAATTTAATAATGTGAATTTAGAAGAAGAAAATATTACAAGCTCTTTTCGAATGCAAAAGATCGATCAACTTTATAATAGTATTGATACCCTTGAAATTAATTTTAAAGAAGAACAGACTGTATTTAGTAAAAATTTTTCTAAACAAAGTGCTGTAGGTATAACAGCTAGTAAAAATAAAAAATTACTTCAAAACGATTCTATTCCAAAAGATATTTTAGATTTTGTACTTATGGATGAGGACTGGAAAAAGGCTCGTTTATTTGATGAGAGTATTTCTAAAATAAATAATTCAATTAGAGATCTAAAGGCAAAAAGTACTCAATTTTTTGCATTTCAAAAATTAATAAATCTTCATAAAATAACTCTGCACGAAAAATATACTCTACTATTTGTTTGTCTTCTACTATTTCTTATCGGAAGTTCATTAGGTGCTATTATCAAAAAAGGCGGATTAGGGCTTCCTTTAGTATTATCAATTACAATCTTTTTAACGTATCACTACATTGGACTTTTTAGTAAAAATGCAGCTGAAGACAATAGTATACCTCCTTACATCGCAACTTGGATAGCTACACTAATTTTAGCTCCCTTTTCTTACATATTAACCAAAAGAGCATCCGCCGATAAAGGCTCTATAAATTTATATGATATTTTTTACCCTATTTTTAAACTTATTAAGAAAGTTACTTTTCTAAAAAAATCATGAAAAAAGAATCAATTATTTTAAATACTATCTTAGAAGGTATTGAAGCCATAAAAAATGGAGAGGTTATCATTGTAGTTGACGACGCTGATAGAGAAAATGAAGGGGATTTTATAGCTGCAGCTGAAAAAATTACTCCAGAATTAATAAACTTTATGGCAAAATATGGAAGAGGATTAATTTGTACTCCTCTAACTGAAGAACGTTGCCAAAAATTACATTTAGGAAAAATGGTTTCTAATAATACAGACCCGATGAAAACTGCATTTACAGTTTCAGTGGATCTAAAAGGTAACGGGGTAACAACTGGTATTTCTGCGTCAGATCGAGCACTTACTGTTAAGGCTTTGATAAATGAAGATACATCTCCTTTAGATTTGTCTAGACCAGGTCACATCTTTCCATTAATTGCAAAAAGTGGTGGAGTTTTAAGACGAACAGGTCATACTGAATCTGCTATTGATTTTGCACGTCTGGCTGGTTTTGAACCAGCAGGTGTAATAGTTGAAATTATGAATGAAGATGGTACTATGGCCAGGCTTCCTGAACTATTAGAAGTAGCGAAAAAATTTAATCTTAAAATAGTGTCAATTGAAGATTTGGTATCCTACAGAATGCAACATGACAGTCTTATTGTGAAAAAAGTAGATCACGAAATCAATACGCGCTATGGAAAATTTCGAATGCGTGCCTATGAACAAACTACCAATGGGAATATTCATCTAGCACTTACAAAAGGTAATTGGAAAAAAGATGAAGTGGTTTTGACACGAATACAATCATCAAAAATCATAAATGATATTTTAGGAATGCTTACAGGTTCTATTCATCAGAGTTTAGATGAAATTTTTAAAATAATTAATCAAGAAGAAAAAGGCGCCCTACTCTTTATAAATCAAGAACAAAGTCCAGAAAATCTTCTAGCACGACTAGAAACTTTAATAAAAATGCAACAAGATGGAAAAGTAGATCAAGTACCTCCAATGAAAATGGATAGTAAAGACTTTGGGATTGGAGCACAAATACTTCACGATATAGGGGTAAAAAAGTTAATGGTAATAAGTAATTCAAAACAACAGCCAAGAATTGGAATTACTGGTTACGGAATTACTATCAAAGGGTATAAAAATTATTAAAACTATTCGAAAAACCAAAGCTTTATAGCCATAATTGAAATTGTAATAATCATTGCATAACGAATTACTTGATCACCTTTTTTTACTGACCAACGACTTGCAAACCATGCCCCAAAAATAGTTCCGATAGCCATAAATATTCCCATCTTCCAATTTATCGCATTATTAAAAGCAAAAATCAACAAAGCTATAATTGAGTATATAAAAACTACAACAACTTTTGTTGCATTTGATTTTACTAAAGACATATAATTAAATCGATTTAAAAATAACATAATCACTATGCCAATACCGGCATTAATAAACCCACCGTAAATTCCAATTAAAAAAAAAGCCAGAATACTCCAAAATAAATACTTGCCCTCTAGCCTTTCAGATATTTTAAACTCAGATTTTTTCTGTCTAAAAATGATTAATATTCCAACTACAACCATTATAATAGCAAGTAACTTATTGAAAATATATCCGTCAATATCA
>CACLGW010000017.1 GCA_902606525.1 uncultured Bacteroidota bacterium | reverse complement strand
TTTCAAATACATTTTTACCTGATTTACCACCTTCTGCAATAACAACAATACTGGAAGATTTTCCTGACTTTTCACTACGCTCTAAGGACTCTAGTAAACGCTCCAATCCCATATTTTCTTCAGGGATTAGTATTTCTTCTGCCCCAGCTCCAATTCCAGTGTTTAATGCGATATGACCTGCATCCCTTCCCATCACTTCAACAAAAAAGAGTCGATTATGAGATATTGCTGTATCTCGGATTTTATCAATGGCATCAATAACTGTATTTAAGGCTGTATCGTATCCAATGGTGTGTGAAGTTCCAAATATGTCATTATCGATTGTTCCAGGTATACCAATTACTGGGATATTAAACTCAGATTGAAAAATCATTGCCCCAGTAAAAGATCCATCTCCACCAATAACAACAAGAGCTTCAATTTTATGTTTTTTGACAGTCTCATAAGCCTTTTTTCTTCCTTCAGGGGAGATAAAATCAAGACATCGAGCTGATTTCAAAATCGTCCCACCTCTGTTAATAATATTATTTACTCTACGAGGATTCATAATCTTTGTATCATCATCTATAAGGCCCTGATAACCTTTGTAAATAGCAATACACTCTAAGTTATAAAATGCTGCGGTTCGAACAACAGCACGAACAGCAGCATTCATCCCGGGAGCATCGCCACCAGAAGTCAAGACTCCAATACGATTAATCTTATTAGTCATTTAAACGGTTTCGATGCAAATTTAAATATTAAATCCACAGAACAATAATAAGGGAAGATTTTTTACAAAAAACCACAAATAATGTTACTGCTTATTTTTTATTACAAATTTTATTAAATCTTCACCGTTATTTTTTTTTACAGAGGAGGATTCGTTTATTGAATTTCTTTTCAATACAATTTTATTTATCAAATCCTTAAAAGTATTAAAATCAACGTCATAGGATAGTCCTACGCCTTGAGTATAACCAAGTTCGTCCCCAATATAACGAAATTCATTTTCTTTATTAAAAACTTTTGCTCGAAGAGAACCCTCTTCATTTAATATAAAATCAATTTGAACGTTTCCAACAATTAATGTTTGCTCTAAACCTCCAACAGGAACACCAATTTTTCCATTCAAAAGAATTTTGTCACTAATTTGGGTAGAAAGTGTAAAACCAAGTCTATCTTCCGTTGCTATATCCAGAAGAGCACTTTTATCTCCTTGAAGATAATCTATTCCCACTTTTAGTTTGTCAGTATCTTCATTTATCAAATTACTAACGATGTCAGATGCCTTTTGATATAAATTGTTTGTAATTCCTTGCATTGAAACACTTACCTCATTAATAAAAATACCCTGAGAAAGTAATGAAATGGCTTGCATTTGACTTCTTTGAGGATCGGCTAATCGATAATTGATTTCAGATGCCACAGTTCCACTTGTATTGGGAAAATCTATTTCAAAAATTGGATCATCAGGCTTAAGAAGGTTACCCTGTAAACGAATTAATACCTCAGTAGGAATATTTTTATTAAAATTAGGATTGTCCAACAGTAGAGCTGGGTTCGCACCTCCAGGAACATCGTAAACAGCCTCGAGAGCCATTTGGGCTTCTAATGGATTTCCCTCCCATACAATTGTACCACCGGATTTTAAATTAAACTTTTTATCTATAACACCTAGGTTTTTAAAATTATATATTCCATCATAGGTTATAAAATCACCCCACATATTAAATTTTCCTTTTGTATTTATTTCCATTAATAAATTTCCAGCTCCACGACCACTCAGATAACTTCCAGTCTCTTTATCAATAACGATCTCAACATTAGCATTTTTGTTAACATCTAATTCAAAATCTAATTCTAAACCCTTAATTTGTTCTATAACATCAGTTTTATTATCATCTTTAAAAAGATTCCTGCCATTTTTATTTATAAAACTTACAAACGAAGTATCGGATAACCCATAACTTTCTGACCATGGAATTTTAATAGAGGTACCTCTCTCTGTAGAACCTTGTAATGATATTTTCAGATTTTTAGTAGGACCATTTAAATTAACTGTTCCACCAAGGTAACCTTGTCCAAAAAATAGAGATTCAGGCCGTTGTGAAGTATTGAGTAATAGCATGCGCTCTGAGCTTATTGAAAAGTCTGCCAACCAATTGGAAAAATTTGAGTGTGAAAAACTACCGTCCATTATAGCAAAAGTTCCCTTAACCTCATCCTGAAGCCTCAAAGATTTAAATATGAATTTGTTATTACTTAATGTCAAGTTTGCGGGCTCAATATTATAATTTAAATTAAGAAAAGGGACTGAAAAGCGTCCATTAGTTAAACTTAAACTTCCATTATGTTTAATATCACTCAACGAGCCCAAAATAGTTACAGAGCCACTTGTCTTACCACGGATTTGATTTAATGCCTTTTTACCAAGGGGAGAAAGAAAAGCTATGTCTAAATCATTTAGATTTAAATTAAAGTTTAATGAAGGATCATTCAAGCCTTGCCACAGACCTTTTATCTCCAACTTTGTTTTTAAACCTTTTAATAATTCAATATTGGCAATATATGTATTTAGCTTTGTATTTCCTTTAGCAGAAAGATTTAAATCTCCTAATGGCTCACCATTTATATTTAAATCATTAATATTTGATATTATGTTTAGTTCATTTTTTGAATTAGACCTACTAACATTTGCGCTTGTATTACCTAGACCACTAATTTTAAAAGTTGGAAATATTGGAAGTAAGTTTTCTAATACTATGTTTTTTAAATCCAATTTTAAGTCAAAAGCATTAGGATTTAAGTAACTGCCTGAAATTGAAATGAATTGATTGCCTGAAGATGCCTCTAAGCTTCTTAAAATAGTTTCTTTTTGTCTTGCTGAATAACTAATTATTTGACCATCTCCATCGGTAGAATTAATTGTCCACTTATCTGAACCATTTGGAATAATGGATTTTTTAAAACCGAAAGAAGATGAACCATCCTTTTTAAAGGCCTGATAAAAATTAATTTCAAATGGACTCGTTGAAGTTATATCCCCTTTAAACTTAGAATTAAAAAAGATAGTATCACGCATCTTTGAACTTTTTAAATTAAAATCTTTTCCCTTAAAATAATTATTCGAAAAATTCCCTATACTCAAAAAGGAATTGAATAAAGGGTTTTTTGTATCTATCTGAAAGTTTATATTTTGAAATTGAATTTCCTTATATTTAATAAGTGGGGCATCTAAAACCATTTGGGTATGAGATTTTTCTGAATCAATATTTCCATTTAAAGTTATGTTTTCAGATATTGAAAAGCTTGGATACAATGCGTCTAGCAATTTTTTATAAATTTTTAATTTGAAGTGCATCTTCTGATTAATAGAAGTTTTCTTTTTTGGCAAAAAAGGATACACTTGAAGAATAGAATTTTCGAACAAAGAACCAATCTCACTTATTTTAAAACTCCCTTCTGCCTCAGCCTCTAAACAGTCAGAATTAATTATTTTTAAGGTTGCTTTTTTATCATTTGATTCATGAAGAACTGAGATAGGATTAAGCATAATCTTTTTGTCATCATTTTTAATAGAGGCTGACGAAATCTTAATATTTCCATTCAATTTATTAATACTATTACCAATAATATTTGATAAAACAATGCCCTTGAATTCTCTTTTTCCTCTTCCGATCTTTAACCCTATAGAATTTAAATCCAATTTTTCAATATTCGCTAAAAGAGTTGTCTGAGGGATATTTAAATTAAAATTATACAAGACATCACTTTTTAGCTTAAGTATCTTTGAATCAATACTTAATGTATTTATCAATTTGCTATTATTCATTCTACCCTCAAGTGATATTCCTTTAATGTTAAATTTCTCTGATGAAACTTCTGCATCATCAATCATCCATGAGAAGTCTGGATTAGCTTTATTTGAAAGATTTCCTACAGTAGATAATTTTATTTTGAATTTTAATGGTTTTGAAGCCCATTGTAATATTTCCAATTCATCAATATTTGCTTTTAGGGATAAGTTTTTATTGGAGTTACTGTTAACAAAAATTCCTTTTCCTAAATTTCCGTTTATTAATATAGTACCCCAAGGATTAGTCGAATTTAAATCAAAAAAAATTGAGTCTTTTAAAATTATTGTTTCGCCACGAATGTATAATTTGTTTAATTGAGTAAGTCTCTCTTTAAATTCTTTTGGAATAAATTTAATTGGTTTAAGTTTTTTAGTTAAAAGCTTTAAAGTCATAAGTTTATTATTCCCTAGATTATTCGCTTTTAAACTACCGTGATAATTAATTATTTCATTAGATAATTGAATCTTTTTCAATTCCATTAATGATAGTCTACCTTCAACTTCAAGTGAAGCATCAAGCCCTGGGATACTAGACAAATATTTATGATCTGGAAAAAGAGTGGGCAAATCCCAATAACTTTCTAAAATCTCTACATTAAATGTACCTTTTGATTTAAAATCTCTAAAACTATTCTTAGCTCCCCTTAATCGCAAATTTGCTTTCAGGTTACTTTCACCAGAGAGTAATTCAAAATTCTCTAAAAAAAGGTTTCCAGGAGCATAATTTAATAAGCCCCTTGTTTTAAAGGGTTTTGATACTGGAGAGTAAATTTCTCCTTCAATATTATCTAATTTTACTTTTAGATTATTTTTTTCGAAGCTTAGAGAGTTTGCTATCACAAATAAAGAATCTAGATAAATTGGACTCGATGATGTTTTATTTTTGTCTTCGTAAATGAAAGTTACATTTTCTAATTCAAGTTTTTCAATTTTGAGAAATGATTCAGACTTTAAACTGCTATCTTTTTTTAATTTCTTTAAAAGCACTTTTAAAGAATGATCATTTTCTCCTCTATATCTTTTTAATTTTATAATTGATCCGTTTGCATTAAAGTCAGATAAATTAAATTTATTTTCTTTTAAATTTCTGAAGTTTAGCAAAGAGGTTTCTAGTCCTTTTACATAAAGTAGTGTGTCCTTATGATGATCCTCTATAAACAAGTTGCTAAATTCTAATTTACCGTTCCATCGAAGCTTAAGATCATTAAAAGATATCTTCTGTTGAGTTGTTTTGATAAAATTTTGAGTAAGCTGTTTAACGATTCTAGTCTGTATAAAAGAAGTAGATATCAAACCAAAAAAAATAAGAGCAAGTAATGATAAGCTTGCTATTATGATCGATAAGATTTTGTATTTAGTTTTAATGCTAATCGTTTATTTTTGTAATGTTATAAATAATTTAATATTGAGTAAAAAAGATATTATACTTGCGATTGAATCTTCTTGTGATGACACAGCTGCTGCAATTTTAACGGGGCGAAAAGTACTTTCCAATTGCATTGCTAATCAAAACTTGATTCATAGAGCTTATGGAGGAGTAGTACCAGAACTTGCATCACGTGCACATCAGTCAAAAATTATTCCTGTGGTTTCTCAAGCGTTATCTAAAGCAAAGATCGATAAAAAAGAGTTAACTGCAATTGCTTATACCCAAGGGCCTGGTCTTTTGGGCTCACTTCTTGTTGGTAATGCATTCGCAAAATCATTAGCAATTGCTCTTGACATTCCTTTGATTCCGATCAATCATATGATAGGACACCTACTTGTTCACTTTATCAAAGATAAAAATATAAAATCTCCAAAATTTCCTTTTCTAGGGGTTACACTTTCAGGGGGACATACCCAGTTAGTTTTAGTAAAAAAATATTTTGAAATGGAGCTAATTGGAGCTTCAATTGATGATGCTATTGGAGAAGCATTTGATAAATGTGGAAAGAAATTAGGACTTTCTTACCCTGCTGGTCCAAAAATTGATAAGCTTGCAAAAACTGGTAATTCAAGTCGCTTCCCCTTTCCAATTTGTAATTTAAATGGATATAACGTCAGTTATAGTGGAATTAAAACTGCATTTATAAACTTTATTCATAACCAAAAAGATCCTAACTTCATTAGCGAAAACTTAAGTGACCTTTGTGCTAGCTTACAATTTACTTTAACACAAATAATTTTAAAAAAAATTGAAAAAGTAGTTAAAGACTATCGTATTAATCAAATTGTTATTGGCGGTGGTGTTGCTGCGAATTCTGAAATTAGAGATCAATTAGAAAGTTATGCTAAGTCTAATGGCAATAAAATATTTCTTCCTCCGCTATACTACACTACTGATAATGCTGCAATGATTGGTATTGCAGGCTATTACAAGTTAAAACAAAAAAATTATGGTACCCTGTCGGAAAGTGCCCAAGCTCGATTAAAACTATAAATATGATTTTATTTTATGCAAACTCTATCTCAATTGAAGATAAAAATTTTACTTTCGGAAAATCGGATAGTATGCATATCGCCAAGGTCATAAGAAAAAATACTGGAGCTTTAGTTACCATTACTAATGGAACAGGCTTAGAGTGGACAGGTAAACTTACTTTAGTAACTCCTAAAAAAGTTGAAGCCACAAAAATTAAGTCCATACAACATGAAATTCCGAAAAAGGCAATTCACCTAGCAATTGCCCCAACAAAAAATAATACCAGAATGGAATGGTTGGTTGAAAAACTTACGGAACTAGGTATTACTTCAATTACTCCATTGCTTTGTGAACATTCCGAGAGAAAAGTTATGAAAACGGAACGGTTAATAAAAATTGCTATTGCTTCGCTGAAACAGTCTCAACAATTTTATCTTCCTCAGATTCAACCTTTAACTTCTTTTCAAAAACATTTAAAATCTATCGAATACCCAGCTATATTGGCTCATTGTGATTCTTTACCAAAAATATCTTTATCAGAGTATCAAATTAAATCAGATAAAATTTTATTATACATTGGCCCTGAAGGAGACTTTAGTAGAGATGAAATTGACTTAGCTACTTCTATGGGAATCACTCCAGTGAGTCTAGGAAAACAAAGATTTAGAACTGAAACTGCTGGTCTTTTGGGTTGTCATAGTATTTTCCAAAAATATAATAATTGAAGTATTAAACTTTGTTATATTTAACTGATGAATGCTAAAGAAATTACCAAAGGTGTCTTTTGGGCAATACTTCAACTCTTAGGTTTATGTTTTATTGCTTGGTTACTTTACCGTTTAAAATTTCTTTTGATTTATTTAGTTATCGCTGGTGTCATCAGTTTAATCGGGCGACCACTGAATCAGTTTTTAACTCAGCGATTAAGAATGAGTGGCATACTGGCTACAAGTATTAGTATAACTATTTTATTAAGCCTTTTAATTAGTGTTTTTTCTCTGTTTGTACCTTTGTTAATCCAACAGGGAGAAAACCTCTCTCTGTTAGATGTGGATCTTCTAAAAGCAAATATTCAAACTTTAATTGAAGAAATTAGAATCTATTTCCAATTAGATAATAGTTTTTGGGAACAACAAATTTCTGTTGATAATCTTTTCCAAAATGTAAATTTTGGTATAATCCCTGAGCTGCTAAATGAAGCTTTAGAATTACTTGGAGGTTTTACAATTGGTTTGTTTTCAGTTGTTTTTATACTTTTCTTCTTTTTAAAAGACAGTTATCTTCAGAAGCAGATTATTTTAGCTTTGGTAAATGATAAGGTCACTGATCAGGTTGAGAGATCAATAGAAAAAACTAAAAACCTACTTTCAAGATACTTTTTAGGACTATTGTTACAAATAAGTATATTAATAATCATATACAGCTTTGTTTTGGCTGTGTTTAGTGTAGAAAATGCATTTATTATTGCCTTTCTGTGTGCATTACTAAACTTAATTCCATATCTAGGGCCATTAATTAGCGCTGTTTTGATGATTCTTTTAACAATGAGTAGTTTCATAGGAGCTGAGTTTAGCTCAATAATTTTACCCAAAACAATTTATGTAATGATAGGTTTTTTTATTGGACAAATAGTAGATAATTTCTTTTTTCAACCCATCATATATTCTAATAGCATTAAGTCACATCCTCTAGAGATTTTTATTGTTATTCTTGCCTTTGGAACACTTATAGGGCCAATTGGTATGATCATAGCAATTCCTCTTTATACGACCTTAAAGGTAATAGGTCAAGAATTTTTTTCAGAAAATAAAATCGTAAAATCACTTACAAAAAACTTTTAAAAATGGTTTAATTTTCAAAAGTATCTTTTGTAATGTTTTTGTTGAGATTCTAGAGCTAACTTAAATTGATCTACTAGTTGATCAATTAGTTCCTCAGTGGATTTTACATCATCTATAGATGAAACTCCTTGACCTGCCGACCAGATTGTTTTCCATGCCTGAGCTTCTGCTTTTGCAGCGTCTAATTCACTTCCAAAATCAATTTTTTTTGTTTTACTCCAGAGTTCTTCAGTTATACCCATAGATTCTAAACTAGATCGTAAAAAATTTGCATTAACACCTGAAACAGCGGCAGTGTAAACGATATCCTCTGCCCTGCTATTTATAATCATTTCTTGATATTTAGGATCTGCCATACTTTCCTTAACATTTATAAAGCGAGTTCCCATATAAGCTAGGTCTGCTCCCATTTGAAGAGCAGAAGCAATATCTTGACCGGTACTGATACAACCAGAAAGTAAAATAGTTTTTTTAAAAAATCTTTTTATATCATTTACTAAAGCTAAAGGACTTAAAGCTCCTGCATGTCCGCCAGCACCAGCAGCTACAAGAATTAATCCATCAACTCCAGCTTCAGCAGCTTTTTCTGCATGCCTTTTTTTAATTATATCATGATAAACTAAACCTCCATAGTTATGAACTGCGCTTACTAAGTCTGAAACAGCTCCTAAAGAAGTAATAATTATGGGTACTTTATGCTTTATACAAATTTCAAGATCTGGCTGGACACGCGGATTTGTAGGATGTACAATTAAATTAACTCCATAAGGTGCAGCCTTGTTTCCTGTTTCTTTTTCAAAAGCTGCTAATGCTTCTTTTATTTCAATAACCCACTCCTCAAAACCATCAGTAGTTCGATGGTTTAGAGCTGGAAAAGTACCAACAATACCATTTTTACAACATTCTATAACAAGTTGTGGTCCAGATATAAGAAACATAGGTGCTGCTACAGCTGGAAGTTTTAATTCATTCTCGAAAGGTATATTCATAATTTAATTTTTTAAAAGTAATGTCCATTCAAATTCAAAAGTAGATACAATATCACCATTTTGATCAATACCCTTAGAGGTAAGCCAAATTTTCTGTGGTTCTTCGCTCATAATAAGTTGATTCATCGCTTTTGATAGTTTTTGTTTTTGATCGCATTCAAACACTACCTTGCCTGTTGCTTTTTTTGAGAAATTAGCACGATTATTAAGTACCAACATTGAAACTTTACGATTTGAAATCTGAATGGCCTCCATTATTAGCACTCCAGTGGTTAATTCAGCTGCCATACCCTGAACTGCCCAAAACATTGACTTGAATGGATTTTGATTAATCCATCGATGAATAACTTTTACTTGACAAGAAATGTCATCAATTTTGGTAACACGAATTCCACACCACCAAACTGAAGGTAATTTGAAAAAATTAAAAATATTAATTCTAGTAGGAGTAAAATTCATTTTAATTTATAATTAATGATGAAACATCTGTATAAGCTAAATCAAATACTTCTGCAACTTGTTTATAAACTACTCTTCCTTGAATTATATTAAGACCTTTTCTTAATGCTTGATTTTCTACACAGGCGGTTTTCCATCCTTTATTTGCGAGTTCTAGAGCAAAATTTAATGTTGCATTCGTCAAAGCAATTGTTGAAGTGTTTGGAACTGCTCCAGGCATGTTGGTAACTCCGTAATGAATTATGCCTTGTTTGATTACAACTGGATCATCATGTGTTGTTGGTTGACTAGTTTCAAAGCAACCTCCCTGGTCAATAGCAACATCTACGAGCACAGTACCAGGCATCATTTTATCTAACATATTTTTAGTGATAAGTTTTGGAGCCTTAGATCCAGGTATTAATACTGTTCCTATTATCAAGTGAGATCTTCTAATCTCTTGTTCAATGGTAAATGGGTTTGAAAAAATTGGTGTTACATTAGATGGCATTGTGATTTCTAAATAACGTAAACGATCTAGATTAGTATCTAAAATACTCACACTAGCTCCTAAGCCAGCTGCCATCAGTGCAGCTTCAGTACCAGCAACACCTCCTCCTATAACCATTACATTAGCTGGTTTTACACCAGCTACTCCACCTAAAAGAATTCCAAAACCTCCTTGGGGCTTTTCTAAATATTTTGCTCCTTCTTGTGTTGCCATTCTTCCAGCAACCTCAGACATTGGTATTAATAAGGGTAACTTACCATCGTCTTCAACAGTTTCATAAGCCAGACAAACAGCCTTAGATTCAATCATCGCATCTGTTAGTTTTTTACTCGATGCAAAATGAAAATATGTAAATAATAATTGATTTGGCTTAATGAGTGGATATTCTGAATCAATAGGTTCCTTGACTTTGATAACCATTTCAGCAAAATGATAAATTTCTTCGATCTTATCATTAATAACACATCCTACTTTTTTATAAGTTTTATCACTAAACCCACTTAATAAGCCTGCTCCTTTTTGAACATGTACTTTGTGACCTGCTTGAATAAGTGATGAAGCTCCAGCAGGGGTAACTCCTACTCTGGCTTCTTGTGGCTTGATTTCCTTGGGAACACCTATTTTCATCTATTAAATTTTCTCGAAGATATTAATATGAATCCTTTAAATTCAAAATTTAAAATTACAAAAAAAAGCCTCTACTGTTTTTAGTGAGGCTGATAAAGAAGTGATCGCGATAGGATTCGAACCTATGACCGTCTGCTTAGAAGGCAGATGCTCTATCCAGCTGAGCTACGCGACCATTTTGTTTATTGATAGGGCTTCGCACAGCATTCAAATAAATTGAAATTATAATAGAAAGTAAAAATACAATCAAAATTACAAAAAGTGCTAAAACGCACATCAAAGAACGAGAGCAAAAATAGCTTTTCTTACCAAGATGTTGTAACGAATTTAGGAGATTTTTGTATATAGTGTAAAAGCTATACAGTCTTAATATTTTCTTTTAAGTTTTGAACTTAATGAAGAGGATATCCCGATGATTTAATTTATTTAGAAAAACATACATCCTTCTAATTCAATTATTTCGGAAGTGTCAACAATATCTTTTGAATAATTTTTATCTGAAGGATGAAAAATAAATTCTTGACCTTCTGTATTTGAAAAATGAAGTAAACTATCAATTACTTCATATTTATAAGTTATGGTATATTCAATATCATCACTGGTCCCATAATAATCATAGTCGAACCATAAAATGTCCCACCCATCTTTTGTAATTTTTACATTCCATTTTTTTCCATCTGAACTATTTTCACCTGTTCTCCATCCTCTACAATATGATACATCATTTTTAATATCAAATAAGGATATAAAATATATATCGTTTAAAAATTGTATATCTGAGAAATCGCTATAATAATTTTCAGTATCAGCCCAAAATGTACCATCATATTTTGCTAAAAACTCACAGCCTTTTCTACCCCAACCATTTGGGTTACAAAAATTTGTATAACTGCGTCTTGCTCCAGGAAGTTGTTGTCCACTTGCGAATGTAGCAGGATCTAGATTTGCAGTCTGAGATTGTACTATATCATTTTTTAAACAAGATGAGATAAAAAGGAATAATAATAGTAAAAGTAATTTTTTCACTGATTTATGATTTTAGTAGCAAGTTACTAATAAGACGCTGAAGTAAGTATAACTTATATTTGGTTTATTCTAAACCATAAAAAGTACATCCTTCTGACACAATTATTTCTCCAGTATCAATAAAATCTTTTGAATAGTTTTTTTTAGAAGGATGAAAAATAAATTCTTCACCCTCTGTATTTGAAAAATGAAGTAAACTATCAATTACTTTATATTTATAAAGTATAGAATATTGGATTTCATTATTAGTCCCGTAATAATCATAATCAAACCATAATTCATCCCACTCATCTTTTTTGATTTTTATATTCCATTTTATTCCATCGGAAGTATTTTCTCCTTTTTTCCATCCTTTGCAATATGAAATAACTCTATCAATGTTAAAGAAGGATATAAATCTTGTATAGTTTGAAAATTGAATATCTGAAAAATCACTATAATAATTTTCTGTATCTGCCCACACTGTCCCATCATATTTGAATAAAAATTTACAATTTTTTGGTGCATTACAAAAACTTGTGTAGCTACGAGGAGACGTTGGGTAAACTTGTCCATTATGCATACTGGCAGGGTCTGTATTAGCTGTTTGGGATTGTACTATATCTGACTTAAAGCAAGAAGAAATTATAAAAAACGGAATTAGTAAAAGAATTTTTTTTATAATTTGGAAAACGTACATCCCTCTAATTGAATTATTTCACCCGTATCAATAAAATCTTCTGAATAATTTTTTTTCGAAGGGATAAAAATAAAATTTTCATCATCAGAACTTGAAAAATAAAGTAAACTATCAATTACTTCATATTTATATAATATAGTGTATTCAATTTCTTGGCTTGTCCCATAATAGTCATAATCAAACCAAAAAATATCCTCCTCATCTCTTTTGATTTCTATATTCCATTTTATTCCATCATAAATATTTTCACCTGGCCTCCATCCTTTGCAATATGATACATCATTATTAATATCGAAGAAGGATATAAAATATCCAGAGTTTAAAAATTGTATATCCGAAAAGTCACTGTAATAATTTTCCGAGTCTGTCCATATTGTATCATCATATTTTCTTAAAAATCGACAAAACTTTCTTCCAAGACTTGCTGGATTACAAATTATTGATGTGTCATCATTATTTCCAAGACCACCGTATTGAAGTCCACTCGCATCTCTAGCAGCAAGCTTATTTTTTTTCTCAAATTGAACTATATCTGTTTTAAAACAAGAAAATATGATGGATAATAAAAACAATAAAAATAATTTTTCCATAATTACAGAAATCTGCATCCTTCTTGTTCAATTATTTCATCTGTATCGATTAATTCTCTTGTGTAATTTTTATCTGATGGATGGAAAATAAATTCTTGCCCTTCTGTATTTGAAAAATGGAGTAAACCATCAATTACTTCATATTTGTAAGTTATAGTATATTGAATTTCTTGGCTTGTACCGTAATAATCATAATCAAACCAGAACTCATCTTCTTCATCTGTTTTAATCTTTATATTCCATCTTATTCCGTCGGAAGTATTTTCTCCTTTTTTCCATCCTTTACAATATGAAATTTCTTCATCAAAATTAAAGAAGGATATGAACACTGGCCCATGTAGTTCAAATTTTATATCTGAAAAATTACCATGATAGTTTTCAATATCTGCCCACATTGTTTCATCGTATTTTGATAAAAATATATTCCCGGAAAAAGTATTATATGAGCGTGATAATGCGTTAACTTGATATCCGCTTGCTTTGGTAAAAGGATCTTGATTCCATGTATCATATTGAATTATATCAGTTTTAAGACAAGAAAATATCAAAATGGACAGAGAAATTGAAAATAACTTTTTCATTGATTTACGGTTTTAAGCATATACTCTCCAACTGGCCAGACAAAAGTAGAGCTAATTCAGCCAATTATAAAAATAACTGTAAATTTATTTGAATTAGTTGAAGCCAGTAGAATTAAATTAATAGCTTAAAAGTTTATCAATGAGATTTTTTTCAACCCTCTTGTTAATATTTGTATTCATTATAATTACAGGATGTTCCTTACAATATAAATATCGTAATTTCAAAAAAACTTTTGAAAATGAGATTCAAGAACTTGAACAATTAAATGACTATTCTGATAAGTCAAACTATCTCCTTTTTATAGGAAGTTCAAGTATAAAGCGTTGGGATTCTATTGAAAGTGATATGGCTCCATACTCTGTATTAAAAAGAGGATATGGCGGAGCCCATTATTACGACTTAATTCATTTTATTGAAAGATTATTAAAAGATAAAAACAAAGCTAAAGCTGTTTTTATTTTTGTTGCCAATGATATAACAAAAATAAATAGCTGGGATAAGATGCACAAAAACTTATCTCCCAAAGAAATCAAAAAATTATTTAAAGTAATAACAAGAAAGATTCACGAAAATATATCCCCAGAAATACCTATTTATGTAATTGAAACTACACCCACTCCAAGTCGTTGGGAAGTTTGGAATCAAATTGCAAATGCAAACGATTTAATAAAAGCCTACACAGAGAAAAAATCAAATCTAAATTTTATTTCTACTCGAAATTATTTTCTTAATAAAAACGGGCTACCTAGGGGTGAGTACTTTGTAGAAGACAGTTTACACCTTAGTAATTCTGGCTATAAACTTTGGGAAAAAATTATTAAAAAGGTGATAGAATAAAAACATGAAGCAAAGGATCAAACTTATAATTCTCATATTGAGTTTATTATCACTAAAGTCTTGTGAAAGGAATGAAAAAAAGAAGTCATTAAATGTTCTTTGGTTAGTTGCAGAAGACTTAAGTCCATACTATTTAAGTGCCTATGGAGATTATAGAGCACCAACACCAAACTTAGATCGTTTGGCTAATGAAGGAGTTGTTTATACTAATAACTTCTCGGTTTCAGGAGTTTGCTCTCCAAGTCGGGCAACACTTGCGACAGGTTTATATCCAAATTCTTTTGGAGCACATAATATGCGAACTTTAAGTCAACAACCAGCAGCAAAAAAGCTTGGAATTATAGATTATCAAGTTGTTCCTCCACCAGAGGTCAAAATGGTTAGTGAAATAATGCGAGAAAATGGCTACTACACAACAAACAATGCAAAAGAAGATTATCAATTTTTTAAATCTGAATTAGCTTGGGATGAGTCAAGTATTTATGCGCATTGGAGAAATAGACCAAATAAAGAAAAACCTTTTTTTTCAATATTTAATTTTAATGTTACCCATGAATCAAAAATGTGGAACTTTAAGAAAAATCTTTTTGATAACAATAAATTTCCTCCAAATAGAGGTATTAAAAAAGTGAACTCTAAAAATGAAGAAACTAATGTACCCCTTTTAGTTTCAAATGATATTGAAATAAATATTCCTCCATATCTACCTCAGAATGAAATTGGAAAAAATGCAATGAGACGAATGTATACTAATATAATCAGAATGGACAAGGGAGTAGGAATCATTCTCGATCAATTAGAAGAAGACGGTCTTATGGACAAAACTATTATTGTTTGGTATTCAGATCATGGAGGGCCTCTACCACGTCAAAAACGTTTACTATACGACTCTGGATTAAAAGTTCCTCTTATTATTAGATTTCCAGATGGTAATCGTGCTGGAGAAAAAGATGATCAATTAACTAGTTTTGTAGATTTTCCTCCTACCTTATTATCTATGGCTGGAATTAAACCTCCCTCCTTTATGCAAGGTCAAGCTTTTGAGGGTATCTATAAATCAGACAATCCAAGAGAATTTATTCATGGACACGCTGATCGATTTGATGAAAGTATTGATATGATAAGAGCCGTTAGAAACAAACGTTTTAAGTATTTAAAAAACTTCTACCCAGAAAAGCCGTATTACTTACCCCTAGCTTATAGAGAGAAAATGGATTTAATGCAGGAACTACTTAGAATGAGAGACTCTGGGGAATTAGATAAGTATCAATCACTGTGGTTTAGGGAAAACAAAGAAGATGAGGAGCTCTTTGATATTGAAAATGACCCTCATGAATTAAATAACATAGCAAATGATCCCTTATATAGCGAAATCCTATCAAAACTTAGGGATGAATGTAGCCGCTGGATGGAAGCCATTAACGATAAAGGCTTTATTAATGAGGTAGATTTAATATCGCAGTTTTATCCAAATGGGAAGGCACAACTAACAGCAGTTCCTGATATAAAAATTAATAATGGAAAAGTTTTTGTTAGCTGTGAAACTCTGGGAGCACAAATTGGATATCGCTATGCATCAAAAAAAGCTCCCTATGTAGGATGGAATAAATATGATAGGCCCCTAGATAATAAAGTTAATGATACAATTGAAATTATAACCCATAGACTCGGATTTAAATTTGCAATTACTACTGTTTATAATGGAGTTAAGATTGAAACAACATACCCATTAAACTTACACGATAAGAGAAGAATTTCAATTTCTAAATAGATATGCTAAATAAAAAACAACTCAAGTTATTTAGCCAAGATTGGAAAATTAAAAAGGCTTATATATGTTTATGTTTTTTTATAATACCTGTTTTTTGTCTTTCTCAAATAAATGATAAATATTTTTTTAAGGGAAACATAAATGTTAATAACAATGGAATTGACTGGGTTCCACTTTTCTCAAGAGATAAACCATCACTAATTGCTAATTTTTCTTTAGGTAAAAATCGTTTTTCTATTAATCCACTTATAAGATATGAATTAGAGGGACTGCAGCCCTGGGGGGTTGATATATGGTGGAATTATAAGGTGAAACATTCAGGTAAATTAAATTTCGATTTAGGAGGTGTTTTACCTGGAGTGATAAACCAAAACATAAGTGTTATTGATAAAAATTTACCAAAGACAATTCTTCAGCCTTGGGTTAGCGCAATAGTAAATCCAACGGTATCTTTTGCTTTTAGTAATGCATTTAAATTATCACTTTCTTACTATGAAATAATTCCTTTGAAAATTGTAAATAAAACACAGCTTGAACATGGTCGAGTGATTATTCTATCTCCTTCAATCAAACAGTTCCTAATAATGAATAAAATATTTTTAAATTGGATACCTATTATTTACACAGTTCAAATTGAAGATACTAAAACAGGCATTTTTTCTGCACAAACAATTAATATTGGGGTTAAAAATTTTCCTTTTTCGATTAGTACTGTAATGAATAAGCCAATATATTTTGCTGATCTTTCAGGTAAAAAATTTGACTGGAATATAGGTATAAACTATACGTTTGCTTTAGAATTAGTAAAACCTGACAACAATTAAATAATTTTTTGATTTATGAAAGAAACAGGCCTACTTGGGAAGATGGTTAACCAAGAAAGCAACCCCATTTTTGGATAAAATATTTTTAATATCATTTTCAGAATAACCACGTTTATTAAGAATCTTATCCAACTTTTGTAAATCTGCTATAGTATCCAAATCACTGGGACATTGCTCATTACCAAAACCTCCATCTAAATCTGATCCAATCATTACATGGTTTGAATTACCCGCCAATTGACAAACATGATCAATATGATTAACAATACTTTCTATTTTAAGACCATTTTCTTTAGGTTGTGAAATACCACGTTGCCACTTAGGTATCATCATCCAGGCATCAAAAGCCATTCCGATAATAGCACCACGTTTAAGCAAAACTTTTATTTGTTTATCATCAAATTGTCTTTCATTTGGAACTAATTTTCTACAATTACTATGACTTGCCCATATTGGTCCTTTATAGACATTAAGGGTTTCCCAAAAACTCTGATCACACAAATGGGTCACATCTAAAATTAGTCCTAGTTCTTCAATCTTTTTAAGTAAAGTTTTCCCTTTTTCCCCTATTCCACCAGCAGAATCAGTACCAAAAGCATAAGTGCCTGGACCGTAATGAGCAGGACCTATAGCACGTAAACCTCTTTCATACATTATTTCCAAATGCTCCATGGATAATATTGAATCTGCTCCTTCCAAGCTTAAAATATATCCTAGGGGTACATTTAATAATTTTTCTTCCCAGCCTTTAATGTGTTGTTTTAATTCTTGAGAATTTTTTATTTGAATTATCTCTTTTTGAAATTCCATTTCTTCGTACCATGCAAGTTGACCTTGTGTCTGCGCCCAAGCTTGTTCTGGAGAATTCCATCCAGGAAGAGGGTTTTTTGGTTTTACATAACGTGCAATAAGAGTAGCAACACATAAACCAATATTTCCGTGACGCAAAGATGGAAAAGAAACGGTTCCTCTACTCCTATCTGGTAAATCTTGCATGCTAGTCTCTCCTTTTCGAATTGAATGTATCGGGAGTCTCAAATCACGATTCCATTCTAAAGCATTCATGGATAAATCTAGATGAGCATCAAAAATAAATTTCATAGTCTAAATTCCCTGTTGGTAATCTCTTGCTTCAATTTCCCAAAAAGGACCTAAATCTCCTTCGGTAACAGTATAGGCTTTACTATATTTTGCTACAGTAGGACATATATGGTATGGAATTGCATAAAATAGATCTCCAACTTTAAAATTATCAGCATACTTGTGTTCAACGATAAGATGCTCCTCATTTTGACCTACATGTAAAGCTTCTTCTAGACCTATAATCTCCAATCTAGGAAGTGACATCTCAGAGGCGACCGCCTTATGACCTATATCAAAGCACATGATATTAGTATTTGGCTTACTGATTAAGCGAGTTGCCAAAACTGCTGCATGTTTAAAGGGTGATTCATTCCAAATTTTTTGATAACCCAGATCCCATAAAAGAGTAGTACCTGGACTTAATCGATTTATTTTATTTAAAGAATGAGGATAAAAGCTAGGAGAGCCACCTGTTATTATCTCAGGGATTTCTCCTCCAAGTTTCTTAATTTTAACAATTAAATCCTTAACAGGTTCGAAACTTTTATTACATAATTCAATTCGTTTTTGCAACTCACTTGGCCTAATATGACCATCGTATACATGTATACCTAGTATATTGATATTATGATCTTTAAATAATGTCATATAAAGTTTTGATGCATATTCTAAGACAATTCCTGTTCGGTTCATTCCATTGTTGATATCAAGCCATAAATTGATTTTGAGATTCTTAGATTTAGCTAAATTTGAGAAAAGTACTAAAGAGTCTAAATTATCAACCAAGGTTGAAAAAGTTATTTCAGGATATTTTTTTTGAAAATTGAGAATTCGAATTACTTTCTCTCTGGTAGGCTGAATGGCAAGTAAAATATGATTTACTCCACATGAGATCAGCATTTGTAATTCTCCAAGTGTTGCACACTTAAATTCTTTAATACCATAGCTCATTTGCATTTTTACAATAGCTGGCATTTTGTAAGTTTTGACGTGTGGTATTAATCGATTAACATTTCCAGATATAGAAATCATAGATTCGATATTATTTTTTACTCTACTTGGATAAATCAATAAGGCTGGAGTCATCAACTTTTCTTCATTATTCACCCGATACCACTGTTTATTTGACATGTATTATTTTTCAATTAAAAAAGCAGCCTCAATTTCTACTGGTATATTTTGTGGTAAATGCATCCCTACTGCACTACGTACACCTACCCCATTTTCACTCCCAAAAACATCAGCGAAGAGTTCACTAAATCCATTTATTACATAAGGATGATTTTTAAATTCTGGTGTTGCATTTACCATACCTAGTACTTTAATAACCCTTTTAATTACTAATTCTTCTGGAGTATGAGTGATAATAGTAGATAACATAGTCAATCCGACTTGTCTTGCTGCTGCTTTACCCTCTTCTTTGTCTAAATCAGATCCAACCTTTCCATACATTAATCCTCCATTTTCTAAAACGGGACCCTGACCAGAAACATATAATTGATTATCAATAATCAAAATTGGGCGATACAATCCTGCTGGTTTTGGCGCAGGAGGTAATAATAATCCTATTTCCTCTAATCGATCTTTTAGTTTTTTACTCATATCAGATAAATTGGTTTAAAAATAAAACCCCTAAAAGGCCAGAAATTCCAATTGTAGTCTCCATAATTGTCCATGTTGAAAGGGTTTCTTTTACAGTTAAATTAAAATATTCTTTGAATAGCCAAAAGCCACTATCATTTACATGAGATAGCATTAAACTTCCAGAACCTATAGCTAAAACCATGAGCTCTGGACTTACATCAGTTGTCTTTAATAAAGGTAACACAATCCCAGCAGTAGTTAGCCCTGCAACAGTAGCAGAACCTACAGAGAAACGAATCATTGTAGCTATAAACCAACCTATAACCAAGGGGGATAAAGAAGTGATTTCTAGTAACCCCCCAATATACTGACTTACGCCACTATCAATCAAGATTTGCTTTAGTGCTCCAGCACCAGAAATAATTAGTAGAACCATAGTAATACCCGAAACGGCTGTAGCATAAATTTTCATAATACCCTCCACTGAATTCCCACGAGCAATACCTAAAGTGTAGGTGCCAATTAAAAGCGACAATAATAATGCAATTACTGGATTTCCAATAAAATTAATCAACCTGTATGAAAAACTATCTGCATTAAGAAGACTTGAAATTATTGTCGCAAAACCGATCAATAAAACAGGTAACAAGGCAGTCAATAAGCTATTAGTTAAACTTGGAAGTTCCAAAGAATCAAAAGTTTTTGAAGCCATAAATTCTTTTAATGGTTTAGCTTCTACTTTTGGGAGAAACCTTGTAAGTAACGGACCAGAAATCAAAATAGCTGGTATAGCCAGAATAATACCATATATGAGTGTTTTTCCAAGATCTGCATTAAACATAACAGATAAGGCTGAAGGTGCCGGATGAGGAGGTAAAAACCCGTGAGTAACTGATAAAGCTGCAAGCATAGGAAGCCCCACCCCTATCAGTGAAAGTCCCGTTGAAGTTGCTACAGTAAATACTAAAGGCACTAAAATCACAAAACCAACTGAGTAAAACATTGTAATTCCAACAATGAAACCTGTTAGCATTACAGCTACTTTTGTATTATTTACTCCAAAGATTCTAATTAGTCCATTAGTTATTTGTTGTGCTGCACCACTCTCAGCAACAAGCTTACCCAGCATAGCTCCAAGACCTAAAATTAAAATCAAAAATCCTAAAGTATTTCCTATTCCTGTTTCTATAGATTTTACAATTGTGTCTAATGGCATCCCTTGACCAATTCCAATTCCAATTGTCACTAATATAAATGCTATAAATGCATTTAATCGAAAGAAAACTATTAAAAAAAATAAAAGTAAAATTCCAAGCGATACTACTATTAATGGCATAGGTGCATTTATTCAACTTAAACAGTTAAAGATAATGGATTTTAGGTGTAAAAAAACCCTCCGAAGGGAGGGTTAAAATTTCAAAATTGTATTTACCAAGTTTTTACATTCGACATAGTTACCGATCCTAAAAAATTTGAATATTTTGATGTTGCTTTTAGAAATTTTAAAAAAGCTTGTTGTTGAGCTTCAGTTTTAGGACCCCACCCCAATGCAGCAGCATAATCTTCGTGTGTCATATAGACGTAATGAGACTCTCCGTCATTTCCTATTCCATGAGTAAGTTGTCCAAGGGAAATGTACCCTATCTGAGGGAAAGCCTTCATTAAAGAAGTAAACTCACTTGCAAAGCTCGCAGGGTCTTCTACTCTCCATCTCCAAGATTGAGCTATAGGCTGAGTTCCATTATCTAAATTCATTCTCATCAAAGATGCACCACCCGTAGTTGAAATAACTTCAGCATGTCTTAAAATATTTGAATTATACAACGAATATTTATCGCCACCTCTTATTTCTCTTAATTTAGCAAGACCTTCAACAGGCCCAGTAAAAGTCAAATAATGAGTAGCTTTAATATCTTCAGGTTTAAAATTAATATAAGATAATCTGATATTTACTCCGGCAGGTTTTTCAATGCCACCGTAGAAATCATTAATCATATTAAGAACATGTGCTGAACTTCCAGGTTTTACTTTTATGGCAACCTGTTCAAATGCTATATTTTGGGCAACAATTATGTTTGAAGCGACAAAAACTATTAAAAAAAGAATTTTTTTCATTTTGATTGATTTATAATTAAAGTTAATTAAAGTTAAAAATAATGTTTCAAAAAAATAGCTCTTATGGTGATTCAATTAAAGAAATGAGTAAAATTATTTAACTTACCTGTTCTTTACAAAAATTAATTGAAAACATACTATTTTACTAAACTATTTTTAATCACAGTAAGCTTGGCTTATGGACAAGATGTATACACTCCGTCAAAACTAGTTAATCCTCAAATAATAGTTGATGGGATTCTATCTGAAAAAGAATGGGAAAATGCGATTGCTGTAGATCTTGATTATGAAGTTAATCCTGGTAACAATATAAAACCAAAAGAAAAAACCAAAGTGTATGTTTTTTATTCAGATACTCATTTATACATTGGTTTTCATGCATTTCAAAAACCAGAGGAAATAAGAGCATCTATTCGCTCTAGAGACGACTTAGGTATGATAAGTGATGATTTTGTTATAATTGCTTTTGACACCTATGGTGACAGTAGAAACAATTATCTACTTTTATCAAATGCTTTTGGGAGTCAGCTAGATGCCAGAGCAGTAAATGCTCTCACTGATGAAGATAGATATGATATAAATTTTAATGTAGACCATCAAACAAGCGGCAAGATTGTTTCTGACGGTTACCAAGTGGAATTTAAAATACCTTTCTCCTCTCTACCCTTTCCAAATGGAAATAATCAAGAGTGGAATTTTAATTTTCAAAGAATAACTTTTAGAGATGGGATACCTATAGAATTAAGAAGTCAACCATTTGATAGAACAGCACCTTGTCAAATTTGCCAAACGACAGATCGACTTGTGTTAAAAAACATAAAAATTGATAAAAGAGTTGAATTACTGCCATATCTAGCGGGAAATATTACTGGTAGCAAAACTGATATTTTAGGTGAAATAGAATATGAAAAACTAAATCCAAACCTTGGATTGGGCCTTAATGTCGATTTAAATAAAAATAGTACTCTTGAAGTTACTTTGAATCCTGATTTTTCACAAGTAGAAGCAGACGTTACACAAATTGATATAAATTCAGCAGTAGCTCTTGAATATCCTGAAAGAAGACCTTATTTTAATAGAGGTACAGATATTGTTCAATATGTTAGCGGTGCATTTTATTCAAGATCAATAAATAATCCACTAATCTCCACAAAACTTATTAGTCAAGGTAAAAAAGAACGTCTATTTTTTTTAACAGCACTAGATCAAAATTCAATTTATCAAGTTGCTGGCGAGGATCGTTCATATATTGGACAAGGTGAAGAATCATTTGTTAATGTTATTAGATATCAACGATTACTTAATAAAAATTCTAGACTTGGGTTATTATCTACAAACAGGTATTATGAAAATGGTGGTTATGGTAATTTGTTTGGAACAGATGGTTGGTTTTTATTAACTAAAAATTTAAGGTTTACTTATGAATTATTTTTGAATATAAATAAGGAGCCAAATGCAAATTGGATTGATTCTAATGATTTTATTTTTGGTCGATCTGTTACATTAAATGATCAAAAGTTTGATGGTAAATCTCTATACTTTCAACTATACAGAAATACTGAAAAATGGAGATCATATATAACCTACAGAGACTTTTCCCCTAACTTCCAAGCTGATGTTGGTTTTGTTGTAAAGAACAATAGAAAATGGGCTACCCTTTACCACACCTATCAAACATTTCCAAATAAACCAGCTCTTCAATTTTTAAGTTTTGGAACAAAAGCAGATATAGTTTACACTTACGAAAACTACCTAAAAACAATTAGTGTGGATGGTATTTTAAGTGTAAAAACTTTATTTAATACCGAAATTTCCTACACATTTGATTTTGATGCTTTTAAAAACTTTCTCGGGAAAGACTTTAGGAATTTAGAAAGTAATAGATTTGTTATAACAAGTAGTCCTAGCGAGTCTTTTTCTTTGAATTTAAATCTTACTGTAGGCAGAGAATTAGCTTATAATGAAGTAGTTCCAGAGAAAGGAAAAGAATTAAAATTTAACTTTATTCCACTAATACAGTTAAGTAATAAATTGAGAATTTCTCCATCAATTAGATATGCAAGACTCAAACATTTAGATAGTAATGATTTTTATTATAATGGTTCAATTTCAAGATTTTCAATTCGATATCAATTCAATAATTTCTTTAATGTTAGAATAATTTCTGAATACAATACTTTTACAGATAGGTTTTTTATTCAACCATTAATCCAATGGAATCCAAATCCATCGACAGTTTTTTATATTGGTGGTAACCAAAATTCATTGAGTGACTTCAATGATGAAATTCACTCAATATTTAGGGTTGACCAAACACAATTATTTTTAAAATTTCAGTATTTATTAAACCTCTAGATATATAATACTTAGTATTTACAAATGGATCAAATTATAGATAAAAAGAAGTTATAAATGAGAAATTTTAATGCTAATAAAGAATTTATTATTAGCCTTTTTTTAATAATGGTTTCATATTATTGTTCTAGTCAAGTTGGCGTTAGAAATGCTTTTGATACCAGAAATATCAATAATATAACTTTTGATGTAAGTCCAACCGAATCAAATAATGATAATTCAGTAATAAATGGAAATCCTTTTTTGACTCCCTTGATTAATGGTTTTCGATATAACGCTTATTTAGACGAAATCGTTGATTCAAAGGGAAAAGTAACCAATGTTTTAGAAGTAAAATTAGGAGATTATCTTTTTATCAAAAAGAAGTTTTATACAATTTGGAATAAAAAATCATCTAATGGTTATCTAATTGATGTTGGCGAGGAAAGTTACATTCGAATCCAAAAAATTATAAGGAATGACTATAACCCCAGAATGAATAATAAATCAAACAAAAGATTTGAGGAAAAAATCACTTATTATAGGCAAATTGGTGATAAAATCAAACAAGTCAAAAAAAATGAATTTGATAAAGCTCACTTCTTCATTCAATTAGGATATATTCAATCAGCATTGAGGAACTATTCAAGCGAAGGTTTTAAAAATCGAAATTCTGTTTACTTCGGATTGGGAAGGATATTTCATGTCAAAAAATCAATTGATTTAATAGGTCATTTCTTTTATTCTAAAAATGGTGGATATCAATATTATGGAGAATTAGAAGAAAACGGAAAAAAAATAATTCTTTATAATACTATTGGTCTAGAGTTTTTATTAAGAAAAGAACTTAAAAAAATTACTTTATTTACTGGTCCCAGAACTAATTTTGCATTTAAAAGGGAACAAAGAAAGGCAAGTAGAAGGTTTTACGGGTTTCGATTTAGAGATGAGTATACTTCATTAGAAAATAGTTTAAAAAAAATTCTTCCATTAGGAGCAACTATAGGTTTTTCATTTATACTTTTAGAATCTATAAATTTTGAAGTTAAATATAATCGTGGCATATCGGTACTTAGCAAAAATAATTTTGAAAAAACTAGACTAAATTCACTACAGACAGGTCTGACATATAGATTTTGATTCTGTAATTTGATTGAAACGAATTAGACTAGGGCTTTAAGTAGTATTCCACAGTACCTTCCCAGTCTGGGTCTGCAGCTCCAGCCCAAGTTTTAGTTATAGAATCATATGAAATAGCGTGAACTCTCCCAAAACGAGCTTTTTCATCTATCATTTTGATAGGATAAAGTTTTGGATCAAATTCTGCATTTAGACTTTTTATTCCTTGATGATCTTCAATCCAAAGTGTATCTTCAAAAGGATATACTCTTGGAAGAAATAATGCCTTTTTCAAATTATTTTTTTGTGATAAATAACGATGAGCCACTTGGGTTATTGCTGTTATAATTCTACTTCCACCGGCAGCACCAATGGCTAGTTGAGTTTTTCCATTTTTTATAAATAAAGTAGGAGAAATATGAGAATTTAATCGGTCTCCAGGGCTATATTCTCCTAGATACCCTCCAAGGCTAACAGCATACAAAAATCCCAAATCTTTTGACGCGACTTTAGATCCCATATTAGGCCCAATAGTTTGGGTTAAGCTTACAACATTACCCTTATCGTCAGCAGAAGTAAGATGTGTGGTGTGACCAATAGCTGACGTCCAAGATTCTGGAATACTTTTTAATCTATTTTCAGCAAGTTTTAGGTTATCTTCTTCAATTTTTTTTGCCCATTTTTCAGCTTGGTTGTAATCCAAGATCTTAGCTAATGAATCAGAGTTTTTTTGATGGCTACGATAACTATAAGCTAATGCTGTTGAGGAATGAAACTGCTTTGCCCATGATTCTTCTGAATTAGCTTTAGAAAGGTGATCCATAATATGAAGTATTTGAATAGTGATGGCTCCATATGAAGGTAAATTCAATGCATAAACCTCATTTCCTTTAAAAGTTCCTCTAAGAATCTCAGAGTCTAACGCTTTATAATTTTTTAAATCTTCTATAGTGAGGATACCCCCATTGGCTTTTATATCTTTAACCATTTTTGAAGCAACTTCTCCTTCATAAAATCCAGCCCTCCCTTTTGCTGCTATTTGTTTTAATGTATTTGATAAGGCTTTTTGAATAATTACATCTCCCGCTTTATACGAATTACCATTTTCAGTTAGAAAATGAGTTTTTGTACCTTCAAATTCTTTTAAAATATCCTTAACACTTTCTTGTCTGAAGGCTTCAAGAGGTAATAGTTGGTAACCATTCTCGGCATATTCAATTGATGGAGCCATAACCTTTTCCAGTGGCAAACTCCCATGGTCCTTATGTAGCTTTAGTAAGCCTGCTACAACTCCTGGGATTCCAACAGTTTTGTAACCATAAGAATATTTTTCATCCGTAACTTTATAATTGGCAGGAACTTGTGTTGAAGCATCAACTCCTCCAATATTCCCAGATGCTTTATGATAGATTGCCTGTAATCGACCTCCAATACCGCTCATACTTGGCTCAACAACTGAAAGAGTAAAAGCTGCAGCTATTGCAGCATCAAAAGCATTACCATTTTGCTCAAACATTTTTTTTCCAGCTAGAGAAGCTAAAGGATGAGCAGAAGCAATTGAATTATTATTTGAAATTTTATTATTACTACTACATGAATTAGTCACTATTAAACATGAAGTAACTAGAATAAAGACATATTTAAATTTCATATTTAAATTTAAAGTAAAT
>CACLGW010000016.1 GCA_902606525.1 uncultured Bacteroidota bacterium | reverse complement strand
CCTCGTCAACATCACCTGAACCAATTCCTCCAGATATAATATTAAATGAGTTTACACCCAGAAGTGAAATAGTGTGATTTTCTCTTAATGGTAGTATCCCATTATTTTTTAATAAAATCATTCCCTCAGAGGCTTTTTCTCTAACAATTTTTGCATGATATTTTAAATCTGGAGAATTGTCATTTTTGCTATTTTTCATCTTATTTGACCTAAGAATCAATTTTAATATTCTACCTGCAGCTATGTTAAGGTCATTGTCACTTAATTTTTGGTTTTCAAATCCCTTTTCGAGATCCTCTAATACTTTACTTGTTCCGGGTTCGATAAGATCATTTCCTGCCTTAATCGACTCAACTGTATCACCACCCCCAAACCAATCTGTCATTACAGTTCCTTTAAAACCCCATTCATCCCTCAAAATACTTGTTAAAAGTCTTTTATTTACCGTTACATATTTCCCATTCAATTTGTTATAAGATGACATAATAGCCCAGGGTTGGGATTTTTTAACCATTATTTCAAATCCTTTCAAATAAATTTCCCTAAGAGTACTTTCATCTACTAGAACATTGTTTTTCATTCGGTCAGTTTCTTGATTATTAACAACAAAATGTTTAGGGCAAGCACCTACATTATTTTTCTGAATTCCGTTAACAATACCAGCAGCAATATTACCTGATAAAACTGGGTCCTCTGAAAAGTATTCAAAATTCCTTCCACAAAGTGGGTTTCTATGTAAATTCATTCCAGGAGCAAGAATTATGTCAACACCATAACTTTTTGCCTCACTACCCATTGCTTTACCAATTTCAAAAGCTAAATTTTTATCCCAAGTTGATGCTAACAAAGAGCCCACAGGAAAAGCAGTACTGTATAATTTTTTATCAAAATTTTTTCTTTTCGATGAAATTCTCAAGCCTGCTGGACCGTCAGCTAAGTAAAGATTATTAAGACCTAACCTTTTGTTTCCAAAAATTTCACCTGCAGCACCTGGGACACCATTTGAGTTAAAACCTAGCATCGAACCTATCCCAGTTCCTTTTAAAATAGCAATTTTTTCTTCATTTGTCATTTTGTTTAGTAAATCAGAAACCCTTTCTTCTAGACTTTTTGAATTATCCTCATATATATCAAGAAGATTATTATTGTTATAATCATTAAAAGTTAAACCCCTATCGTTTGTAACACTTTTTACTTTTATTTCTTCATAATTGTTTTTATCAAAATCAAAAAGGAAAGATTTTATATAAAGATATCCAACAAGACCTAAAGCAGATATTATTACAATTACACCAGTTAATGTAATTAGAAGAATTTTTACAATTTTTTTCATTTGTTGTACAATGTTCTACATTGTTTACTAAATATAAATAATAGTTAATATTTATACGGCATTTGTACGGTGAAATTCAATTTAAGGCAATTTCATGCAATTTGGTGAATGATAGAGAGAGTCTTAAATAAGCTGTAAAGTATTGTATTAATTGGTCTTTTAGTGTTTGTTAGGGTTTTTCATTTCGGGTATTTATACGATTATTGTAGGGTCAGATATAAAAAGTCAAAAAAATCTAGCCTAAAACTCTAAAGCTAGCCCCCCCTACCTTAAAATTAATTCCATTCTACTTTTTCAGACTAGAGCTGGTATAATACTATATAATCAAACTACTCTAAACATCTAAATAATTATTTGGGAGGATAATTTATTCTTATCATTGCCTTTTCTGTTGAAACAGGGGGATTGGATTTGATATGTAATTCATTATCTATATCTTGGAACTATAAAAAGATTATTAGCCCTTTCAACACACATAATTATCAATTGTAGACTATGAAAAAATTAATGAGATTCGTACAAAAACCTCTATTTTTATTGTGTTTTTTGTTTTTTACTACTATTTCTTTTGGCCAAGAAGTGACGACATATTACCTTATTCGTCATGCAGAAAAAGATTTGAGTGATAAAAGCAATCCCAATCCTCATTTAACAGAAGTTGGCAAGGTGCGTGCTCAAGCATGGAAAACAATTTTTAAAGAAGTAAGCTTTGACAAAATTTATTCTACAGCCTATCATCGAACGTTAGAAACAGCGTATCCTACTGCAGAAGATCATCAACTAAATGTCGAGGATTATGATCCAAAAAACCTGTACAGTCCAAATTTTAAGAAAGCAACGCAGGGAAAAACCGTTTTGGTAGTGGGCCATAGTAATACCACTCCATATTTAGCCAATAAAATTTCAGAAGTACAAAGCTATACTGACATAGAAGAACGGATTCATGGAAATCTATACATCATTCAATGCATAGGAGATACTGTAACCACTCAACTACTTTCAATAGAATAACATTTAAATCGAATACTGATGAATATTAAAGTACTTTTTTTCACACTTTTTTCCGTAAGTGTTCTTGTTTTTTCGCAAGACAAAAAAGAAGACAAAGGTCTTCCGCTTGAAGCAAGTCGTGTGGTGACTATTACCACCGATGAAGGAACTTGGATGAGCGTAGATGTTCACCCAAGTGGACAAAAAATTATTTTTGATCTTTTGGGGGACTTGTATGAATTACCCATTCAAGGAGGAAAAGCTACACGTATTACAGAGGGTTTGGCCTTTGACTCTCAACCTAAATACAATCATGATGGAAATTCTATATTATTTTTATCTGATAGAAGCGGCGGAAACAATGTTTGGGTCATCGACCGAAATGAAAAAGATACCCTTCAAGTAACCAAAGGGAATACCTCAAAGATGCAATCGGCTGATTGGTCTCCAGACGGAGACTATATTGCTGTAAGCAAAGGAACTCGAAATTTCAAACTTCATCTTTATCACAGAGATGGAGGAGAAGGAAGTCAACTGATCAGCGAACCCGAGCAGCTTAAAATATCTGAACCTACCTTTAGTCCAGATGGACAATTGATTTGGTTTTCAGAACGTATGGGCGCATGGCAATACAATGCCAAACTTCCCCAATACCAATTGGCAACATATGATCGTGAAGATGGGAAAAAAGAAGTGATGACTTCTCGTTATGGTTCGGCTTTTACTCCAACCCTCTCTCCAGACGGGAAGTGGCTTGTTTATGGAAGTCGTTTTAATGATAAAACCGGGCTGATAAAACGAAACCTAATTACCCAAGAAGAAGATTGGTTAGCTTATCCTGTCCAACGCGACGAACAAGAATCCATTGCGCCCTTAGGGGTTCTTCCTGCAATGTCTTTTACTCCAGATAGTAGAGCCGTAGTGGCTTCTTATGGAGGAAAAATCTATCGTATTCCAATTGTTGGGGGCGATGCTACCAATATTCCCTTGGAGGTAAACGAAACAGTAGCGATGGCACCTCAGTTGAAATTTGATTATCCTATTGAAGACAGTGCCACTTTTTCAGTCAATCAAATTCGAGATACACAAATTTCGCCAGACGGATCTTCTATGGTGTTTACTGCTTTAAATCAGCTCTATTTTATGTCTTTTGCAGAGAAAAAACCAAGACGACTTACTCGGCTTTCTGTGATGGAAGCCATGCCCACTTGGCACTCAAATGGAAAAGAAGTTGCCTTTGTCACTTGGGACGAAAAACAGGGCGGGAATGTATATAAAGTTCGTGTTGATAAAACAACCAAACCCGTAAAGCTGACGAAAGAAAAAGGGGTATATACCCAACCCGTTTGGAGTGATGATAACCGAATTGTAGTATTTAAAGGATCTGCGCAACAGTTTAAAGATGCCGATGGCCCACACGCTTTTCAACAAAAATCCTATTTGGTTTGGCTCAACGGAAATGGAGATGGAAAAACCAATCTAATAACAAAAGCTGCAGGATTTTCAAACCCTCATTTCGCGCAAAATGACAAGCGTATTTATCTAAATTCCAAAGAAGGCTTGGTTTCCATCAAATGGGATGGAACTAACCAAAAACAACACTTGCAAGTGGATGGAATTACGGTTTATGGTTCCTCCTACGATGAAAACCATCTTTTGGCCGACACACCTACTGCACCCAAGAAAAAACCTTCAAAAGCTTCAACTCTATTACGAGCACCAAAAGGACCTTATGCATTAGCCCAAATCAATAACGATATTTATATAGTTACTGTGCCGTACCTCGGAAAAAAAGGAGCAAAGATCAATGTAAAAGACGCCTCAAAAGCTGCTTTTCCTTCACGAAAGCTTACCAAATTTGGAGGGCAATTTCCCAGCTGGGATTCCAACGGTCAAGTTGTTTTTTGGACCTTAGGAAAAACTTTATTCCGTTATGATATTGCAAATGCAGAAGTCATAGATAAAGCACAAAAAGAAGAAGCCGAAGCCAAGAAAAAAGAAGCGGAAGAAAAAGAGAAAATTGCAGCTTCAGAGGAAGAGGAGGATGGAATAGAAAACTATCAAGCCAAAGAGTTAGATGTGATTGTAAAAGCCGACAGAGCCATTGCTAAAGGTTTATTGGCGCTAACCAATGCTACTTTGATTACCATGGAAGGGGAAGATATTCTTGAAAACGGGATTGTCTTGATTCGGGATAACCGTATTGAAGAAGTAGGAGATGTAGCTGATATTAGCATTCCAAATAATGCTGAGGTTATTGATCTGAAAGGAAAATACCTGCTTCCTGGATTTGTAGATACCCACGCTCATATGTGGCCAACATGGGGCTTACATAAAAAAGATGTTTGGGTTTATGCTGCTAACTTGGCCTACGGGGTAACAACTACCCGTGACCCACAAACAGCTACTACAGATGTACTTACCTATGCCGATATGGTAGAAGCGGGAATGATTGCTGGACCCCGTGTTTATTCTACTGGACCAGGTTTAGGGTATTGGGGATACAACATCAAAAGCTTGGATCATGCTAGAGATGTTTTGACACAGTATTCTAAATATTACAATACAAAGACTATAAAAATGTACCTGACAGGAAATAGACAACACCGACAGTGGATTATTCAAGCGGCAAAAGAACAAGAGTTGATGCCCACCACAGAGGGAGGTCTTGACTTTAAGCTAAACCTTACACAAATACTAGACGGTTACCCTGGACACGAACACTCGTTCCCCGTATATCCGCTTTACAAAGACTTTATCGATTTTGTTTCTGCATCCCAAACCGCCTATACACCCACACTTTTAGTATCCTATGGAGGGCCTTGGGCAGAAAACTATTTTTATGCGACAGAAGATGTACAAAGCGACCCTAAGATCAATCGCTTTACTCCAAAATCAGAATTAGATGCAAAGTCTAGAAGACGTAATGCCGGATGGTTTATGGAAGAAGAATATGTTTTTGAGGATCATGCAGTATTTGTCAAAGATCTAGTGGAATCGGGGGGAATTGTAGGAGTAGGATCACATGGACAATTGCAAGGCCTAGGTTATCATTGGGAATTATGGAGCATGCATGCAGGAGGAATTTCCAATCATGATATGCTAAAAGTAGCTACACTTTTGGGTGCAGAAGCTTTGGGTTTATCCAAAGATTTGGGTAGTATCGTCAAAGGAAAAATTGCTGATTTAATTGTGCTAGAAAAAAATCCTTTGGAAAATATTCGTCATACCAATACGGTAGATATTGTCGTTAAAAATGGCTTTGTTTATGATGCTGAAACATTAGATAAGATATATCCCACAAAAGAGAAACTAGGTTACCCTTGGATACAGGCAGCTCCTTCAGAACGATTACCAGGGATTAAAAAATAATTTAACTAATGAAAATTTTTCCGAGGTTAATATTCATAATATTGATGTTTTCTTTCTCACGATCGATTTTGTATGCTAGGGTTAAACTGATTGAAACCACAAATTCTGTGAAATTAAAAAAGACAACTAGCTCTCAACAACAGATAGAGCGCTGGTTATTTACAATAATTAAGAGAGACTTAGGGTCTGAGATTGATGATGAAGAAAAAGCAGTTATTCTTGACAAACTGTCTAATAAACCTCGATCAAATTTCACGCTTGAGGAGGAAGTAGACTGGTTCAAGCTACGGGAGAATGGTCTTCACCTTTATCATAATGACATTATAGGAGTAGGTCTAAACAGAACCGATAGCGGCATAAATTTTGTAAGCTTATTTGACCTTAAACGGGGAATTGAGTTGCTTAATAGATCCAATACCTCAATATTCAAACTTATAGTATCTAGCGAAAAAGACTCAATAAAACTCAATAACGAGTCAAACTGGAAGGCGACTAAAATTCAATGGAAGAGAAATGACAAATTATCATTACTAACCTTAAATTTTAAAGACCCAAAAGACCCTAAACTAAAAGGACTCTCAGTCTTTTGCGAAGTAGAATTCAATAACAATTTAACACATTGGACACTGGAAACGAGATTACCAGAGAAGGGGCTTTCCCTTTTGGAAAGTGAGTTTCCTTCAATAAAGGCAGGACCTATTGGTGAAATCCCTGAAGACAATGTACTTCACTATCCCAAGGCTTCAGGTATCGCATCTAATTCACCTTATACCAGAGGTATTAATTACAGTGAAGTTTACCCTAATTGGAGAGCTACTTATCAGATGCTTGGACTGTATGATAAGAAAGGAGGGCTCTATATTGCTAGTCATGACCCAACTGGAAGCGTGAAGACTATATCTACCGTCACAGACGAAGAAAAGGTTAGTTTTCGATTCAACTGGCCTGCACCCAATATGGGACTTAATGACAATGGCTATAAGCTGCCCGGAAAGGTAGTTCTTGGTTCCATTGAGGGTGACTGGTATGAGGCAGCTATGATTTACCAAGCATGGGTTAAAGAGCAAGCTCCATGGTGGCCTCAAGCTCCAAATAAACGTCCATCTCGAATTCAAGATATAGCTGTCTGGGTACAACATGAATCAGGTGGTGATCTAGCAACTCTTGTAGCAGAAGTCTTAGAGTTTGCTGAATTTATGATAGTACCAATAGGTTTTCACTGGTATGTATGGCACAAAATTCCCTTCGATAACGATTATCCACATTTTTTTCCTGCAAAAGATGGATTTGTCAAAGCTGTACGTGAGTTAGAGGATGCAGGTGTCCGAGTTATGCCTTATATAAATGGCCGTTTGTGGGATGCTGACCTTGACGATTTTAAATCTGAAGGAATCAAAGCAGTCACTAAGAATAAAGAAGGAGAACCCTACATAGAGGATTACGGAAATGGTGTACGCAATGCTGTAATGAATCCTGTCACCCAAATCTGGCAAAATAAAATAAAGGATATTGTTTTAAGGCTGCAACAAAGCTCTGGCACCTCAGGCGTCTATTTAGACCAAATCAGTGCAGCCTCTCCAAAACTATGCATGGATATAACCCATGGACATCCGCTTGGAGGAGGTTCTTGGTGGCTTGACCAAGGATATTACAAATTACTTTCAGCCATACGCGATGAAATGCCTGAAGGAGCTTTTCTAACTAGTGAGGCTATGGCCGAACCTTATAACCATTTATTGGATGGGCTTTTAAGCTGGAATTCTCAGTTCCAGGACCAAAAGCCAATCTATTCTGCCATATACGGAGGCCGAATTTCAATCTTCGGGCGTAATAATCCTGTTGGACCCGACAAACATAAAGCCCTAATTATGAGAGCTGGTCAACAATTGGTTTTTGGTGAACAACTAGGTTGGATTAGTCCAAAAATCCTTAAAGAGACAGAACCTGCCGACTTTTTAAGAAAAATGGCTCAAACTCGTTACGAATTGTTAGATTATTTTGTTGATGGTCAAATGTTGCCACCACCCATTGTGTTCGGAGATATTCCAAATATTACTGCAGATTGGGAGTGGGGGGAAAATAATCCATCAGATATTACCATATCTGCTTTGCAAAGAGGTGCTTGGCAGACAAATGATGGGAAAATTATAAGCATTTTTGTAAATGTATCAGATGAAACCATTTATTTCAGCACTCCAAATGCTGAGGGAACAGATGAAGATAAAATATCACTTCCTTCTTATAGTTTAAAATTAATCAAAGGCAATTAGAACAGATATTTCAAGCATAAAATGAAAGTATTTATTTTTGGTTTAAAATTTCTAATAAGTTTTATAGGTTTTTATAACTATTGAACTATTACAATGACGAATATTCGGATTAATACCCTACAGCTTGACCATCTTTTCTACTTTCCGAAGCACCGTGATATACTTTATTTTTTTCATCCCATAAAATTGCTTGGTACCCGCCATAAACTCCTCTAGCAATTCCTATTTTGTGCCCTCTATCCATCAAACCTCTAATTGTAGAATATGGAATTCCAGATTCAACTCTTATTAATCCAGTATTTTTTGTGGTTTTTCCAGTTGGGCTAGCACCTCCAGTATGATCCCAGCGGGGAGCATCACCAGCCTCTTGAAGATTCATATCAAAATCAATTAAGTTCATTATAATCTGACTGTGACCCATTGGTTGGAAATCACCTCCCATAACCCCAAAACTAAGGAAAGGCTTTCCATCTTTGGTAACAAAGGCAGGTATAATAGTGTGAAATGGTCTTTTACCAGGTTCAAAAGTGTTAGCTTGACCTTTTTTAAGACTAAATAATTCACCCCGATCTTGCAACATAAATCCTAATTTAGGGGGTGCCATTCCCGATCCCATGCCACGATAATTACTCTGGATTAAAGAGACCATTGTTCCTTCATTATCTGCAACGGTCAAATAAATTGTTTCTCCTGCAGATATTTCTCCAGCTGAATAAGCCCCAGCACTTCTACCAATAAGTTCTCTTCTTGCATTTGCGTATTCATCCGAAAGTAATTCTTTAACAGGAACTTGGGTAAAGTCCATATCTGCATAGTATTTCGCTCGATCCTCAAAGGCTAGTTTTTTAGCTTCTGTAAAAAGATGGAGGTGTTCTGTGCTTCCAAATTCAATATCAGAGAAGTTATACCCCTCTAAAATTTTGAGCATTTGAAGTGCAGCAATTCCCTGACCATTTGGGGGTAATTCCCAGACATCATAACCTCTGTAATTAATAGATACTGGTTCTACCCACTCTGACTTGTGAGTAGATAAATCTTTTTCGGACAGAAATCCACCTTGCTCCTTAATAAATTCCGCTATAGTTATAGCGATTTCTCCCTTGTAAAAAGATTCTCTTCCTCCCTCTGCAATCTTTTTATAAGTATTTGCGAGATATGTATTTTTAAATAATTCTCCTTCATTTGGTAATTTACCTCCATTCTGATTTATGTAGGTATCTTTAATATTAGGGAATCCTTTAGATTCAAAAAAGGATATCGAACGACGCATATACCAAGAAATAAGTTCCGTCAAAGGAAAGCCCGTTTGAGCATAATTAATTGCAGGAGCAAGAATTTCAGACATTGGTTTAGAACCAAATTTTTCATGAAGTTCAAACCAACCATCAACAGCTCCAGGAACACTTACAGGTAAAGGCCCGTGTGAAGGGATTTTTTTCATTCCTTGCTCCTCAAAATAGTCTATTGATAATTTTTTTGGGGATCGACCACTTGCGTTTAATCCATAAATTTTTTTAGTTTTCCCATCCCAGACAATAGCAAAGAGATCTCCTCCAATTCCACATCCGGTTGGTTCCATTAGTCCCAAAGCAGCATTTGCTGCAATTGCTGCATCAACAGCATTACCTCCTTCTTTTAGTATATCAAGTCCAATCTGAGATGCTAGAGGGTGGCTAGTAGCAATAATTCCGTTCTGAGACAAGACTTCAGAACGAGTAGCAAAAGATTCTCCAGTTATTCTATCTTGAGAAATTGAATTATGACTAAAAAGTAATAGGAATGTAGTAAAAGAAAAAATAGTCTTCATGTTAATTTTTTTTATGTAATCTACAATATTTAGGTAGATTTACCTCTCCATATTTCACTATATCCAAAATATAAATTTTAAGCATTGTATTTATTCAGTCACTTCCTTATTACTAAAACCAAAAAAATGAAAAAAAAATTATTTCTTCTATCAATTATTTTATCCACTAATGTTTTTTCTCAAATCCAAAAGGTTGAACCTCCTTTTTGGTGGACAGGCATGAAATTATCTAATATTCAGCTTTTGGTTTATGGTGATAATATAGGTAAACTCAAGCCAATTGTAAATTCACCTGATATAAAACTGATATCGACAGATAGAGTAAAAAATAAAAATTATATTTTTCTGAATTTAGAAATAGACAAGGGAGCTCAACCAGGTTTTGTAGATATAGAGTTTTACAATGGTGTAAATAAAGTTATTAAATACTCTTATCAATTAAAAGAAAGAAATCAAAAATCAAAAAATAGAAAAGGCTTTAATTCATCTGATGTTATGTATTTAATTACACCAGACAGATTTGTGAATGGGGATCCAAATAATGATGAAATTGCAGAAATGAAAGAAAAGTTAGGAGATGGTGACTTTGATAGACATGGAGGAGATTTACAGGGAATTATTAATCATCTTGATTACATCGAAGACTTAGGATTCACCTGTATTTGGTTAAACCCAGCTTTAGAAAATGATATGAAACAAAGCTCCTACCATGGTTATTCAACAACTGATTATTATAAAACAGACCTCAGATTTGGTTCAAACGAGATGTTTAAAGAACTAAGTAAAAAAGCGTCTGCAAAAGGTATTAAAATTATAATGGATATTATCCCAAATCACTGTGGAAGTGAACACTGGTTTTTTAAAGATCCTCCAACAGCTGATTGGTTTAATAACCAAAATAAATATAAAAATACAACTCACAATAGAGAGACTGTACAAGATATTCATGCTTCACGAATCGATAAAATTGAGCATACTGATGGATGGTTTGTTGAGACAATGCCTGATTTAAATCAAAGAAATCTATTTGTATCAAAATACTTTATTCAGAATGCAATATGGTGGATTGAGTATGCGAATTTATCAGGATTAAGAGTCGACACCTACCCCTATAGCGATAAGAATTTTATGAGTGAGTGGACTAAGACTATAATGGAGGAATACCCTAAATTCACTATAGTTGGAGAGGAATGGTCACCAAATCCTGCCATAACATCTTATTGGCAAAAAGGGAAGGTGAATCATGACGGTTATGTATCTTATCTAACAAGTCTAATGGACTTTCCACTTCAGATTTCACTTTCAGAGTCTTTAATTGATGATTTTGGATGGGGTAAAGGTTTTATAAAATCGTATAAAGCATTGGCAAATGATTTCCTGTATAAGGATCCAAATAATTTGGTTATTTTTCCTGATAATCATGATATGACAAGGTTTTATACTCAGGTGAATAATGATTTGGAATTATTTAAAATGGGGATCGCTTATTACGTTACTATGAGAGGAATTCCACAATTTTATTATGGAACTGAAATTTTGATGAATAGCAATAGAAATCCAGGAAATCATGGAGTAATTAGATCAAATTTTCCAGGTGGATTTTTAGGTGACAAGGTTAATGCTTTTACTGGTGAAGGTCTAAATAAAAATCAAATAGAAGTTTTAAACTTTTTTAAAAATCTTTTGAATTGGAGAAAAAATAATGATGTAATACATAATGGTAATTTAATTCAATTTGCCCCAAAAGCTGGCGGAATGGAAGAGATATACAGTTTTTATCGAAGCTATAATGGAAGGAAAGTTTGGGTTATTTTTAATAGGGTTGATAAAATTCAAACTATTGAACTAGATCATTATGGGGAGGCTTTTGATGGGTTTGAGTCAGGTTACGAAATTCTCAGACAAAAGAAAATTAATTTAAATGATAAATTAGAAATAAATGGAAAATCAGTGATGATAATTGAATTAGGTGTATAAGCCACAAAAACAATTTTTAAATTCTTTGAATAAAATTTAATACACTAAAATAGTTGTCTTAAAACATCTTCTATTATCATAGCGTTTTTTGGTTCAGATTTATATGTGTAAAGTTTAGAAAATATTTCAGCACTATTTTCTCGTTTAATAGGTTTTTGCTTCCAAAGAAATGTTTTCTCAAGTTGTATCCATTGTACACTAGAATCCAAAATAATGTGCTGTCTGTGAGCTAATCTTACAAAAAAATAAATCAGTAATCTTAGGGAACCTGTCCAATTAATTTTGACTTTAATCTTCTCCAATTCTCTGCCTTTAAAAACTTCATAAAATGTTAATAGAGTGGTCTTTTTATCTATCAGGTTATGTTTCTTAAATGTTTTGTAAATAACTAATAAATCGTCATTAATTTCATTTCCCTTTGCAATTGATGTCCACATAAATGATCGACTATCAAAGTCTATTGTTTTTTTTAAAACTAAGTCACTGTTGTTTTTAAGCATTTAAAATATCTAAATAAGTTTCAAGTAACCTAAAATAAATTGTTTTTATAATTAAAATACTATTTATTAAAAAATGTCAAAAATCAGTAAAAAATGACCAAAATTGATCAAATTTGAGCCAAAATAGACAAAAAATGATTTAAAATGACGAAAATTTGAATATTTTGATCTGATAAAAAACTTCAGTTTTGATCCATAAATCATATTTTTTTAATCCTTATTACAATCAATTTTAAAATAAGGTCAATATTATGGATTTGTTTTTTTTGTTCTATACTTATCAAACCATGCGATTATTGCATTAACCTTTGTTATCAAGTTGCTTGGTTTGGCTGCAATTCCATGACTAGCTCCTGGAATACGAACTAGCATTGATTCTACCTTATTAAGTTTTAACCCAGCATAAAACTGTTCACTTTCAGCAATTGGGGTCCTAAAGTCATCCTCGCCTGTTAATAGCATAGTGGGTGTTTTAACATTTCCTATATATGAAATAGGTGATCTTTTCATATAGTGTTCTAAATTATCCCACGGAGGGCCTGGGAACCAATACTTTGAATAAATATTTATATTATCTGCATATAAAACAAAACTGTACCAATTTATAACTGGTTTTGCTACCACTGCTGCATTGAACCTATTTGTTTTACCAATAATCCAGGCAGTTAAAACTCCTCCTCCACTTCCACCCGTAACAAATAGATTTTGCTTATCTATATATGCTCTCTTCGATATAAAGTCTACACCTGACATTAAATCGTCATAATCTTGATTTGGATAATTATGATGAATTAAATTTGCAAATTCACTTCCATAACTAGTACTTCCTCTTGGATTAATATAAAGCACAACATAGCCTTTACTTGCATACAACTGAACTTCAGCTGAAAATCTAAATCCATAATTTGAGAAAGGACCTCCATGAATTTCTAATATTAAGGGATATTTCTTAGAAGAATCAAAATTTGGAGGCTTAACAAGCCATCCTTGGATTTGTCTTTCATCAAAAGACGATTTAAACCAAATTTCTTCAACATTCCCTAGTTTTTTATGATTAAATAAATCTTTATTTAACCTTGTTAGTCTCTTAAAGTTTTTATCGTAACCTACTGCTAAATCTGACGGATTATATACATTACCAAAAGTATATGCATACCTGTCATTTTTAGAAATACTATATGTGCCTCCACTGTATGGCCTCCCCAACGACAATCCTCCAAGTTGATCAACTATATTTTTTACTTTTCCAGAAATTGAAATAAAAGCAAGCCTTGTCATTCCCATATCATCATATTGAAAATAGAGTCCTTTTCCATCTTCTGACCAACTTATATTACTAATATTTCTGTCAAAATTTTCTGATATATTTCTGATTTTTTTTCCTTCAGCTGACATTATATAAAGATTGTTCTGCTGATAACCTAAATATTTTTCATCAAATCCTAGATAGGCAATTTCACTTTTATCAGGTGAAAGAACAGGATTATAATCAGGTCCTAAACGAAAAGTTAGAGGCTTAATTTTTTCTGTAATTATATCTAAAGAATATATCTCAGAATTTCTAGGTTCCAAATCAGAGTCATCATGCAAGTTTGCTGAAAATATAATTTTATTTTTCGCCAACCATTTTGGTGAAGTTGCATTATTGTTAAGAAAAGTGATTTGTCTTGGTGTGCCACCCTCTACAGGAAGAATGAAGATTTGTGAAAACCCTTGAGTTAAATAGCCTTTTCCATCACTTCTATATTTAATATCATTAATCTCTATGGCAGGATTATTCCACTTTGCCCCTTTAGGCTTTGTTGGCATTTCTATAAAACTATCATATGATTTTTCTACGAAAGAAGTAAAAACAAGATATTTATCATCATCGGACCAGCTAATTTGGCTAATTGAGTTTTGAAGATTGGTAAGTTTTTGATTTGATTTTTGAGATAAAGTGTATAAATAAAGTTGATTAGTTTCATCAGAATTTGACTTGTAAGTGAACTTATCTCCAGAGTTAGACCATGTTGGGTCAAGATCATTTTGATTACCAGTTGTAAGTGGGATATTATCTGTTCCATCAAAATTAATAATCCAAATATTTGAATAATTTTTATCTGTCATTATATCTTTAAAATTTCTTACGTAAAGAATCTTTTTTCCATCTGGAGAAATTTTAGGATTAGAGACATATTCTAGATTAAAAATATCAATTGGTTTAAACTTATTGTTTGTTTGAGAATGAATTAAATTTGAAAAAATTATTAAAGAGATAAAAACAATAAAAGGTTTAAATATCGTATTATCAAGCATAGTATCTAATTTGTTTATTTAAAGTTAAAAATTATATTTATTTAAATAAAAATATAATTGGTATGTAAACTAATCGATATATATTCGAATAATTATTAATCATAAATCATCTATAATGAAAAAAATCATATTTATTATTTGTGTTTTGTCCTTAAGTATATCTTTTTCTCAAAACACTTTTCGTTTGTGGCATTTTAATGCCAAATCTGGAACTGAGACAGCTATAGGTAATCTGTTAACTAAGCATAATGAAAATGCCGAATTTAAATCTGGGGGAGTACAGATTGAAAGAATTTCACATGGAGATAATCAATGGTCTCATCGCATAGTTGCTTTTGGCGAAGTTGGAAAAATAGGCAGAACCGATTTAAAGGAATTCGAACAAGGCTTGTTTTTGGAACAAATAAATAATTTTGTCGAGGAATGGGGCCCCTCTTATGCGGGAAGATTTCTTAGTTATGTTGGAGGTCAACCTAAAGATTTTCCTTTTTTACAAATTTACGAAATTACACCTGATGACCCTGATGCATTTAAAAAAGCACATGATAAGTTTATCAGCAAAGCTTCTAAGGTGATAGGTGACAGACCGGTAGCATTTGGAACTTATGATATAGGTTCTCCAAATGAAGCCACACATTGGGTTGTTATAGGATCATCTGGTTTTAGTGATTTAATTGATCAAAAACAAAAATGGGAAGATAATTTCTCAAAAGAAGCTGAAGAGTGGGCTAAAACTAACGGAGGAGTAGAATTTAAATCAAATTTCACCGTTCAAGTATTAGCAGCATTTGGTAGTCTTTAAATAAATTATTATTTCTAATAAATAACTTCCCTCAAAACGGGGGGAGTTTTAGTTATCCTATGAATAATTTATTGTTGTTGCTGAATTATTTGTTGATTTTTTTGAAAACTATTAATAGATAAAACTGTATTTACAGAAGAAATTTCAGGACTTATTTCATCAAAGTTAATCTCATTATTTTTTTTATTTCTTACTGTATCAAGGCGAACTTTTACTTTCATTTCTTGTTTCTCGTTTCCCTTAAAAACACCTTTAACAGGTGAACAATCATTATAACTTCTCCCTACAGCTAATCGAATATGGTATTTATCAGTAAAACAATTATTAGTTGGGTCTAATCCATACCAACCATAATTGGGGATGAAGACTTCTACCCATGCGTGAGTAGCACCTGCACCAACCATCCCATCTTTAGCAAAAACATAACCACTCACATATCTGGCGGGAATCTTACATAACCTACATAATTGAATTAAAATATTCGTGAAATCTTGACAAACACCAAATCCTAACTTCCATACTTCTTCTGGAGTTGAAAAAACATTTGTAATTCCTTTTTTATAAGTAAAATTTTGATGTATATATTCACATAATTTTTTGGATATAACCAAAATAGTATCATCACAATTTATTAGTTCTGATATTATTTTTTTAATTTTTCTTTTTTTAAAAAATGGCTGAATATTTAAAAAGGGCAAGAAGCTAATATCTTTGGACATATTTTCCATTATCTGGTTCTGTGTTTTTATATTCAAATTATAATTAAGCTCTTGACTCTGTTTAACAATGATTTCAGCTTCAGATGTAATTACCATTAAGTCATGTGGTGATACAAAATTAAAAAAACCAACTCTGTTATTAAATTCATCTAAATAAGAATAAATATTTGGGTCACCAGTAACGGTTATTTTATGTGTAACTAGCTGTTGCTGCATATCATTATATGGATACAGAAATATTCTATTTGTACTCTCTACGACAGGATTTGAGTATTTATATAAGGTGGTGTGGTTTAAAAAATATTTTATCATATTTAATAAGTTTGATAAAAGTAAGTTCTGTTGATATTAACTGATATTTGATTTAAAGCAATCTTTATTTCTTTTAAAAACTCATCGATTCCTTTACTTTTTATTGAACCAATTGTAGTGTATTTTAATGAGTTTTTAAGTTTACCTACAGTAAATATTAAATCTCTATTATTAATTTTATTAAATTCATTAAGGCGTTTAATATGAACCTGAAGTTTATTAACACTGTAAATTATTGAACGAGGAAAACTTTCATTCACAACGATCATCTCTATTATGTTTTCAATATTGAATATTGATTTGAATGTTTTTAAATAAAGCTGGTAGCCTCCAATAGAAATCAATAAATTTTTAAAAAAATAGCTCTCATATAAATTTTCCTCGTTTTGATTTAAATTGCTTATTCTAATGCTTAAGAAGTCTACACTTTGAACAACTCTTTCAAGATACTTGCCCAAATTCATAAAACAGTATGCATTTCCTCTTTCCTGGGTAATATCAGCAACACTATAATAAATATGATTAAACTGTAAAAGTTCGTTTACAATGGTAATAGGATCATTCTTTTTGTATTTAACCGATATATTATCTTGCGATAAATGCAGATAAAATTTATTAACTGAAAGCCATAATTCTCTAGAAATATGTTCTTGAACACTTCTTGCATTCTCTCTTGCTTTGATAATCATATTATGAACACTATTAGGATTTGAATCATCAAAAAGTATGTAAAGAATTATAGAAATTGAATCTTGATGGCTTGTAAACTCCTTCTCATATTCTATTCCCAAATAAGTTTGCATGATTTTATTCCATGAAGAATAGTCCCCAGAGTCTAAAGTTGAATTATAATTTGTTTTAATCAAATTAAGTAACCCATAGCTTCGCTCCATGTATCTGTCCATCCAAAATAAATTATTTGCAACACGGCTTAACATATAGTTTTATTTTTTTATAATCCATGTGTCCTTACTGCCTCCACCTTGAGAACTATTTACTATAAGCGAACCTTCTTCCATCGCAACCCTAGTTAGTCCACCTGGACATACTTCAATTTTATTGGCTCCATAAATTGCAAAAGGTCTTAAATCTAAACATCTTGGAGCTAATTTACCATTGATAATACAGGGTGCTGTTGAAAGGTTTAAAATTGGTTGGGCTATATAATTGTTTGGATTTTTTTTAACCTTTTTTAGATATTTATCTTTTTCTATCGCAGAGGCTTTATTCCCCATTAACATATCGTACCCACCACTACCATCAGTTTTCTTAATTACCATATTTTCAATATTATCTTGGACATACTTTCTTTGATCTTTATTTCCCAATTGGTAAGTTTCAATATTCTGAAGTATTGGATTTTCATTTAAATAATATTTTATCATTTTGGGCACATAAGAATAAATTGCTTTATCATCAGCAATTCCAGTACCGGGAGAATTAACAATACATACTTTACCTTGTCTAAAGGATTCCATTATCCCTGCCAAACCCAGTACACTTCGAGTGTTAAAGCAAAGTGGGTCTAAGAAGTCATCATCAATTCGCCTATATATAACATCAATCTTCTTCAGGCCACTAGCAGTTTTCATAAACACCTCGTGATCGTAAAGAACAAGATCACTACCCTCTACAAGTTCAACACCCATTAACCTTGCTAGTGTAGCATGTTCATAATAGGCAGAATTATATAGGCCAGGTGTTAAGAGAACAATTACAGGGTTTTGTTTACTAACTAAGGTCTTTAATTGTCTATACAAAACTTGAGGATAATTATCAACTGGCAAAACTTTATGCTTTGGCATTAAATTAGGATATAAACGTCTAGTGATTTCTCTATTTTCCAACATGTAACTTACCCCAGAAGGTGTTCTTAGGTTGTCTTCCAAAACAAAGAATTCACCCTTTTTCCCTCTTACTAAATCAACCCCTGATATATGAGTATAAATATCCTTTGGAACTGATAAATTCATCATTTCGCGAATAAAATATTTATTATTAACTATTAGTTGACCAGATATAATATCATCTTTTATTATAAATTGTTCATGATAGATATCTTTTAAAAAAAGATTAAGAGCTTTAATCCTTTGAGTAATACCCCTTTCAATTGACCTCCATTCTTTATGCTCAATAATTCTTGGAATAATATCAAACGGGAAGATTCTTTCTACTCCCTTATTGTCATTGTATACGGTAAATGTAATACCTTGATTTTTGAAAAATTGACTAGTAAAGTCTATCATTTGAGTCAAACTATCAAAATCAGTGTTCTTTAAATAGGACCCAAAGTCCCTATACACATTTCTTATGCTGCCTTTTGAGTCAAACATCTCATCCCAAGTATTAGGATACTGTTTGTATTTTTTTAATAAATTTTCCAAAAAAAAAATTATATTAAATTTAAAGGTTAATACATTTTATATAATTATTTTATATTGAATAAGTTGTATTATTAATAATATCTTAAATAATACATTGCTTTGTTGTGAATTATAAAAATTAATAAGAAAGAAAATAATTATTTATTAAAAGTTAACTCTAGTATTGAAATTAATGAGATTCCAAATGCTGCTCCAGATATAAAAAAATTCCACTTACTGTGTTTTACTTTTAATATATTAAGGAAAATAATTCCAATTAGGACTATAAAGAGAACAATTAATAACTGCCCCAGTTCAATGCCAATATTAAATCCTAAAAGAGGAATAAAAATTTCTTCAGGTGACATTATGAGTGCCTTAAAATAATTAGAAAAATCCATTCCATGAATGAAACCAAAAAATAATGCCATGAAATAGTTCCTTCCCATGCGGGAAAAGTTTTTTAATTGTTTACTATTAATAACATTTTGTAAAGATGTTATCAAAATTGTTATCGGTATTAAAAGTTTAATTACGGGTGATGAGATAGTAAAATAATCTAAGGATACCAAAAATAGAGTAATACTATGTCCAATTGTGAAAGCTGTAATTAAAATCAGAATATTCCGCCATTGATTCATTTTATATACTGCACATAAAACTACCAAGAAAAGAATATGATCATAAGCATTTAAATTAGCTATATGCTCAAAACCCAATTTTAAGTAAAATTTAAAGAGATGCATATCAAAATTCTAAATGGTGAATGGATGTTTTTTTATTTAGCATAATACTTCTAGATTCATCATTTACATGAATGTATACGATATTATTTTGATCAAAAAATATATCTGAAAAAACAGCATTTTTAACTTCTAATAATTCCAATTTCAAAGGCTGGCTAAATTCAAAATAAATCCATAAAGCAGTGTTTTGACCATCGCCACTTAATCTTTTTTGTTTGATTTTTAGAGGTATTGTAATTCCATTAGCTTTCACATAAAAAAATTTATTTACATAATCCAAAAGCATTTGATCAGCAATTTCAGACTCATTGGGCTGACAAAAAGCAAGTTTTTTACTGTTAGGGTCAAAAACTAAAGCTTCATTAACGTCTGTCAAAAAGAGCTTTAGATTTATTGAAATTAATTTTGTACTAGACCTATATTCTATTTCACACAGTGATAAGCGAAGTGGATGTGCATATAAACTCTCAAAAAAAAGAGAAGCAATTGGAATCAATAACCACCTTAAAATCATAAGATTGTATATTGAATTATACTGATGTATCTGTTTTTAGTTGTTCAGAAATTTTTTGAACTTCTTTGAAAACACGAATTAAATTTCCACCCCAAATTTTTCCTATTTGTTGTTCATTATATCCACGTTTAACCAATTCAATAGTAATATTCATCACCTCACTAGCATCAAAAACACCCTGAATCCCTCCTCCTCCATCAAAGTCACATCCTATGCCAACATGATCTATTCCTGCCACTTTAATAATATGGTCAATATGATCTACTACATTTTTTACCGTAGCGGGAGAGTTTGGATACTTCACCTCTATTTCTTGATATCTTTTTCGAAGACTTACTTTCTCTCGATCAGTCATTTTATCAATAGGTTTAATATTAGAGCGAAGTACAGCTATTGCAGAATCACGTTTAATGTTTGGGGTAGCTTCCCTAAGGTAATCTGCCAACATGGTCAATTGAACAACACCTCCATTTTTTGCCATAGCCCTTAACATGTCATCGGTCATGTTTCGTTTGTGATTAGTAACTACACGAGCATTTGAATGAGTTGCTATAATTGGAGCCTTAGTCAAATTAATCACATCGTAAAATAAACTATCGCTCCCGTGAGATACATCGACCATAATTCCTAAACGATTCATTTCACTTACTACCTTTGATCCAAATTCACTAATTCCATTGTGTTCAAATCCATAAGGGTCAGTTGCAGAATCTGCTAAATCATTGTTTGAAGAATGGACCAAAGTGATATAACGCACACCTTTATCAAAATATATTTTGATATTTGAAAGATCATCACCTATTGGATATCCATTTTCAATCCCTATATAAATAGCTCTCTTTCCATTTTTTTCAAGCGAATAAGCATCTTCTGGGTTTACAGCTAACCCAACTATTTCCGAGTTTCTCTCTATTGATACCAAAATAGAATCAATCATTTGAATACAAAGTGCCTTTGCTCTTGAATTGCCTTTATCATTTCGAATATCCTGAGCTACAAAAGCAGCAAAAAAGATAGCATCCAAGTCACCCTCTTTCATCCTTGGATAGTCAACCTTTGATCCAGTTTCATTTGGATCATGACGCTCTGACATATCAAAACCTGGCTCAATCATTCTTAATGGTGTATCAGCGTGAGTATCAAGGGTAAGAACATTTTTGTGAATCTTGAGTGCTCTCTCAATTAATTCTTGTTCTGTCTCTATTTTAGAATCTTTATTAGACGGATTTTGGTTACAACTATATGTTAAAAACAAGCATAGAAAAATAAACGAAAAATATTGATGTAACATATTAGCAAAAGTTTTTTGTTAAAATTATTTAAATATAGCAATATAAGATAATCCATAGCTATTTTAGCTTAGTCAAAGCTTTTAACTAAAAAAATGGATAAAAAACTACATGCTATGGTACTTGGAGCGACCGGTGCAACAGGACAAGAACTTGTAAAACGACTATTAAATGATTCTAATTTTGATAAAGTCACTGTATTTATCAGAGGAATCCTAAACTTAGAGCACAAAAAACTTGTTAAATATAAAATTGATTTTTCAAAAATAAATGAATATAAACCTTTGGTATCTGGTGATGTTTTATTCTCAGCTTTTGGAACTACTAAAAAAGATGCAGGAAGTAAAAAAGATCAGTATTTAATAGACTATACTTATCAGTATGATTTTGCAAAAATGGCATCAGAAAATGGGGTTACTTTTTATTCATTAGTGTCTTCAGCAGGAGCGAACGAAAAATCACCTTTTTTCTATCCAAAAATTAAGGGGGCACTTGAGGAGTCTGTAAAGAAGCTTCTGTTTAATAAAATTCAAATTTTTCAACCTCCTATATTAATCAGGCAGCCAGAATTAATTAGAGAGGGTGAGAGAATAGCTATAAATATTTTAAAAATTTTTAATAAAATTGGGATTTTAAAATCTCAAAAACCATTATTAGTAGATGATTTAGCAAAAAAAATGATAAGTGAATTAACATCAAACAAAACAGATAGAGTAACCACTTATAGGCCCAATGATTTATTTAGAAAAAACTAAAATCATTCTTCCAATAGAAAATTTCTTTAAGTTACACGATCAAATCAAATATTTTTATATTTAATATTATGAAATATAACTTGATAATTATTCTTGCAGCAATTAATTTCTTTTTTATTTTCTCATGCAATAGACAAGAAACAAATGAAATAAAAAAAACACCTAATATCCTTATTATTTTTGCAGATGACCAAAGAGCTGATGCTCTTGGTATCGCTCAGAACCCGTATATAAAAACACCTAATATTGATGATTTAGCAAATAATGGTGTACTATTTGAAAATTGTTACGTTATGGGTGGTCACCATGGGGCGATCTGTGCTCCTAGCAGAGCCATGCTTTTAAGTGGAAAAAGTCTATTTCATGTTTATGACCGTTTGGAAGAGATTGAAACCCTTCCAAATTATTTAAGTAAAAATGGTTATCGAACTTTTGCAACAGGAAAATGGCATAACGGAGCAGCAAGTTTTGAGACTAACTTTCAAGAAGCAAGTAAAGTCATGCTCGGTGGAATGAGTGATCACTTTAATGTGCCTTTAACAGATTTAGATAAATACAATAAGTTGAATAACCCACACAATGCGGGGTTTTCTACTGATATTTTTACAGAAGCAACATTGGATTATTTAGATAGGTATCAAGCATCCAAAAAAGAAAAACCTTTCTTTTGTTATCTTGCATTTACTGCACCTCATGATCCACGATCTCCTTCTCCAAAGTATTCCGATATTTATAAAAAGAATGAAATTCCAATTCCAGAAAATTTTAAACCTCTACACCCCTTTAGGTTTGATGATTTAAATGTTAGAGACGAGACTCTAGCTCCATGGCCAAGAACCCATGATATCATTCAGTCTTCTATAGCGGAATATTATGCCCTAATTCAGCATATTGATGATCGTGTAGGAGATTTAATTAAACGCCTCAAGAAATATGATTTATACGATAATACTCTTATTGTTTATGCAGCAGACAATGGATTGGCTCTCGGAAGTCACGGCCTTTTAGGTAAGCAAAACCTTTATGAACATAGCACTAAAGTTCCAATGATTATAAGTGGTCCAAAAATTCCTAAAGCTCAAACCTCTAAGGCCCTTGTTTATTTGTTTGACCTTTTTCCAACCCTAATTGATTATTTAAATTTAAATAAACTGGAAAATATTGATGGTGAATCTTTAATGGGTATTATCAATAAGGAGGAAAAATACGTACGCTCAAGTCTGTATACAGCATATAGAAATACTGTTAGAGCAGTTAGAAACGAGAATTGGAAACTTATCTATTATCCTCAAATTAATGTCAAACAGCTTTATAATTTAAAAGAAGATCATAATGAACTTAACAATCTAGCAAAAAAATCTGCTTATAAGACTAAAATTCAAGAGATGATGAATCTTCTTCAGTTTCATAGAATTGCTTCAGATGACACTATAAATCTATATCCTTCCAGGATTCAATCTAAAGAATATGATTATAAAGACTTGGTTCAAAAGTTAGACCCATGGCAGCCTGCTTATATTATTGACAAATATTTTCCCAAGGGAACTACTAGAGATTGAATTTATATATTTTCTTTACTTTAGAATGAAAAGAAAAACTACTTTTAATGATCCAGACCCATAAAAAATCTTCTAAATTTTTTGAATCATATGATGATATTTTTATTCGTAACAGGAATTTGTTGTCTGTGTTCTAGCGCACTTCTTTCAAAAACAGGAAAAAAAGTACTATTACTTGAACGACATTTTAATGCAGGGGGTTTCACTCACGTTTTTAAAAGAAAAGGTTTTGAATGGGATCATATGGGAAAAATATACGATCGTATTGTTTTGGGTAATGAGCAATATGATTTTGTAAAAGGGGTAGATAATTTTAGGTCAATTTTTTTGAAATTATTTAATGATAATAAGTTAGGTAAGTTAATTTTAAAAGTAAAGACATAAATTATCTACTAATACTAAGTAGTTATAAATTGTTAAAAATATTTGCCCTCTAGCACTAAAAATTAATGAAATTAAACTTGCTCTTTTATATCGTAATAATTTTTAATATAGTTTTTTTTAATGGATACTCTCAGGATTCAATTAATTGGCATGAGGCTCTTCGACTTAATAATAAATTGGGTTTTAAAAAACCATATCGAATATTAAAAACAACCTTTAAAAGTTTGGAAGGATTTCAATCTTATTATCCTGGAACTAACATAACTCTTGAGAAAATTTTGCGTTACCATTTTTATACTGCTATACATCTTAATCAGAAAGAGAATAAATTATTGTCAATGGATTCGACCGAATTCCAATTAAAAAAAAATTCTTCAGAAGAAGAATTAACAAAAGAGACAATTGAGCTTATTGGAAATATGTTTTTTGGTTCAAATGAGCTTAAAGAAGTTCCATTTAAAAATTAGCTGAAAGTAAAATTAGTATTATAATTTTTGGGTGATTTTAAGATGTTTAGGAATATATTTTAATATCAAGTATAATATCTTTACAAATGAAGATTACAACCATAAATCACTTATAATGAAAAAAATAAAAATTGATATTCAAAGATTCTTAAATTTTCAAAAAGAAAAAGGTGGAACAGCTGAGGGATTTAATTTTAAGTTTCTAGAATATAAGCCAGGTTTCTTAAAGTTAGAAGGTGAATTTTCTTCAAAAAATCTAAATCCAAATAAAAGTGTACAAGGAGGTCAAATGAATTCAATGTTAGATGATGTTACTAGTTTACTTTTGATATACGAATCCAGAGGGTTAAGTTATCCAAGTTCTACTAACCTTCATAGTATTCATCATAGACCACTAAGTGCAGGAAAAGTGATAGCAATAGCCGAAACAATTAAAATTGGAAGGAAAATAGCAACAATTAAGGGGGAGTTATTTAATGAGGACGGTCTATTATCAACAACTTTGATTCATACTGCGGTTGTAATTAAAGCAAATTTGGATATACCGGATTTAAATTGACCAATCTTAAAAACAAATTCTTGATGCAAAATAAATTAAGTAACCTTTCTGTTAAGTCTGAAGTCAAATTAAATATTGAATCAGAAAAAGTATGGGATTTGTTGTCAAAACCTTCTCACTTAGAATTATTTCATCCATTTTGTAAATCCCATAAATTGATTCTTTGGAACGAACAAAAAAAAATAGATGAACTCATCTATTTAAATGGTTTATTGTTCGAAAGAAATATTTACAATTGGCAAAAAAATAGTGGGTTTGAATTATACATTGGAAAAAAGGGGGGTAAAAAATCTAAAGTTGAATGGAAATTAAAATCAATTAATGAAAAAACAATATTAATAATTAAGGTAAACCCATATATATCCGACAAGTTTTCTCCAATAATTTACAGGCTCTTATTAATAACTTATATTCTGCCGTCCCTAAAAAAATACCTAAATAACGTAACAAAAGGGATTAAATTTTATTTAGAAAATGGAATAGTTGTTAAAAATAATCAGTTCGGAAGTCATAAATGGTTTTCTTAAACATTAATTAGGAAATTAGAAATCCCTCACTTTTAAAAAACTTTAACATATTTTTTTAAATTTAGTACTTCAAGAGAGCTAAAATAGTTTTTGAAAAGATATGATAAGAGAAAAAAAATGAATTCAGAGTTAGGTGAAAAATTCACATTTTTTTTTAAAAAAAATATGCCAGATGCATTTGTTTTTGCTTTGGTTCTTACTTTAATCGTAGCTGTTTCTGCTGCTTTTATTGTTAAGGTTAATTTCTTTGAAATATTAGATGCATGGTACCAAGGATTTTGGTTGCTCCTTGAATTTGGAATGCAAATGGTATTACTTATAGTTACGGGTTACACCATTGCTCTTTCTCCCTATTTTTTAAAACAAATTAATATTTTATGTAAATACATAAAAAATCCGATTCAAGTTTATTTTGTAGTTACTTTATTTGGATTTCTTGTTTCAATGATTAGTTGGGGTTGGATAGTAGCAGCTGCAGCACTAGGCAGATCTCTTGCTGACCGAATTAAGGGGGTAAACTACCCTTTTTTGATTGCATGTACTTATTTTTCAAATAATAGTTGGGTTACAGGTCTATCTAGCTCAATTCCACTTTTACTCAATACTAAAGATAATTATTTGTTAAAATCTGGAATTATAGAAAGTACAATATCTACAACAGAAACTCTTGGCTCTTACCTAAATATTACAGTAATACTTTGCTATTTATTTTTAGGAACACTCATAATGATGATGATAAGGCCTAAAAATTCTGAGGGAAGAGAATTAAAAGACTACTTAATCAATTCCAAAAATTTGAGTAAAGAAATTACAATAGCTCAGGAAGCTCAATCACATAAACTTCCCTTCAAAGCGCTATCAGATAAATTGAATAATAATTTCCCCTTAACAATGATCATTTTCCTTTTAGGACTTATATATACAGTAAGGTATTTTATTTTAAATGGATTTGATTTGAATTTAAATATTATGATTTTCATTTTCTTAATGCTAGGTCTTATAATGCACAAGAGTCCTTTACGTTTCAGTATAGCTATGCGGAGATCAAGTAGTAATGTATCTAGTATATTGTTTCAATTTCCCTTTTATGCTGGTATTATGGGTATAATGATTTATACAGGACTAGGGGAATCATTATCTCATGCTTTAGTTTCAGTCTCATCTTTGAAAACATTCCCCTTTTTCTCATTTGTCTTAGGAGGAATAGTAAACTTCGCAATACCCTCTGGAGGGGGTGAGTTTGCAGTTATAGGGCCAAGTGTTTTAGAAGCAGTTAAAACAATTGGATCTAGCTATACTCCTGATGAAATTATATCGATGATTTCTAGAGCCTCGTTATCCATTGCATATGGTGAAACATTAACAAATTTATTGCAACCATTTTATCTTCTTTTAATCCTTCCCATAATGGGATCGGGAACAAATCTCCAAGCTAGAGATATTATGGGCTATTTAGTTATTCCTTTTATTGTTTTTTTTATTATTTACTCAATAATCATAACCTATGTTCCATTTTAAAAAATATCACTTAAATTTACTTGAGCTTGCGCTTAAGGATCTTACCTGTAGCATTCATAGGTAATTCTTTGACAATCTCTATTTCTCTTGGATATTTACTAGCTGCTACTTTTTTCATTATCCAAGTTTTAAATTCAGCTTTAGATAGGATTTTATCTTTTTTTAATACTAAATAAGCCTTAATTTCTTCTCCCATTCGTTGATCTGGTATACCAACTACAGCAACTAATGAAATTTTAGGATGTTTTATTATTTCCTCTTCAATTTCTCTTGGGTAAATATTAGTTCCTCCCCTGATAATCATATCATTCATTCTATCTACTATAAAAAAATAACCTTCGTCGTCTCTGTATCCTAAGTCTCCTGAATGCATCCAGCCTTTTTTTATTGCGTTTTTAGTAGCCTTATCATTGTTAAAATA
>CACLGW010000015.1 GCA_902606525.1 uncultured Bacteroidota bacterium | reverse complement strand
CAAGACTTTTCCGCTTGATAAACAAGCATTTGATAACCATTTGATGTTTTTGCACCACGTATTCTACCTTCTTCTAGAAATCTGGTTTCCTCAGGATTGTAAATTAAATCAAATAAAAATTGTTTATTACTTAAATACTTGTATGGTATTGGAGGGGCATCGTCTATATTTGGAAAAGTTCCTAGCGGCGTAGTATTTACGATTAAATCAATCTTATCTAATAGTTCTTTTGTTATTTCTTTATACGATAATTGGTTTTTTTTTGGATTTCGAGAGACAAAACTGAATGAACAATTTATCTTATCCAAAACAAATTTTACTGCACTAGAAGCTCCCCCTGTCCCTAAAATTAGTGCCTTTCTCGGATTTTTATCTATACTTTTAGTTAGAGCTTTTTCAAATCCGACATGATCAGTATTATGACCCACAACCTTCCCATTACCGTCCCATACTACTGTATTTACAGCTTGAATAATGTTTGCTTCAGCACTCAGTTCGTCTAAAAAAGGGATGACTTCTTTTTTGTATGGAATAGTAACATTTAAACCCACAGGTAACGGCTTGCTTTTGAGGATTTTTTTAAATTGATCTATATTTTCCAAATCAAAATTTACATACACGTAATTTTTCTTGTTTTCACGTTCAAACTTAGATGTAAAATAGTCTTTTGAAAAAGAATAATCTATGTTTTTTCCAACTAGGCCAAATTTTTTAATGTATTTATTTTTTGCCATAGTAATTTAAAATCAATATGCTACTCATACCCACTATAATAGATAAAAGAACAGTATAGGTTCCAATGTATTCAATATTGGGTATATAATAATTATAATTTAAAAATTTAGGATTACCTAAAGTATTAAGTACCAAACTACCATCATTATTGTAAATATAGGATTTTGTTTTCCAGGGATACACTAGAATAATTGTCCCGATTATAAAACCAATTATATTGGCAAGGGTTTGTGTGGGATATTTTTCTAATACCAGTTTAAGTAAGTTTGAAAATAATATTAATCCGCTAATTGAACCAAGTGTGAATATTGCTATAATTAATAGGTATCTTTGAACAATTGGATCAGAAAAGGAACCATAATCTAGAAATAACACTTTAGATAGAACAAGAAAAAGCACATTTACTGCATCAACTAAAAGAAGATTATAATTACCTAATATTAAAAGTAAAAATGATCCTGATAATCCAGGTATTGTCATGCCAGAAACACTAATTATACCACAAAAAAATATAAAAAAAAGTTGATCATTCTCTTCAACAGGTCGAGCAAAACTAACTGATAATCCAAGAAAAAGTCCCAAAATGAGAAAAGCTATTTCGGATGTTCTCCATACTTGAACCTTAATGAATATTAAATATAAGGAAGCAAGAATCATCCCTAAGAAGCAACCTATAACCAAACTTTCGTAATGAAAAATTAAGAAATCTAAAAGTAATGAGACACTAAAATAACTAATAATAACTCCACTAAAAATTAAGCATAGAAAACGACCATTTATATAATACCAAAAACTTTTAAAACGTTTATTCCAAAGTAATTTTATAGCCTTTAAGTTAAAGTGCTGAAATGAATAAATAAGGGGTTCATAAAAACCACCTACTAATGCTACTATTCCCCCTGAAACTCCGGGGACTTTGTTTGCAGCCCCCATAGCGATACCTTTGAGAACTAATAAAAAATCTTGATTTATAGATTTCTTTTTCAAGCTGGATCTCATTTTTTCAATAAAATTTTACTTTTTTCAATTATATAAATCAATATAAAACCACTAAACATGAGTATTAATGCTTTTACGATTTCAGGAGATCCACCTAAGAAATCATTTGGAAGGACTGATATATTTAAATTTGGAGCATCCTCCTTTAACTTAGGAACCTGATTTTGCCAAGGCCACACTTTAATAAGCGCTCCGACCATTAATCCAATTAAAAATGAAATGCATTTATCTGGATAACGATTTAATAACCAGGATAAAAGTTTTGAAAAAACCTTAATACCAACCAAAATTCCTAGCACGAATACACCTAATTCTGAGGCTACCTCGATGAATTTTTCTTTATTAAAATCAAGTATCAACTCTTGCGCTTTACGAATATTTGATAAAAGTGTTTCATATACTCCCATTATTAATAGAATATAAGCTCCTGAAAGACCTGGTAAAATCATTGCAGAAATTCCAACAAAACCAGCAAGAAAGATATACCAAAGTGGTATTTCATTTGAAAATGTATCTAATCGAGTTATTAGAAAAGAAAAAAATGAACCTGTAATAAGAAAAAGCAATGAACTTGTACTGAATCTTAACTTGGATTTTATCAAAAAAAAGATACATGCAATTAATAAACCAAAAAAGAATGACCATAGTCCTATTGCTTCATTAATCATAAGCCACTCCAATATTCGGGAAAAGACAAGAATACTAGTAATAATTCCAGCAAATAAGGGTAGAATAAAGTTTAGATTTAATTGTTCCCAAGCCTCATTAAACTTTCCTAATATGAATAGTTTGAATGTTTTTATTGAAAATGAATTGATACTATCTAAGAGTTCTTTATAAATTCCAGTGATGAGTGCGATAGTCCCCCCTGATACTCCGGGGACTAAGTCGGCAGCTCCCATCAGAATACCTTTAAGATAAAGAATTAGATATTGCATTATTAATTAATTAATTAATACAAAGGTATAGAACCGATTCTAAATAAATCAATTCTATTCTATCTGTTTGAAAGTAGTTTATTAAAGCTTGGAAAAAGTTTCTTAAAGGCGGCTTTTTCAGAAGGATCAAGGCTGTCTGAGTTTAAAACGCAAATTCCTTCTTCAATTCTCCCTAAATGAAAGCAACATCCAGCCGCTCTTAGGGCTATTTTTTTATTTTTTGGAAACGAGTCAAAAGCGTCACATGCAGCTTTATGAGCATCTTTCCATTGTTTTTTATCTAAAAATAGATCAATCAGCCTAATAAGTAAATTACATTCGTAATTTCCTAATTGAATTAACTTTTTACAACTATCTATCGCCTTTTCTTTTTTACTCCAAAGAGTATATAGCTCTAAGCTTTTTTTCCAGAGATTTATTGAGTCACCATTGATCTCCAGTGCCCTATTTAAATAATATTGTGCGCTAATATAATTTTTTTGAGATAAAAAGAATAAGATTAAAGACTCCCAGCTTTTTTCGTTTGAAGGCTCAAGTTTTATTGACTTAAGATAGAATTTTTTTGCTAATTTAAAATTTCCCAAACTTTCGTAACACCTTCCAATACATTTATGAATAAATGATGAAGGTTCAGTTATGTTTATTGCAACTTCATAATTTTCTATTGCTTCATTAGTTTTTCCAATGGATTCCAACAATCTTCCTTTTTCTATGTAAGCTCCAGTAAATGCGTCGTCACTAATTATAGCATAATCAAAGGCAGAGAGAGCCTCTTTAATTTTTCCAGAGGACATTAAAATTTTACCTAATTGATGCCAAGCAACTTCAGAGTATGGATTATGCTCAAGGACCTCATTAAGAGAAGTGATAGCAGGTTCAATCTCCTCTAGCTTTTCATAGCAATAAAGTAAGTTATACAAAGAAGGATAATCTTCTGGATTTTCCTCTAGGCAGTTTTTAAAGAAGAAAGAAGCTTCTTTATATTGTTCAGCTAATAAGTATTCCATTCCTAATAGATTCCAAATTTCAGCAGGATCCTCTGATATTTGAAGAGCTTTTTTTAAATGACCAATGGAATTTTTATGTTCTCCTCTCTTAGAGGCAATGTTGGCTTTTTGTAAAGCTATTTCTTCGTCGAATGGATTAATTTTTTCTAAATACTCTAAAAGATCTAATGCCATTTCATATTTCTCGTCTAAAATAAAAATTTCACTTTGCAACAAAATTAGCTCATGACTGCTTGGATGTTGTTCAAGCCCCATTTTTAGTGCTTTTTTGGCTAATTGATGATCTCCATCTCCAAGATAGTGAATTATAATATCTTCGAATTCCTGAGCATCAAAGAAATAAACCAAATTGGTTTTGAGCATATGCTCAAATTTGAAAATTATTGAGTCTGTTTCTTCTGAATTATGATTTAGCATATATTCTAAAAACTATAAATTAAAATTAAGTGACTCCACAAGAGAAAAATTACTTCAACTCATATTGTTTTTAACAAATTAATTAACATTGATTTAGATTAGAGGCTATCCAAAACCTCTCTTATAATTTTGCAGCCTTTATAAATTTCTTTCTCTTTTATTGTAAGAGGTGGTGATATCCTCACTGCATTTTTTTCCCAAAGCAACCAAAAAAGTAAAAGGCCTTTATCAATAGATTTGAGTATAATTTGATTAGCAGTTTCGGAATCTTCTAATATTAATGCTAGCATTAGACCTTTGCCTCTGATCTCTTTTATTTTTTCATGTTTTAGTTCATTACGGAATAAAGCTTCTTTTTTTGCTACTTCACTAACAATTTTCGAATCTCTTAGTTCACGAAGAGTAGCTAGACAAGCGGCAGCAATGACAGGGTTTCCACCAAATGTAGTTATATGTCCAAGTTTAGGTTTTTCTTTGATAAGTTTCATTAATGAATTAGAGGCAGAGAATGCTCCTACAGGAAGACCACCTCCCATACCTTTCCCCATAACTACTATATCGGGTATAACAGAGTAATGTTCAAATCCAAAAAAACGCCCCGTTCGTCCAAAGCCAGGTTGAATTTCATCTAATATAAGTAGTGCACCAACTTGTTCACAGCGCTCTTTCACTTTTATTAAATAATTCTTAATCGGTAAAATAAATCCAGCACCTCCTTGAATGGTTTCTAGAATTACCGCAGCTGTTTTAAAAGTAATTTTATTTAAATCTTCAAAAGCATTAAATCGAATAAAAGATATCCCTGGTAGAAGAGGGCGATAAGCTTTTTTTTGACTTTCTGATCCTAATAGACTTAATGATCCTTGAGTACTTCCATGATAACTATTTAATGCACCTATGAGCTCACTTCTACCTGTAGCTTTCTTAGCTAATTTTAATGCACCCTCAATTGCTTCCGTACCTGAGTTTGTAAGATAAACACTTTGTTGATTTTCGGGTAGAAGAGATATAAGTTCTTTACAAAAATTAACAGCTGGTTCCTGAGCAAACTCGCCGTAGACCATCACATGCATATATTTTCTAGTTTGCTTTCTAACTGCAGAAACTACTTTTGGATGAAGATGCCCTAGACTGCATGCAGAAATACCGGCAACAAAATCTAAATATTTTTTCCCATTTGTAGAAGTAATATAAACTCCTTTTGCTTTTTTAACCGCTAAATTAAGTGGATTTAGAGTTGTCATAGCTTGAAACTTTAAGAAATCTTCTTTTAAATTATCCATAACTTTTTAATTTCTAGAAGCCTTATTAATACCTGCCCCAGAATTTTTAAATTTTAAAATTGAAGGAAATTGATATTCTTTATCATTTTTATCAAATAAATCATTTACAGTTTCTGGGCGTTCTTTTTTTCTCCAAGTAAAACCTTTAAGAGTCCTTTCGTTAATGGGTAATTTGTCCTCGGGATAAACATCTCCGATGGGAGTTACCAAAAAAGTAATATCATTGATTTCTCCATTTATAAAATTCATTTTTAAAGCACTACATGTAGTTTTATCAATTCCAATTAATTGAAAATCTTCATCATTGTAAAGATAATAAACCATCTCAGTATTCTTTTTGATTACAATATTATCTAGCTTACCCTCTTTAAAACTTCCATCTAGAATCCCACCTTTGATTTGATTATATCCACTTTCACTTAAAGAATCTTTTTCTATAATAAATACATTATTTAATATTTTTACAGAATCCAATTTGTTTGTTTTAGTATCGGAAAGTAACATGATTTTATCACCTGACATTTGACTTTTATCAAACCATATAACTGGATTATTGGAATTTCTGTCTACTTGTGTGAAGATTTGCTCCTCTTGTTTCGAAAGAGGTTTACTTAGTAATTTTGTCAATCCAATTGATTTGTCTAAATAAAGTGAATCTGAAACACCACTTAAGTCGCTTTTTAAGATTCTAACATCATAATATGCTCTTAGTATCCGTCGCTCATTTGGACCAGTAGCAAGAAGTGTGTCTGCACGGATAAATAATGAGTCATTGTCGATAATATTTACAGCTAAAGCTTTACGTGTAATAATTGCAGAATCTTTTGCTTTAAATATTTCACCATAGTGACCTATAATAACGGAATTATTTAAAGAATCTTCAACACTTACGTTTTTTGAAGCTGCTGCGTAGTCTTTTTCACTCTCAAAATATAGACTGTCTCCTCGTATAATTTTGTTATCATAATAAAGTGCAGCATTTTTTTTAAAAACACCTTTTTCTCTATCCAGATCGTAAAAACCTCGTTCACATTCTATAGTATAAGTATCACCAATGATTTTTGAGTTTCCGAATAAATAAGCTTGATTAAGCTCAGTGTAGTAATCGAGTTGATCTGAATTAACTCTATATTGTGGGTTATCAATTGTCACATTAGACGTAAATCTATACTTTTTTTGATTCATAAAGTATCTCCCTTGATTGCTGGTAAGTGTACTTGAACTATCAATTACTATTCCTTTAGTTTTATAAAATGCTTCACTGGTTTTTCGGTCTAAGTTCAATTTTTCTGTACTTAAAGACATATCAGGGCGTTTTAAAAACACATTTCCATTCGCAAGAGCAATTTTAGTATTACCATCATATTGAATTGATTTACAAGTCATTCTTAGACTATCACCTTGACTGAAGATAATATTTCCTATAGCTTTAAAATAATTTTCTTCAGCATAGAAATAGGCTAAATCTGATTCTATTAGTGCGCCTTCGTGAAATAGTAGAACTCTTTTTTCATTATTCTTAAATAAAATATTAGCTCCAGGGAATGCCACTTGGTCTTGTTTTGAGCCACCAGCCTGTCGGATCTCAATAATTTTTTCCTGAGCTTTTGCGGGATTAACCATAAGTATAGCAAAAAGAAATACCATTACACTATACATTAACTGCATGTCGGAGATTATTATCTAAAAATTGTTTGTTTTCTATCTGGCCCAACCGAAACAATTTTTATTGGTGTTTTTAAAGTTTTTTCCAAATAGGAAATATAATTCTTAAAGTTCGTTGGAAAATCTTTAAGATCCGTCATTCCTGTCAAATCCTCCTGCCACCCGGGAAGCTCATAGAAGATTGGTCTTATATCTTGAGATGTAATGTCATATGGTAAATAATCCATCTTGCCTGATTCTGATTTATATCCAGTACAAACTTTAATTTTATCAAAACCAGAAAGTACATCTCCTTTCATCATTATTAGTTGAGTGACACCGTTAATTTCAATAGAATATTTTAGTGCAACAAGATCAATCCATCCACAACGTCTGGCTCGTCCAGTAGTAGACCCAAATTCATTTCCAACTTTCGCTAGGGTTTTCCCATCATTATCAAATAATTCAGTTGGAAACGGTCCACTGCCTACTCGAGTAGAATAAGCTTTAAAAATCCCAAAAACCTTTTTTATTTTACTTGGAGCTACACCAAGTCCAGTACAAGCACCAGCAGCAGTGGTAGTGGAGGAAGTTACAAATGGATATGTTCCAAAGTCAATATCTAAAAGTGAACCCTGTGCACCTTCAGCTAAAATTTTTTTACCTTTTTTTTGCTCTTCTTTCAAATATTGCTCACTATCTACTAATTCAAATTTTCTTAGAGCTTCGATACTCTCAAAGAAATTATTTTCAAGATTTTTCAAGTCATAATCAATAGAAACATTGTAGCTTTTTAAAATACTTAAATGTTTTTGTTTAAGGTTTTTAAATTTATTTTCCCAGTTTAGGGCTAGGATATCTCCTACACGTATTCCATTTCTTCCTGTTTTATCCATATACGCTGGCCCAATTCCCTTAAGGGTTGAACCTATTTTTGCTTTTCCTTTTAATGCTTCAGAAGCTGCATCTAAAAGGCGATGGGTAGGTAGAATTAAGTGTGCTTTTTTAGAGATTAACAATTTTTTATTTAAGTCAATGTTATATTGTTCAAGATCCTGAATTTCTTTTATAAAAATAATTGGATCAATTACAACTCCGTTACCAATTAAGTTGATAGTTTTAGGGTGAAATATCCCTGAGGGGATTGTGTGAAGAACATGTTTATTCCCCTCAAATTCCAGAGTATGTCCAGCATTAGGACCACCTTGAAATCTAGCAATTATATCATATGAATTAGCGAAAACATCTACTATTTTACCTTTTCCTTCGTCACCCCATTGGAGTCCTAGTAGTATATCTATGGCCATTTATTTTTATGATTAATTATCCTTTTTTGTACCGAAAAAGTACAACGAATGATTGTGTATTTTGACATTAAAAACCTCTTCTATTGTTTTTTTAATTTGTTCAATTCTAGGGTCACAAAATTCTTTTACCTCACCCGTATCAGTATTAATAAAGTGATCATGCTGGTGGTCAAAATATGATTTTTCGTATTGAGCCTGATTTTTAACAAATTGATGTTTACGAACTAATCCACAATCCATTAGAAGTTCAATAGTGTTGTATAGTGTCGCACGACTGACCCGATAATTTTTATTTTTCATTTTAATGTAAAGAGACTCTATGTCAAAATGTTCTTTGCTGTTATAAATTTCAAATAAAATGGCAAAACGCTCAGGTGTTTTTCTATGACCATTGTGATCTAAGAAGTTTATAAAAACATCTTTTACTACATCTTGATTTGTTTTTTCTACTTTCATGAACCGCAAATATAGTTATTAAGCACTATTCTCTAACAATTTTATCAATACCATTAACTTTAGAAAGATTCTTTACTAATTTATTTAATAAATTTTTATTTGGAACACTCACATGTATTTCACCAGTGAAAAAAGAATCTTCGGTATCAAAGTTTATTTTATTAATATTTACATTCATGTTATTTGAGATCATTCTTGAAACTTCATTTATTAGACCCTTTTTATCTATTCCTGTTAACTTTAAAATAGCATTGTAATCTTCAGAACTAGAATCTACCCACTTAGCTGATATAACTCGATATGCATAATTTGACTGAAGTGTTAATGCGTTGGGACATTCTTTATGATGAACTTTTATACCTTCATTCACAGTAATAAATCCAAATACAGAATCTCCTGGAATAGGATTGCAACAGTCACCAAAGCTGTGTGCAAGTGTTTCTTTTTCTTTTCCAAAAACAAGTACGTCAAATTTTTCTGTAATCTTATCTACTTCTTTAGTGGGAGTGTTTTTCATCTTTTTCACTCGCCTTTTAAAGAAATTCAGTAATGCATTATTATAGTCATTAGCAAATTTTTTTAACTTTTTGTTATCTACTGTTCCAATACCAATTCTATAGTAAAGGTCTTGACTACTTTCAAACTTAAAAAACATTAACATATGATTTAATGTTTTATTATTTAATGGAATTTTAAGTGATTTAAGCTTTCTTCTTAAAATTTCTTTTCCCTCTTCGGCGTGTAATTTTTTATCTTCATTAATAGAAGATTTAATTATTGAACGAGCCCTTGAGGTGACTACAAAATCTAACCAGTTTTTTGAGGGTTTAATTTTATCTGAAGTTATGACTTCAATTTGATCTCCACTTTTTAAAACTTTACTTAAAGGAACTAAACGATCGTTCACACGAACTCCTCTTGTTTTTTTTCCAATTTCAGAGTGAATAAAAAAGGCAAAATCTAAGGCTGTAGCCCCCTGAGGTATTGATTTTAAGTCACCTTGAGGTGTAAAAACAAAAATTTCTTCAGCATAAAGATTTAGTTTGAAATCTTCAACAAAATCAACTGCATTCCCAGTATTGTTTTCTAATACTTCCTGAATACGGTTAAGCCAGCTTTCAATTCCTATATCCTTTAGATTTCCTTGTTTATATTTGTAATGGGCAGCATATCCTTTTTCAGCAATTTCATTCATACGATCAGATCGAATCTGAACTTCTACCCATCTATTAGATGGACCCATTACAGTTATGTGAAGAGCTTCATAGCCTGTTGATTTTGGAGCAGAAATCCAATCTCTTAGCCTTGTGGGATTTGGTGTAAAATGGTCTGTAACAATTGAATAGATTTTCCACGCTAGGAATTTTTCGTTATTCTTGTTACCTTTATATATTATTCTTAATGCAAATTTATCATAAATCTTTTCAAAAGGTATATTTTGAGTTAGCATTTTACGATGAATAGAATAGATAGATTTACTTCTCCCCTTGATTTCAAATTTAAAACGTTCTTTGCTAAGTTCTGTTTTTAAAAATTTAGAAAAAGTTTTGATGAAGCTATTTTGAGCCCCTTTGGTTTCCTCTACCATCAATTTAATTGACTCATAACGCTTTGGCTCCGTGTATTTAAGGCTTAAGTCTTCTAATTCTGTCTTAACATTATAAAGTCCAATTCTGTGAGCTAAAGGAGCATATATATAAAGAGTCTCAGAGGCTATTTTCACCTGTTTGTATTCGGGCATAGCATCCATAGTTTGCATATTATGTAATCGATCTGCAATTTTTATAATGATGACACGAACATCATCATTTAGGGTAAGAAGCATTTTTCTAAAATTTTCTGCTTGAAGAGAGATGTTTTTATCTTTTTTCAGACTTGAAATTTTTGTTAGGCCGTTGACAATTTTAGCAACTTCAACTCCAACAATTCGTTCTATATCCTCAATAGAAAATTTGGTATCTTCAACAACATCATGCAATAATGCAGCACAGATTGAGGTGGCATCTAAACCAATTTGATGAGCAACAATTTTTGCTACACTAATTGGGTGAAAAATGTATGCTTCTCCTGATTTCCTCCTTTGATCACTATGAGCTTCAACTGCGATATCAAATGATAAGCGAATAATCTTTTTATCAGAATCATTTAAGTTTTGATAACTGATACGTAAAAGTTCTTTATACTGCTTTGCAATTTCTTTATTTTCAGTTAAGTGATTGGCAATCATCATAAATGAAAGATACTAAAGAATTGTCTTTTTTTCAAGTTTATTGTTTCTACTCTGGGCTTCATACATCAAAATTGCTGCAGATACAGAAAGGTTTAATGAATCTATTGAATCATGCATTGGAATAATAAGATGCTTGTCTGATGCCTTAAGCCAAGATGGACTTAAGCCTTCACTTTCCGATCCCATGATTAATGCACAAGGTTTTTTGTAATTATATTCATCATAACGTATTGCATCAGGCTTTACAGCTGCAGTTAAGATTTCATAAGCATTTTTTTTTAAGTAACGAATCACTTCAAATGAAGAGGCAATAGCTGCAGGGATTAAAAAAATACTTCCTAAACTAGACCTAATACTATTTGGATTGTAAAAATCAGTTTTTGGATTAGAGATAATAATTGAATTTAATCTTGCAGCCACAGCAGTACGAAATATAGCACCTATATTTCCAGGTTTTTCAGGAGCATCAATTACTAGCACGATACCATTGTCTGATAGATCAAGTTGCTCAAGTGTATGTATTTTTTTTTTGGCGATAGCAATAGCTTTTTCTGATCCGGAGCGCATACTTATCTGATCAAATACTGATTTTTTAATATTAAAACTTAATAATTCATTTGGTTTAATTAGAAATTTCTTAATAATGGATTCATATCCTTCTTTGATAAATATAGATTCTACTTCATAGCCACCTATGATTGATTTTTCTATTTCTCGAATTCCTTCAATTACAAAAAACCCATCCTTTTTACGTTCTTTTGGCTTTTTAAACAATAGCCGTAACCGTTTTAACTCAGGATTATTGGCACTACTTAAATATTTCACTATCTATAGTTTATCAATTGATTTGTTAAATAAATAAATAAATTAATCATTTTTAATAATTCATAAAGATTTTTTATCATAATAAGCGATAATAAGACCTATCATATCATTATAACTTTTTATGCCTCTTTTTTGACCATTTGCAATTAAATAAGAGTTGTATCCCTTTTTTAAAATCGGCTCAAAGGGATTTTGATAGTGCATCCAAAATTGAGAAATTTCAAGAAGATTTTTTAAAATACCAGGGTTAAGTTTTTTCATCATCTCTTTTGCTTTTTTAGGATTAATACTAAATAGATGAGAATAAAAATAACCAATTGCAAAAGTATAACCTGAGTATTGAATATAAGGATCAGAATGTTTTATGCAACTATAAAATCCAACAAAGTTGGCTTCTCTTTCTGAAGCAATCCCTAATTGATGTGACATTTCATGAGCTGAAGTTATAATATAACTCAATTTTGGAATTTTATAGTTTACCTGTGATTCTAGAGTAAATGGATTTAAATAACCTGAATACCCCATATAACTTAATAGTGTTCCCCAAAGTGAATTTTTTAAATAAGGTTTGGGTTTGAATTCATGTAAGTCAAAATTAAATTCATCTTCAATTTTTTGAGCAATAAAATCTTTGGAGTATGATATTTGAACTGATAAACTGTCAGTGTTTGCCAATCTTTTGTGAAGATTATTAGAAGCTTTAATCAAAATTCTAAAAGTTTTTTCTATTTGGGTCTCATTATAATTAATGTTATAATAAAGTTTTTTGTGTAAGGGAGTCTGGTAATAGTTTAATCCCCAACTGATATTAAATATAAACAAGATTAGCGAGAGAATACTTAATCCATTTGATATTATCATAAACCATTTTATTTTTTTTCTCTTAAATATCATTATTATATTTTTTAGTATATAAATAATGATAATACCATAAAACAGATCACCTACTGAAAAAGGAATTTTTTCAAAAAAAAAACGATAAATATTAAAAAGAAGGGGATAAAACTTTTGACTATAATAAACGTCAATCCATGAGTTATAATTTTTGATAAAAGATAATCCTATCAATTGAACGGGTAAAAGTCCAATAAGTACAATATGAGTTTTTTTCATATACCAAAAAATGAACAAGTTTTAATTTGGCCATTCAAATATTTTTAATTTTCAATGCTGATAAGCTCTACATCAAAAATTAAAGTTGAATTAGGAGGGATTACACCTCCAGCTCCTTGCATTCCATAACCTAAGTGACTTGGAATTACTAAACGAGCAGTAGCACCTTTATTAAGTAGCATAATTCCTTCATCCCAACCCTTAATTACTTGCCCAACACCAACAGAAAACATTATAGGTTTATTTCGATCATATGAAGAATCAAAAATAGTTCCATCAGTAAGCATTCCTTTGTAGTGAACTGAAACTTTTGCTCCGGGTAAAGGTAACGAACCTAAACCCTCTTTTGTAATTTTATAAAATAAACCACTTTCTGTCTTTTTCATTCCCTCCGTTAGTGATACTAGAGTTTGGTCAGCAGATTTTTTGTTTTCTTCAAAATATTTCTTGAATAATGTTGGAGCATCAAAATTATTAGCTTCAGCTCCTATCCGTATGATTTTAATTTCATTTATAATATCATTTTGCTGTATACTATCAACAACTTCTTGTCCTTCGACTACTTGGCCGAAAATAGTATGTTTTCCATCCAACCAAGGGGTAGCTTTGTGAGTAATAAAAAACTGACTGCCATTAGTTGAAGGACCACTATTTGCCATAGATAATACTCCAGGGCCATTATGAGTTAAATCACTAAATTCATCATTAAAACTATATCCAGGGCCACCCGAACCTAATCCTAAGGGATCACCTCCCTGAATCATAAAGTCTTTAATCACCCGATGAAATTTGAGCCCTGCATAAAACTTTTTTGATATATATTCTTTACTCACCATAGGATTTTCACCCTCACTTAACGAAACAAAATTGGCAACTGTTATAGGAGCTTTCTTCATTTTGAGTTTAATAATTATAGAACCTTTATTAGTAAAAATATTAGCATAAAGTCCGGTATCTAGGTTTGAGTAATTATTATTACAGCCTATTAGTAAGGCAATTATAAATATGGGCTGGATAATTTTTTTCATATACAAATTTTAAATATTAATCTATTAGTGGTATACGTTCAACAGTAAAACGTAATGGTTGATTTGTTCCGACTTTATCGCCGTCGCCTTGATAGCTATAGCAAAGGTAGGAAGGAAAAAGAAATACAACAACTTCTCCAGCACGCATAATTCTTACCCCCTCTCTTAATGCTGGCAATAAGCTTTCTTGATCAACAAGATAATCAACAACACCAAGTTCTTTATAACTGTAAATTGTATTCTTTTCTAAATCCTCTATTTGATATTTGAATCTTACTTGAGTCCCTTTTTTTGGGAGAGAAGATTTATTATTTCTTTTAATGTATGCATATAAAAAACCTGATTCAGAGATATTATAATTATTTGAACTATCTAATTTAGCAGCTTTTTTAATTAGAAATTCTTCTCTTGAAATTAGTGTTTTATTTCGATTAGCTGAACTTTTTAAAAAAAATTTAGAGTTTTTATTTAATGGATAACGAGCTTTATTTTCAGAACACGATAAAAAAGCATAGAAAAAAATCAAAACAATAAACGATCTCATGTTCAAAGAGTTTTATTGAATTGAGGAGAAACTTTTTCAATTGCTTTTTTAAAACTTACTATTGTTTTTTCCATACTCTCCATAGACATTCCACCTGCCGCATTATTATGTCCCCCTCCATTAAAGTATGTTTTAGCAAAATCATTTACTGAGAAGCCTCCTTTAGAGCGAAAAGACATCTTTATTTTTCCTTCACTCTCATTTTCAATCATTATACATGAAAAAATGACACTACTTAAGGTTAGACCATAATTAACAAAACCCTCGGTATCTCCTTTTTTATAATTACAGGATTCAAGCTCTTTTTGGGTAAGAGTCATATAAACAACTGGTAGTTCTGGAATTTTAACTAAGTTTAAAAGTGTAAGACCTAAAAGTTTAAGACGACAATAATTAGAACTATCATAAATTTTTTGATGAATTTCAGTACCATCAGCACCAAACTTAATGAGTTGAGAAACTGCACTGTGAGTTTCTTTGGTTGTTGAGGGATACCGAAAAGAACCGGTGTCGGTCATAATACCTGTATACAAGCAGCTCGCTATTTCTTTGTTAAAAGCGTTTTTATCTAATGCTTTAATTACTTTGTAGATCATCTCACAAGTGGAACTCATACTAGGGTCTGAATATTTTAAATTAGCATAGTCTTGTGGTGCTTCGTGATGATCGATCATTATTTTTTCAGCTTTAGCTTTCCTCACAACTATTGTCAAATCCTCTATTCGATTTAAGTTATTAAAATCAAGAGTAAAAATAAGGTCGGCCTTCCGAATAGTATCACGAACAAGTTTAGGATTTTGAGTGTATTTTAAGATATCAGTTTCACCAGGGAGCCATTTTAGAAATGAAGGGTAGTCATTTGGGGATATTACTTTGACTTTATGAAGTTTTTGGATTAAAAAATGTTTTAATGCCAAAGTACTTCCCAAAGCATCTCCATCAGCATTTCTATGCGGTAGAATCACTATTTTTTTCGGTATAGCTAGACGATTTCTTAGCTCATTGATAAAGGTCTCTTTCATATAAATGCTAAGATACTATTTTCAAATAGTTGTTAAGTGACTGGTTGATTTTTATATTCTTTAAAATACATTTAGTAATTTCGAAAAAAAAAATGTCAAGTATAACACTAATGATGATCAAACCTGATGCAGTTGAAAATGGATATATTGGAAAAATTATTGAAAAAGTAACCTCTTCAGGTTTTAAAATTAGGGCTTTAAAGTTAACACAGCTTTCAAAATACGACGCTCAGCGTTTTTATTATGTCCATAGGGAGCGGTCCTTTTTTCCAGATTTAGTTAATTTTATGTCAAGAAGCCCGATAATAGCAGCTGTTCTGGAAAAGAAAAATGCTGTAAGTGATTTCAGAAACTTAATTGGCTCAACTAATCCAGTGGAAGCTGATGAGGGGACAATACGTAACTTATATGCTAGTTCTATTGCAGAAAATGCTGTGCATGGCTCGGACAGCGACAAAAATGCTAAAATCGAAGCTTCCTTTCATTTTTCAGGTAGAGAGCGATTTTAGTTTAAAACTACTTTTTTGATAAATTTTCCACCCAAATGAATATTTAATCGCTCCTTTATAAGCTCTAATTCATATTTCAACTCCATTTTTAACGGTGCGGATATAAGATTAACATATAATATGTTGTGAGAAAAGCGCACTTGAGCTGTATATATTTTTATATTTTCACCCATTACATCTTCCCAAGAATTACAAATACGAATATTTTCTACACCCTTCTTTAGTGGCTTTTGAGATATAACGTCTTTTAAAACCTCTTTTAAAGTTTTTATTTCAATTTTATTTTTTGATCTTTCCTTCATTGAATTTAAGTTAAAGGACGTTTATAATGATACTCCCTTTCTCCATTTTCTAAAATGAGTTTTTGACTATCTAAGTGATTGATTTTTCTTGACCATTCATCCCATCGTGATTTGAATCTAATGTAATATTTTTTCTTGATTATTTCGATTTCAAAATATATAGCATCTTGAGAAGACATATATTCTCCATTTAAAAGAGGTTTAACTTTTTTTAAAATACCTCTTGGAAAGTTTAATTGATAGTGGTCATAGAGAGTAGCCTTGTTCTTTTGCTTAAACTTTTCTTTTTGTTGGGTAATAAAATCAATTTCCCAATACCCAGAAAGTTTTTCAATTTTAACTGGTTTAAAATCATTACAACTTAAAAAAAATATGCACGAAATAGAAACAAATATCCTACACATAATTTAAATTTTAAAAATTTGATAGTTAGATTTACTTTCTCTAAGAGCTTCAACAGTCCTTTCTTCGTGTGTATCAGTAATGAATATTTGTCCAAAATCGTTTTGATCTACAAGAGATATAATTTTTGATACTCTTTTCTGATCTAACTTATCAAAAGCATCATCCAACAAAAGAATAGGAGCAGTGCCAGTTTGTTTTTTCAAAAAGTCAAACTGAGCAAGTTTTAATGCTACTAAAAAGGTTTTTTGCTGCCCTTGACTTCCAAATTTCTTAATTGGCTGTCCTTGAAGTAAAAAATTGATGTCATCTTTATGAATTCCCTTTGATGTGTAATGAAGAATCTTATCTTTTTCTATACTATCAATTAGGAGTTCTTTGTGTTTTTTTTTCTGTAATTGACTTTCATAATTAAGTGTTATATTTTCTCTTCCATTACTTATTTTTTGATAACATGCATTAAAAACAGGTGTAAAATTTTTCATAAAGGCTGATCTTTTTTCATAAATCGGAGAGCTGCGCCTAATAAGTTGTTCATTATAAACTTCTATAGAATCTGCTTCATATATATTATTCATGGCAAAAAACTTTAGCAAAGCATTACGTTGTGATAATATTTTATTGTATTCAATCAAATTTTGAAGAAAATTAGAATCGGTTTGTCCGATCACGCCATCCATGAATTTTCTTCTCCCACTACTTCCATCAGAAATTAAATCTCTATCAGCAGGAGAAATTATCACTGTGGGTATGAGACCTATGTGTTCTGTAATTTTTTTATATACTTTGCCATTTCGCTTCAAAATTTTTTTTTGCCCTTTTTTAAGAGAGCAAATAATTTTTTCCTCTCTTCCAGATATATCAAATCGCCCATCTAAAACAAAAAATTCTTTATCTATTTGAATATTTTGTGTTCCAATAGGGTTGAAATAACTCTTGCCAAAAGCTAAATGATAAATTGAATCTATGATATTAGACTTACCAATACCATTATCTCCAATAAAACAATTTATTTTAGGATTAAATGTGAAAGACTTTGAACTAATATTTTTGTATTGAGTAAGGTTAAGCTGTTTTAAATGCATAGTATGACAAAAATAATAAGTTATAAGCTAGTTATTGGTTTTTTGGATTAGAATAAAAAGACTAATTTTAAGCGGTTAAATATTTTAAAATGGCAACATACAAAAAGCGTGGTTCAAAGAAAACTTTAACCTTTTCTGTAAAATCTGAAGTAGATCAAGAAAGTACTACTGCCGAAGTATTTAAAACTTTAGATACAACAGCATCTAAAACTGAAGAATGGGTTGTTAAATACCAAAATATAATTTTAAGTTCTATTGGTATAGTAGTTATTGGGGTTTTGGGATATCTTGGATATCAAAATTATATTTTAGGCCCTAAAGCTAAAGAGGCAATAAGCGAATTGAATCAAGCCCAGTATTATTTCGAATTAGCTGTAAATTCTGTAAACTCAGATTCATTGTATAAAAGAGCACTAAACGGGGGAGAAGGGAAGTACGGTTTTTTAGATATTATTGAAAATTATAAAGGAACTACTGCAGCTAAATTAGCTACTTATAGTGCTGGTATGGCTTACCTTAACATTAAGGATTATCAAAATGCTATAAATTATCTTGATCAATTCACTTCTGAAGATGTTTTATTGTCAGCTCTTGCAAAAGGTGCTATTGGAGATGCTTTAGTTCAAATAAATAAATTAGATGAGGCATATGATTACTATGTTGATGCATCTACGATAAATAATAATATGTACAGCACACCAAAATACTTATACAAAGCTGCCATGCTTGGAGCAGAATTGGGAAAAAATTCTCAAGCATTGATATATCTGAAAAGAATTGAAAAAGAATTTAAAGAATCACAGGAAGCAAATTTTGCCGAAGTACAGATTGCCAAGCTAGAAACTTTACTGAAATAAATAAAATGGCGACAGCATTGAACAATCTTTCTCAATACGATGTTAGTAATATTCCTGATGGAAGTCCATTCAAAATATATATCGTAGTATCTGAATGGAACTCAATGATTTCATCGTCATTAACTAATGGAGCAGTAGAGACACTAATAGATGCAGGTGTGTATCAAAAAAACATAAAAGTTTTTAAAGTTCCAGGTAGTTTTGAATTGATATATGGTGCCAAAAAAGCTCAACACCAAAAACCTGATGCAGTAATTGCTGTTGGAAGCATAATTCAAGGAGAAACTAAACACTTTGATTTTATTTGTCAAGCTGTAAGTCATGGAATAAAGGATCTAAATTTACAGTCTGATATTCCAGTTATTTTTTGTGTATTAACTGATAATAATGTTCAACAAGCTCAAGATAGAAGCGGAGGGAAGCACGGAAATAAAGGCGTAGATGCTGCATTGGCAGCACTTAAAATGGCAAACTTCCGTTCACAAATTCTCTAATTTTTAAGAGTTTTTATTTTAAAGCTTTCTTGTAAATTTGATTATGTTTAAAATAAGTTTATTTAAACTCCGAAAAAATAGAAGATATAATTATACTCCGCGGTATTATAAGGGAAAAGATTCGGGTAATATTTATGAATTTGATTCCAAGTTTACAAAATATCGAGAAATATATAATTCTAATGATTTTCGTCATCAATGGGACGAAGCTAGAGTCCAAATGCGAACCCGAAAAAATCATTCGATAACTTCTAGACTATTAATCATAACATTGATGTTAATTCTTGCTTGTCTGTACATACTTGATTTTGATTTAAGTATTTTTATGTAAACTTAATGATGGCACAAAGAATTGCTATTTTACCGGATCACGTAGCAAATCAGATTGCTGCAGGAGAGGTTATTCAACGTCCTAGTTCTGTTGTAAAAGAATTATTAGAAAATGCAGTAGATGCTAAAGCTAAGACAATTCAATTGATTGTAAAAGATGCTGGAAAAACTATGATTCAGGTTATAGATGACGGAACAGGAATGAACAAACTAGATATCCGCCTGGCATTTGAGAGGCATGCAACATCTAAGATCAACTTAGCTGAAGACTTATACTCACTCAAAACTAAGGGTTTTAGAGGAGAAGCTCTAGCATCTATAGCAGCAATTTCGCATGTAGAGACTCACACTCGAACTTCTCACGCTGAAATTTCTCATTGTTTAAAAATAGAGGGTGGTAAAATTAAAGATGAAACTCTTTCTACAAAGCCTGAAGGCACATCTATCAAAGTAAAAAATTTATTTTTCAACATTCCTGCACGAAGAAACTTTCTTAAATCATATAATGTCGAACTCAGACATATAATAGATGAATTTCATAGAGTTGCTTTAGCTCATCCGGATATCAATTTTTTATTTTTTAATAATGGAAGTGAAATTTTTGATTTATCGTCTTCAAATTTAAGAAAGAGAATTAGTGCTATTTTTGGATCAAAATATGAGAATCATCTTGTACCAATTCAAGAAACAACTTCTTTATTAACATTAGATGGTTTTGTTTTAAAGCCAGAGTTTTCTAAAAAGACAAGAGGACAACAATTCTTTTTTGTAAATAATCGTTATATCAAGAGTTCGTTTTTACATTATGCTATTTGTGAAGCATTTGAAGGGTTATTACGCCCAGGACATCATCCAGGATATTTTTTATGCCTCAATCTTGATCCCAAAACAATTGATATCAATATACATCCAACTAAAACAGAAATTAAGTTTGAAGAAGAACAAAGTATATTTGCCATTTTGCGTTCCGCAGTAAAACATAGTTTAGGAATTTTTCAAGTGATGCCGACGTTAGATTTTGAACATAACAAAAATCTAGATTTGCCATATAATTTTAGAGATAAAAGACCTTTAAATCTTCCTATCGAAGTAGATTCAAGTTTTAATCCTTTTACAAATTCCTCTGTTTTATTATCACCAAAAAAAGATGAACATGAGAGTTTACTGTTTGGATTGTCAATTGAGAATGATAGAAATTATGTTGGAGGGAAAGATTTAATGGATGTTCCCCAGCATACACGTGTATTCCAATTATTTTTAAAATATATTGTATGTCCATTACAGACGAGTATTTTATTAATTGATCAAAGCAGGGCCCATCAGCGTATTTTATACGAGCGTTTTTTGGGTTCTATTACAGTAAAAAAAAGTTCTAGCCAACAATTACTATTTCCCTTAGAATTGAAGCTAAATGCTCAGCAGATTGAAGAGTTTAAACAAACTAGTGAGACTCTTGCTGCTTTAGGCTTTAAAGCAGAGTTGAAAAATAATCAAACTTTGCAAGTTTTAGGATGTCCGGAACATTGCCCTGAAACTAAAATAGAGGATGTAATCGAAACTTTACTTTCTGGGGAAAATACAGATCGATCTTTAGAACATTTTAGCCAAGCTGACAAAATCGCAAAGTCCCTAGCCAAGACTTTATCTATTAAAACAGGCGAATTCTTAATGGCAGAGGAACAGCAAGTTCTTTTGAATGATTTTTTTGGTTGTAAGGAAACAAACGTATCCCCTTTTAATAAGCCTATTTTTATTACTTTAGAAAAGTCTGAAATTGAACGAAAATTAAACTAATGCGAAACATAACCGAGACGGTAAAGCACCTATTAATTATTAACATAATCTTTTTTATCGCATCACTGTCTGTGGGGGATTTTATTTATGACTTATTTGCACTTCACTATCCTTTAAATCCTAAATTCCAGTACTGGCAGCCATTAACTCATATGTTTATGCATGGAGATTTTGGGCATATTTTTTTTAACATGTTTGGGCTTTACATGTTTGGAACCCCAATTGAGCAAATGTGGGGTAGGAATAAATTTATTTTCTTTTATCTTTCAACTGGTCTTGGAGCGGCCTCTTTGCAATTATTGATTTATTATTATCAAATAAATGGAATAACAGATCTTTTGTTTGCTAAGGGCCTAAGTAACTTAAACATAGATAAATTTTTCCAAACAAGCGATCTCCCTTTTGAGCTAGTAGAGACTATTGGACGAGATAAATTATTATCTGGTTTATCCGCATTTAATGGAGTAATGGTTGGGGCGTCAGGTGCATTATATGGTGTTTTGGTTGCCTTTGCTTTTCTCTTTCCTAATGCACAGTTGATGCTCCTTTTTCCACCTATTCCAGTAAAGGCAAAAATACTGGTTCCATTATTAATTTTAGGAGATCTATTCTTTGGGTTTACATCCTATTCGATTGGGCCTATAGCACATTTTGCCCATATTGGCGGTGCTATAACAGGTTTGATTATGATGTGGTACTGGAAAAAAAATCAATTTGATAAAAACCGTTGGGATCTATGACTTTTAAAGATCAAATATATTATCGTATTCAACAACTAAATAGTGCTGAAAAGTTAATTTTGATTAATGTTGCTTGCTTCATAGGTCCATTATTTATCAAAACATTCCTTTTTTTATTTAAGATTCCTTCCACTCCTTTTTTTGGGTGGTTTGAATTATCTGCATCCTGGAATGACTTGATTTACAAACCATGGTCTATTCTAACCTATAGTTTTTTACACACTGGTTTTTTCCATCTATTTTGGAATATGTATTTGTTGTTTTTTGCTTCACGATTATTTTTAAACTTATTTCCTTCTAAAACTTTTTTTAATGTTTATTTTTTGGGAGTTATTACAGGGGGAATTATTTTTATTTTAAGTTATACTCTTTTTCCTGTATTTGAAGATACTTCTCCAATGATGATAGGTGCTTCTGCAGGAGTAATGGCCGTATTTATTTTTATGTCGACTTATTCTCCAGATACGGAGGTTAGACTTATTTTTTTTAATATTAAGCTTCGCTATATTGGAATAGTTTTTGTTTTATTAGACATAGTTCAGATTCCATATGGAAATGCTGGAGGACATCTCGCACATTTAGGTGGGTCTATCCTGGGATTTTTCTATGCTCAAAGACTGGAAAGGGGTTTTGATATTGGAGAACCTTTTGGTAATTTAATTTACAGTATAGTTAATTCATTTAAGAAAAAAACGAAATTAAGAACAGTTTATAAAAACCGTAGCTCTCAAAAATCAAATAAAGCTTTATCTGATCAAAAAGAAATTCAAAAACGTATTGATGAAATTTTAGATAAAATAAGTGTTTCTGGATATGAGAGCCTCACTCAGACAGAAAAAGATTTTCTTTTTAAAGCAGGAAAGGATTAGATGATTAAAATAAAAAAAAAATCGTTTCTAAAGAATGTACTTATATTTATTAATTTGATAACGCTTACAATCCAGCTAGTTGCTATGGATAGTTTTGGTTTAGGATTAAACATTCCAATTCTTTCCTTAAGTGTACCCCTAATTTGTGTTACAAACTTAATCTTAGCTATTTATTGGTTCTTAAGCATACAATGGCCGTTTTTTATCTTTTTTATTGCTTATGCTATAAGTTTTGAATCTTGGCAATTATTATATCAATTCAAAGCCAATGGGATAAATACATCTTCAGGTTTGAAGGTTATGAGCTACAATGTGAGGGCATTTAATCGTTTTGAATGGTTAGATATAAAAGAAATACCTCAACTTATATCTGAATATATAGAAACAGTTGAACCTGATGTGGTTTGCTTTCAAGAATACACTCAGGATAGGGCTCCTAAACTTAAAAATTATCCTTACAAAATATTCAAACCATATGTTGATAATGGAAAGATAGGATCGTGTATTATTTCAAAATATCCACTAGAAAATTCTAAAGCTATATCTTTCGAAACTTCTTCAAATGGTGGAATGCAGGCTGATTTAATACTGAATCAAGATACTATACGTTTATATAATCTTCATTTTGAGTCTTTGAGACTTAATTCAAAAGACACCTTATTAGCTTCAAATTATTCAAAACAGTTTCGTTCAAAAATTAAAGGTGTTTTTGAAACTCAAAATAGACAAGTTTTAAAATTCAATAACATTTCTAAATCTAATTCTTTTCCTGAAATCATTTGTACAGATTTAAATAATAATGCATTTTCTCAGAGTTATAAAAGTTTATCAAAAAACCGTTTAGACACATTTAAAGTAAAAGGACAAGGTTTTGGCTCAACATATCAGTTCCCATACTTTCCTTTGAGGATTGATTATATTTTTATAACCCCTAATATAAATGTCCTTGATTACAGGACTCATAAGGTTGAACTTTCAGATCATATGCCTATTTCTGCTAACCTTCAGTTACGCTAGATTTATTTTGAAGAAATATTTTTTAAATAATCAGAACTATTGGGTCCAAGATTAAAAAGAATATCCAGTATGCTTAGATTAGAAATAAAGCCATGTTTTGAGGAAAATACTTGAGTATAAGTTTCAAATATAGTTTGGGATTTAATTTTTGGGGTAATTAGTGAATTTAAATGACTATATATACCATTTTCGAAGGAAATAATTTTGTATTCAAAGGGTTCTTCTAATAACATCATTAATTTGATTAATAACGATAGATTAAACATAAATAAACTTTCTCTTTTTTCTTTGTAAAACTCTGCAATTTCATCCTCGTAAAATTCAAAAAAAGGAGAGGACCTGTATGAGGAGCATATTGATTTCCAATGTTGATTTTGCCAGTTCATATCGTAAGAAATCTTTATTTCTATGTCAAGGGGTTTTGTGTTTTTTTGATTATGGCGTATAGGAATAATTAATTTTAATTCTCCATTTGCTCCATAAATCATTGTTCTGTTTCTAAAGGTTTGTTTTTGATACAGTGTTTCGCCAGCAAAAAAAACAGTATCTTGTTTTAATAACCATGAAAAATATTCAGCATTAGGAAGATACGCTGGACAAAGCAGCTCTATCATTTTTTATTTTTTCTTTTACGATAAAATACAAACCCTTGCCATAAAATTATTAAACTAGCGAAGTAGGGGAAGTATGAATGTCTTTGACCAGGTCCATCTACAGTAGTGAATACTCTATCCCATCGGATTTTCCAATTTTTGATTCCATCATTTATTCCCTTTATGCTAAACCAAATAAAAACAGGTTTTCCAACAATATGATCGTCTGGAACAAATCCCCAAAACCTACTATCCTCTGATTTATGACGATTATCTCCCATCATCCAATAATAGTCTTTTTTAAAAGTATATTCTTCTACATTAGCTCCATTTATTAAAATTTCCGAAGAGTTGATTTCAATTTTATTTCCTTCGTATTCTCCAATAATTTTCTTGTAAAGTGGAAAATTTTTTCTTTCTAATTTTACAGTCATTCCTCTTTTAGGAATTAACAAGGGTCCAAAGTTATCTTCATTCCAATTAAAAGTTATTCTATTTGGAAAGAATGTTTCATTCGAAATTTTGTTTTTATTAATAGATTGGATGACACTGTCTATACCTGAAATTTTTCTTAACATAGAAGATTCTTCAAGCGTTAAAGTCATTTCTTTTTTGAGCTCTAAAATTTCACTAACTCTAAGTCCAGTCTTACGAATTATTTCTGTAGGGAGTCCTTTTGATGATGTTACTACTTTAAAATTTTCAACTGAATTTCCTTTCCTTCCAATAATATATGGAACAATTTTTTGGTAAGAATTTTCAGTGATATTTTCAATTTTATATGTACGGTTAAAGTCTTCAAATCCTTCAGCAAGTAATTTTCGAGATGATATACCTTTCTTTGAATAAGCGTGAAATGTATATTGAACTTGGGCTCTTTTAGGAAGAATATTTTTTGTTCCATTGATATAAACAAATCCATCAACTATTTCTAATGTATCTCCAGGGATACCTAAACAACGCTTAACATAGTTAGATTTTTTATCTATTGGTTTATCTACGCGTTTTTCACGAACAAAAAATTGACGCACCGTATCAGCAGGCCAACTAAATACAACTATATCATTACGAGTTATTTTTTGAAGTCTAGGTAATCTTAAATATGGATATTGAGGGTATTTAAAATATGATTTTATTTTAAAAATAGGTAAAGTGTCGTGCACCATTGGTGCAGAAATAGCTGTCATTGGTACTCTGGCCCCATAATGAAATTTACTTACAAAAAGAAAATCTCCAATCAATAAAGATTTTTCTAAAGATCCTGTTGGGATAATATATGGTTGAATAAAATAATTATGAACAATTGTTGCAGCTACTATAGCCCAAAGGATTGAACTTATGGTTTCACCAAAACCTGTTTTTGGGCGTAAGCTGCGATCTGCTATATGATTAAGCTTATTACTATAATTTATTGTGTATATATATAATCCAAAAGTTAGTAAAACAAGAGTAGTGTCTTTTATTGTATTTTTACCAAAACTCCTAATAGTTTCAACCCAAAGTACTCCGAATAAAATCAAGTTTATGGTTGGAATAAATAGAAAAATTACCCACCAGATTGGTCTATTAATAATCTTCATTAGAATTACAGCGTTGTATATCGGTATAATAGAATGCCAAGATTTAAAGCCCGAAGCTTTATATAGTTTCCATGTTCCTAAACTATGAACTACTTGTATAACAAAAAAGAATAGTATCCACTGAGAAATTGCCATAATTTATTTTTAAATATATTACTAAAGAATAAATACTAAATACTAAATTAAATATTAATCAATTTTTAAAATATCATCCATAGTATATACTCCCTTCTTATCGACAAGCCATTCTGCAGCTATAATTGCTCCTAAGGCGAAACCGTCACGTTTGTATGCTTTGTGCTTAATACTGATTTCATCAATTTTAGAGCGATAACTTATCTTATGAGTTCCAGGAACTTCACCTTTTCTAACAGATTTAATAAATAAGCTTGTTTCTTCGTTTTGATTTAATGTCCACCTCTTATGATCTGAATTATTTATAATTCCCTCAGCTAGAGTTATAGCAGTACCACTTGGTGAATCTAGTTTATGTATGTGATGTATTTCTTCAATATCTGTTTTATATTCTTTCATGTGTGGATGCATAAGTTGAGCAACAATACGATTTAACTTAAAAAAAATATTAACTCCGATACTAAAATTTGAAGCATATAGAAATGCTGTTTTTTGAGTTTCACAAAACGAGACTACTTCTTTATAATTATCAAGCCAACCAGTAGTTCCACTTACAACGGGAATTTTATGTCTCATTGCCAGTTTGATATTAGATACAGCAGCTTTCGGGACGCTAAAATTTATAGCTACGTCTGCTAAAGAGAGGTCACCTTTTTTATGATCTTTGTCAAGAACAAATACAACCTCGTGCTTTCTGTCGGCTGAATAATTTTCTATGGTTTTACCCATTCTCCCATACCCTAAAATTGCAATTTTCATATTTTAACTTAAAACTTTACTGCCAATCGAAATCCTGTTGTTTCTTGATCAATAATTATATTTGGTGATACTGATAAATCATCATTCACATTAAATTGTAATAAATGAGCACTAACATTTGCTTCTAAAATATTGAGCATATACGATAATGCTGCTAATATTATTGCAATATCCCTATAATTTTTATGAAATTCCATTCCAATAAGGAGTTGCTCTGTGGTTATTGGAATCTCGGTTTCCAAATATTCGTCATCGAAAAATCCATTTAATCTCCTTTTATATGCTTTTCTATATGAATTCATTTCATTGTTATTTATATCAAAATAATATACAGAAGCTCCAATAGCAGCATAAATAATTGGTACTTTCCAAGCTTTTCCAAGATATGCTTGGCCTAATCCAGGAATAATAGCTGAATAAAAAGCAGCCTTTGAAGGAGTTATCGGGTCAGCAATAAGACGTTGAATCCTTGGTTAGAAATTTGAAAAATCCAAAAATAAAAATTTCTTCATATTATTCTCCATTCATAAAACAAGCTGCTGATGAATTAGAAAGTATTTTTGAAACTTCTGTAAGTGTTCAAGCGGATGATCGAGGAAAAGGGGTTTTAAAAATCAAATTTGAATCACAAGAAAAGCTTCAACATATTTTAAACCTGCAATGGAGAGTTCAATATTATTTAACAAATAGTCTGAAGATTTCAATGGAGGTATCATTTCGTCTTGACCAATACCATCAAGCCCGTGGCAACGATAACAGAGATCATTATAAATTTCAGCACCCATTCTAATACTTTCAGATTTACTTTTCTGTGGTTTCAAAAAATAGCCGAAAAATCCTAATCCAAAGAGGTATAGTAATAAATAAAATTTCATTTTTTAGGTATAATTTTGATAATACCTTTTCCTTCTATTCCTAAATATAGATAACCATCTGGTCCCTCCTTGACATCTCGAACTCTACCAATATTATCCAGTATTTTTTCTCTTTTAATTATTTTTTTGTTTTTAATTACAAGACGTTCCAAGTATTGGAATTTTAATGATCCAACAAACAAATTCCCCTTCCAGCCATTATAAATATTTGAAGTTGAAAAGGCCATTCCACTTGGAGCTATAGATGGGACCCAATAATAAAATGGTTGAAGCATATTTGGATCTGAAGTTTTATTAGTTATAATAGTTCCACTATAATTTATTCCATAAGTTATTTCTGGCCAACCATAGTTGGCACCTTTTTTTAAAATATTAATTTCGTCACCTCCTCGAGGCCCATGTTCATGCTCCCAAATATCACCGGTTTCTGGGTGAACTGTCATTCCTTGAGGATTACGATGTCCATAAGAATAAATCGCAGTTTTAAGTGGGGTGTCAGACAACCAATAATCAGATTTTTCCACTAAAGGATTATCTTTAGGAATAGATCCATCAAGGTTAAGACGGTAAATTTTTCCGCCGTCTCTACTAATATCCTGAGGGTTAACGTCTCTGTTTCCACGGTCTCCAATTGAGAAATATATATGTCCTTCTTTATCAAAAACAATTCTTGAACCGAAATGTTGTCCTTTTTTTGTATTTGGACTTGCTTTGTAAAGAAGTTTAACATTTCTTAAATCTGTACCATTTAGAGTTCCACAATACAATGATGTGTTTCCTCCTTTTTTATCACCTTCAGTATTAGTAGCTAAAGTCAAATAGATTATTTTATTATTAGAAAAGTTTGGATGCAGTGCTACATCTAAAAGTCCACCTTGACCTCTAAAATAAACAGGCGGTAATCCCGAAACTTCTTTTTTTTGTCCATTTTTAACATAGTATAAAGTTCCAGATTGTTCTGTTACTAGTAATTCGTTTTTATTTATGAATGCTATACCCCAAGGAACATCGATTCCATCAA
>CACLGW010000014.1 GCA_902606525.1 uncultured Bacteroidota bacterium | reverse complement strand
TGGAGGGTAAATATAAAAATATTATTGCCTACAAAGAGGAATAATAGGTGGGTTTGTTATAACCAACCTATTCTGCTAAAGCTAACAGCGTTGCTGGTAGCAGCAACATTAGGTTCCTCAGGTACAATAACATCAGTTCTACTTTCATAAGCATAGATTTGCGAAGCAGTTGTAGCAAAACTAGCAGTCGAGTTAGGCGCATATCTAGAGTTTAATTCACTATCCGTTCCTGCATAAATTAAGGAAACCCCTTTTGCAGCTATAGATGCAGCAGCTAGTGGAACTCCGATTTCACCTAAGTTTGATCCTGCTGTATCAGCGGTTAAGGTTAAAACAAGGTCAGCTCCTTTTGCTCCATCATCTCCCACAGAGTTAGTTTTAGATATACCGTTACCTATAACATAACCTAGGTTAGTATGAGTAGCAGTTTTTCCAGCAGTAATAGTAACTACAGGTGTAACTCCAATAGCAGGAGTACCTTTATCCTTAGCTGAGAAAGTTAACATCTTAGTTGGAGAAGTTAACACAGAAAATCCGTCTGCCTCAGAGGTAAGCGTCCACTTAACAGCGGTGTCACTTAAAACAGATGCTGACGTATAAACGTAGTTTTGTTTCCATTGCTCTTCAATATTCTCAATTAAAGAAAGAATAGCTGCAGCATTAAATCCTGTTGCAAAGTCTGTCTGAGTTCCAGAAACAGTTACCGATAAACCATCGATTTCAATTTTAACTGTATCAGACGCAGTTAAAGCCATGAATTCTTTTTGAGCCACTGTTGTTGAATTCTGACCAGCTGTAGTATTTGCTCCAAAACCAACGCTTGAAGTAGCAGAACCACCTTCAGTTATTGCAATAGTAACACCTGCAAGATCAGCTAAAGCCAATGTAGCAGTATCTAAAATTGCACCTTTAGATATAGCTGAGTTAGCTGATAAAGTTACAGATGTAGAAGCAGCAGGAGTTTGAGCTGCATCAGTACCTGTCTCTAAAAGATCAATTCCATTTACAACTAAACCTATTGCTGACGCAGCTGGAGTAATTATGAAAGATCTCTTAGCTGTTGTTACAGGATCTCCAGCATCAGCTGTGTTTGCAACTAATAATAATACAGTTGTCGCATTTTGAGCAGTTGAAGCAGCAGTTAATAATGAAGTTGCAAAAGCAACATCTGTTGTTTCAGTATCAGACGTTCCTTCAGAATCCACAAAAGACTCAACTTTATCAAAATAAACAGCAGCAGCAGAATCTGCATCAGCAGCTACAGCTGTCAGATAAGTAGATAAAGTACTCATTCCTGACGTAGATGTAACTGAACCTAGATCTCCAGACGCACCGTCAGCAACATCAGTAGTCCCATCTGACGAATCAGTCAATTTAGTGGCAGTAAGATCGTTGCTGTATATATTTACAACAGCAGTACCAGTTGCACCAATTGTAGTTACTCCTGTAAAATCAAGAGTAGCTAAGGCAGTATTACCGGTAACTTCAAGATTTTCAAGACCATCAGAAGAGACAGTTAACGTTTCTAAAGAAACATTACTTGTAACATCAAGATCCCCGTCAACAGTAGTTCCAGTACCAGAGTTACCCCATGTTAAGTCAACAGTTAGAGTAGTAAGATCTGAATTAGTGTCTACATCAAGTGCAGATGCAGTAGCACCTGTAACGGTAACAGCAGTTAGGTCACTATTGTTATCAATAGTAATAGCACCAGATACATCAGCTGAAATAGTAACAGTTGTAAGATTATTATTTGATCCTAGATTAACAGATGCAGCAATTCCAGCAATAGTTACAGTTTCAAGATCTCCTAAAGAATCTAAATCAACAGCAGGTCCTAATTTGTCTGCTGCAGCAGTTGCGTCAGGATCAACTACACCTGTTATATCAACTGTTTCAATTTTTGTGAGAGCATCAACAGATAAAGAAACTAACGAATTAGATGTAAATGACTCTACATCACCACCTATTGTAACTGCTCCTTGATAATCTGTAAGGCTTACAGATTTTACATCAGTAAAATCAAGTGTCCCATCTGCAATTATAGAAGTTGAGAAAGATGCCGGTCCAGTGATAGTTAAAGTGAGACCATCAGTTAATGTGTCTCCGTCAGCATCAATATCATCAAGAGCGAAAGGCATTGCTGCACCTTCGTCCGTAACAATTGTTAACGTTCCACCTGGATAGTATACTAATGAAGTTAAGTGAAGCTCAGTTGCTTTTGTAAATTCTATAGTATTTGCTTGAGCATCAGTTTGAAATGAAGTAACTGAAGTTAGTGCTCCAAAATGAATAACATCAACAGTACTTTCAAAATCATCATTTAATCTCACTACAGTAGCAGAAATCAAATTAGGAAATCTCATTCCACCACCTTGTGTGATAGTAAGTGATCGAGTACCTGTAAGATTGTTAAATGTAGTCTCAGCAATTGTAGATGCTGCTGAAGTATATGTAAAGTCTTCAACAACTGTGAGGATGTTATCAACTAAAGATTGAACTTTAGTTTGATCCATAGCTGTTGAAACTTGGATGTTTACAGTACCATTTACAATATTTAATGCTGCACCCATTGCTAGGTAAGCATCTAAAGTGTTAACAGAATTAACTATAACATCACCAGTAAATACTGAAGAAGCAGCTAATAAATCTGTTAGGTCTGACTGAGCTGTATCAAGAGCTGCATCAATTGCAGCAACGTCTTCAGAAGAAGCTACGTCAGAAACGGCTGTTTCAATGGCTGTAATATCCGCTTGAATATCAGCAAGACCATCAGAAACGGCAGTATCAATTGTACTACCTAAACCATTAACAGTAGTCGATAATGAGGCAACTGTTCCGGCTAGGCTTGATAGATCACTCTGAACTTGAGATAAACCAGCAACTGTCGAAGCAAGTGCATTGATTTGTGTTTCAAGAGCAGAAAATTGATCGTCATAATTTTGACATCCCACTACAAGTAGTGCTCCAGCCAAAATTGATAATAAACCTTTTTTCATTTGATAAAATTTAATTAATTAAAAATTTGTGTGCAATTATTGCACCCACACACGAATACAAGATTCATGCCAAAGTGAACATTTTGTTGAAAATTATATGCTGCTGCTTTAAAAGAAATTTTAGTTTTTAGCATATTGTATAGGAAAATTGTGGTGAAAAGATATTAACAGATTTAATTAAAAAAATATAATTTAATAAAATCATTTATGATAAAAACAATCTTTTTCTGTCAATAATTTTCGGATTTATAAGTTGTAAATAAAGACTAAGTAAACAGTCAATTAAATATTAAACGACTTATAAGTAGATACTGTGAATTCCAACTGAAAAAAACAACGTCAGCAGATAAAAACCATGATATTAATATCTAAAACTTTACTGATATTCTAAATCATTCTCATTAAAATAAAACTAAAGTTAATTTGCTAAAATTTATTATAACATTAGAATTATTAAACGAGACTATACGAAAAAAGAAATCACTCAAATGCAGTGGAATCTTTATTAATGTATTGAATCAGATAAAAAATAGATATTAACTTATAGAAAGAAATTAGTGGGGAAAAACTTTTTACTATTTCAGTCTTTTCTGAAATTTATGTAGAAGTTGGCTTATAGCATTTCTAACTTCATTTTTTGAAGAGGTAAAATGGTTTACCATGACAGAAAAAACATAAATATTTTCATTGGGGCTAACCCAATACCCAGATAAGTTATGATTATGGCGTAAAGTTCCTGTTTTGGCATAAATATTTTTCAAATCATATTGTTTTAGAGTTCCAGATAGTGAACCTTTAGGAAAATAATTTTTGATATTTTGAAAACCTACTTTGTCATGAATTTTTTTAAGCACGGCTATCAATGTCCTAGATGTAATCATATTATATCTTGAAATCCCTGAACCATCCACCCACTCGATTGAATCTGGTAGCCAATTTGCCCATTTGTTTTTTATATATTCAATAGTTCTTTCAATATTCATTTCACCAAATCTTTTTTGTGATATCATAACCAATAATGCTTCAGCAATCCCATTATCACTGTCTTGAAGAAGAGCTTTGTAAAGCATTTGTTCTTGTTTGGTATAAAGTAATTCCCATGAAAAATTTTTAGATTTATTTGATATTTCTACAGGTACCTCGATCTCGTTTTCAAGGAGCTTTATAAAAAGTTCATCCCCAGTAATAAATGGTCTATGTAAAGTATCCAATGGACTCCATTTATTTGAATTAAAATAAAAGCGATTTTCATTTTTTTCCCTAATTAAAACATCTGATAAACTATTAAGAGAAGGATAAGTTTCAAAAAAATTAGGTATGAATTTAGGAGCATTTGAATCGCCATAAGCTTGAATGCTATTTCCATAAATTGGAAAAGGGCTCCTTTCAGATGCAAAATAATATGGATAATCATCCCATGACCAGCCGGGTCCTAGTCTCTTTATTTTAGATTCAGATAAATGGTATACTAAAGATTTTTTTTCTTTCAAAAAATCAGAAAGTTTTTGGTCCGGATAAAAAGGATGATATAACAAAGGATAACCGGTGGACTTAAAATGCGTTACTGAATCTTGTTGCTGATAATATAGGACTGGTATAGAATCAAAATTTTCTAATGATGCAAGAAATGTAAGTAACTTAATGTTTGAAGCAGGGGTCATATAATGATCTGCTTGATAATTGGCGACAGGTTTTAAAGTCTCTAGAGGTACAATACTCATTGCAATATGAACTTGATCAAAAACCTTTATTTTATTTATAATTCGCTTAATTTTACGTTCAGAAAAGCTTTGTGCAGATAGGGAAAAACTAAAAATAAAAAAGGAAAGTATGGAGATTGATCTCATAAAGTAAAGATAACAAAACAGATCTACCAATAATCAAAGGATAATTTACCAATTTAGATTTCTATTAAAACAAGTATTATTCATTAAGATACTAAAATCTAAGGTAAAATTTATATTCCCAAGCTTATTCCAAAAAATAGATTTCTACCAGGAGCTGGCTCATAATATCTTTTTCCAAATGCATTCAAACGGATATTATCAAAGTATTGAACATTAAAAAGATTATTTATCCCTGAGAAAAAATCAAGCTCTGTGTTTCCAAATGAAATAGTCTTACCTGCTTGGAGTCTAAATTTTTGATAATCGTTAATTTGTACTTTATTGGTATTGTCTGCATAAAATTTCCCGATGCTTTCACCTGTAAGTTGGAATTTCCATTTAGTTGATGTTATGTGCATAATTTGAAGAAAAAGTTGACTGTTTGGTATTCCTGGAATTGAATTACCATCTTCCATTTCACTATCGCTAAATTGATATCTAGCTTGAGTAATACTCGCCTGTACTTCCCAAGAATTTGAGATGTATAATCCTGAAAGTTCAAATCCACGTCGCCGAGTAGCTCCAGTATTTCTATAAAATGATCTTCCTGGAAAAGCTTCTAGTTCATATGGAAGAATTTCATTAGAACTTTCAATAAAAAATACATTAGCTTCAATACTGGTTTTTCCCCATGTTCCCTTCCATCCTAGTTCAAAATTTGTAGCTTTTGACGGATCTAAATCGAAATTAAGGCCTTCGACACCACTCGGATTTGAGGAAAGTTCAGATAAAGTAGGGGTTTCAAAACTTGAAGAAAAATTACCAAACAGCCTTTGATTGTCTAATATGGCGTAGCTCAATCCGATACTTGGATTTAAGACTTGATATACCCGATCTTCAGATACTGAATCTGCTCCCAAACGTGAATCATCATATCTTAAACTAGTCCTTAGAAGTAAATTATTCCATTGTACCTCATCCAAAATATATATCCCAAAACTGCTGAAACTTTCTAACTGTGAAAAACTCTGTGTGCCTTGTATGCCCTTTAAATTTAAGTATCGATCGCGTTGATCCTGCTGTTGAGAATTTTCTATACCGATCTGCCACTGGTGTCCTTCGTATTTGTATTTTAATTTTGTTCCAATACCAAAATAATTTCTATTAAGATCAATAATTCCTCCATTTTCAAAGGGTAGCTTACCATAAAAGTCTCTAAAGGAATAAAAACCATAAGTATCTAATTCCCATCGACTACCCCAAGACTGAAGCCAGCGAATTCCTGTTTTAAAATGATCAATCCTCTCATAGGTGTCATAATCCAAGTTACGTTGTCTAGCCTGAGTCAAATTTGATTCTGTATCTTCAAGAGTCAACCCTCCTGCATCCTCTGCTTTTGGGCTATTAGTATAATTCAGCTGAAACTGAATGGTTGAATTGGCGGAAGTTAGCTGTTTAACTTTAATATTAAAAAGGTTTTGTTCAAAACCACTATTGATTCTGTAGCCATCACTTTTAATTCTGTTTGCATAAATCAAAGCAACCGTTTTACCATTATCCAAAGAGGTGCTCAACTGATAATTTTGAAATCCATAGGCTCCAAGACTTGTCTTAAAATTTGCTTTCTGATCTTTAAGTTTGTCCAATGTATTAAGATAAATGACTCCGCCTGAAGCATTTCCATATAAACTTGACGAGGGCCCACGAATTACTTCAAAACTTTTTAATATCCCTAGTGGAAGATTATCTAACTGCCCTTGACCATCGGGAGTAGTTTCGGGAATACCATCTACAATAATCTTTATTCCCCTTATTCCAAAAGCAGATCGTGCACCAAAGCCACGCAAAGAAATTCTCAGATCCTGTGCATAATTATTGGCATTTTGAGTAAACAACCCAGGTACCGAACCTAAATACTCTTGAAGGGAAAGTTGCTGATAAATACCCTGAAATGAAGATAAATCTCTAGTGCTAAAAGAAATGGGCAAAACACTTGATGGTGTTTCTGTTTTAGGAGCTTCAAGCAACACCTCTCGAAGAGTAATTGTAGTTGTCTTACTTTTATTTTGTGATTTTACAAAATTTGGGGAAATATAAATAATACTTAAACACAAAAACTGTAAAATTGTCCCTTCTAACATCTTCATCCTAGATCCTATTATTTAAATTTGTGCAAATATAAAGAATTATGTACCTCTCCGATACAGAAGAGATAATAGCTTACATTATATGTATTGCAATTATAATTGGCTTCATAGCTACAACTTATATGGAAATTAAAAATACAATTGCCGAAGAAAAACAAAAACAAACAGAAAAGCAAGAAAATGAAGCCAAGATTAAAACCCTTATTGAGTATTTTAACTCTAAAAAAAACTTGATTGATTCTTTAGTCAAAACCAAAAAATCTTTAAACGAAAAAAAGAGTCAAAAATAACCATTACATTTGTACATACAACAGTTACCATTTCTTATGAAAAAAATATATCATGCTTCATCTAATCGTGGAAAAGTGAATCACGGATGGCTTCAAGCTAAGCATTCTTTTAGCTTTGGTAATTATTTTGATCCCAAACGAATTCAGTTTGGTGCACTCAGAGTACTTAACGACGATATCATTGCCCCTGGAAGGGGTTTTGGCTCACATCCTCATGATAATATGGAAATAATTACTATCCCCCTTGAAGGAGCACTAGAACATAAAGACAGTATGGATAATACTGGTATAATTAAGGCTGATGAGATTCAAGTCATGAGTGCAGGTACTGGTATATATCATAGTGAATATAATAATAGTGTAGAAAAAGAGGTAAATCTTCTTCAAATCTGGGTTTTACCTAAAGAAAAAAATACCGCCCCCCGATACGATCAAAAAAACATTTTGGGCCTTAAAAAAACTAATGCCTTATATCCTATAATTACACCCGATTCAAAGGGAAGAGAAATGTGGATTAATCAAGATGCATGGTTTCACATGGGAGACTTTGATAAACCAACACAATTAGAATATAATATTAATAAAAAAGGTAATGGTGTTTATGCATTCCTTATCAACGGAGCCGCCGAGATAGCAGAAGAATCGTTAAAGAAAAGAGATGCTTTAGGCCTTTGGGATACCGATAAATTTATTATTAAAATAGAATCTAATAGCAGAATTTTATTAATCGAGGTTCCTATAAATCTATAAAATGAAAAACCCATCTTCACAAGAATTACTTAAATATTTAGAAAATAAAATTTCTCAAGGTGATTACATAGATAGTGTCCATAAAATTAAGCTTATTACAACCGTTGAGATGATTCAAAAAATCTTAAATACTGAATTTTAAATTCAATAAATTTTTATTATTGATAGAACCTAACATAATCAATTTCCATTTTGTCTTCTTTAAAATTACTAGGTATATCTCCACCTAAATTCCCTCCCATAGCTATATTCAAAAGTAAATAATGAGGATTATCAAAAGGAACCAAAGCAGTATTGTCTAACTCTGACACAACAAGATTGTCTATATAAATCTTTATTGAGACAGAAGTCCATATTAAAGAATATATGTGAAACTCAGAAGTTAAATCAGCGATACCCAAGGAAGAAAGATCTTTAATCAAGCCTGAGGAAATCTGTCGCCCAACAGTATCAGACCAGTGAAAGGTGCCATATAGAAGTTGTTTATTCGTTCCATCCTGTTCCATGATATCAATTTCACCACATTCAGGCCAGCCAACATTTCCCTCAGAGTTTCCATAATAATTACCAATCTCTCCAATATTTGTCCCCAAGGTCCATATTGCAGGCCATGTTCCTTTTGAACTGGGAAGTTTAGCTCTTACATCAATACGTCCATATTTTAAGTCAAATTTGGAGTTTAATCTAGCTGATGTATAAGACTTGTTAATCCCTTTATAAGTATATAGTTCCCTTTTCGCTACTATTTTTAAAGTCCCATCTCTTACAAAAGAGTTCTCCCTCCTTTTAGTATAATGCTGTTTTTCATTATTTGCCCAACCCCCCTGGTCTATTGGAATATATTGAAAATGCCACTTTTCATCTAAAGGAGCTCCTTCATAATTAAACTCATCATTCCAAACCAACTGATACCCAGAGTATTTAGTAACTTCTTCACTTGAGTCAATATTAGAAGTTGAATTATTATTAGGCGTTTGTGTAGATTTTTTAACAGGACTAATTATCAAAGATTTTTCTGATTGGGATTCTGAGTTTTCACTACCACAACTAATAAATTGGAGCAGTAAAATGAGTCTTGTAAGAATATTCATTCAATAAATAATTTCTTATTTCAAAGATATGTGAATTCTTATCTTTATCTTATTATATTAAATTTTATGGAATTAATTCCAAATTCAGGCCTTTCATTAACCTCTTTCTCAAGAGGTCTTTTAGGAATCTTTTTTTTGATATTTATAGCCTATATTTTAAGTAATAATAGAAAAGCTATCGCTTGGAAAACAGTAGGGATTGGTTTATTTATACAAGTGTCTATTGCAATTGGTGTTCTCAAAATCAACTTGGTAAAGACTGTTTTTGAAACGATGGGTGGGTTTTTTATAAAGATATTAGAATATACAGGAGAGGGAACAAAGATGCTTTTAGGAGAGTTTGGTAATATTGAAACTTATGGGTTTATCTTTGTCTTTCAAGCATTACCTGTTATAATATTTTTTTCCGCATTAAGTTCTATTTTATACTATTTTGGAGTCATCCAAAAAGTAGTCGGCTTTCTTGCATGGGCTTTAACAAAAATATTTAAAATATCAGGAGCTGAAAGTCTTTCTGTTGCAGGAAATATATTTTTGGGGCAAACCGAAGCACCCTTGATGATAAAAGCCTATTTAGAAAAAATGAATCGATCGGAAATTTTTTTAGTTATGGTAGGTGGAATGGCAACAGTTGCAGGAAGTGTATTAGGGGCTTACATCGGTTTTCTTGGGGGAGATAATCCTTTAATGCAGTTGGAGTTTGCAAAAAGTCTTTTAGCTGCATCAGTAATGGCTGCTCCAGGAGCAGTTGTAATTTCTAAGATCATGTACCCACAAACTGATGAAATAAAAACAGACATAAGTATTTCAAATGATAGAATTGGTTCTAATTTATTATCAGCAATTTCCATAGGCACTGGAGAAGGAATCAAAATGGCTGTAAACGTTGCTGCTATGCTTTTAGTTTTTATTGCATTAATTGCAATGATAAGTAGTATTTTTTCTGGCTTAGGAAATATAATTGGAATTAATAATTGGATATCAATTAATACACCTTATCAAAGTTTTTCAATTGAGTTTTTATTAGGTTATCTTTTTGCTCCCTTAATGTGGATTATAGGTGTAGCTTTTGAGGATATAGCCCTTATGGGGCAACTTTTAGGTGTCAAATTAGTTGCAAGTGAATTTGTCGGTTATACACAGCTAGTTGATCTTAAAAACTTTATGAGTCCTACTCATTTTAGTTATCAAAAATCTGTAATTATGGCAACCTACATGCTTTGTGGTTTTGCAAACTTTGCCTCCATAGGCATCCAAATTGGAGGAATTGGTATTATCGCTCCAAAAACAAGGAAGCTTTTAACTGAACTCGGATTTAAGGCTATGGTTGCTGGTTCAATAGTATCGTTAATGTCCGCTACAATAGCGGGTATAATTTTAGGATAGATTTAAAGTACTTTTACATTTTTCCATATTTTAATTAATAAAAGTGTGGAGACTAGGGATATTCCTAAAAGCGGAAATGCTAACTTATAATCTCCATAAATAAAGTATCCTGTGCAAAACATAATACTATAAATCATAACACAGCCGAGTAACATTGCAATAATTCCTGAAGGAACACTCCAGCCCTCTTTTTCGTCAACTAATTCAATTGATTCATTTCGAGCTTCTTTTACAATTTTAAACCAACCTGGTCCTCCAGGTTGAATCTTTTTGTAAAAAGAACGCAATACGGATTGATCTTCAGCGGGTGTTATTAATGTCACCAGCACCCATAAGCTGGTTGTAACTGCAACTACAAAAGGGAACTCTGCCCAACTTGGCATTAGCGAATCTGTTCCAAAAAAAGATGTCTTCACAGATGGTATTGTGAAAATCAAAGAAATTAGTCCTGACACTACCATCGCAGTGATTTCACTCCAAGCATTGATCCTCCACCAGAACCACCTTAGAATAAATATAAGACCTGTGCCAGCTCCAAAAACAAGAAGTAGGTTAAATAATTGCATGGCATTTTGAAGTAATAAAGCCAAAAGTGCACTTAAAACCATTAGCAAAACTGTTGAGATCCTTCCCACAGCAACTAACCGTTTTTGAGAAGCCTTCGGATTAATTTGAGTTTGATAAAAGTCATAAACAATATATGATGAACCCCAATTTAATTGTGTGGATATAGTACTCATATATGCAGATATTAAAGACGCTAAAACTAATCCCAGAAGCCCTGACGGCAGCTTGGTTAACATGGCAGGATATGCGAGATCATTTCCCAGCTTATCAGCTGTTATATTTGGAAAGGCGCTTTGAATACTTTCGAGATCAGGAAAAACAACTAATGAAGCTAATGCAACTAGAATCCATGGCCAAGGGCGAAGTGCATAGTGCATTATATTAAAAAAGAAGGTAGCACCAATTGCATGATTTTCATCTTTTGCTGCAAACATACGCTGAGCGATATAACCTCCCCCTCCTGGCTCTGCACCTGGATACCAAGAGCTCCACCACTGAACTGCAAGGGGTATAATTAGGAGTGTAATTAATGCTTCACGATCTCCAAAATCAGGAAGAATAGATATTTTCCCAGCAACGTTTTCATTATTAAGTAATGCATCTATTCCGCCAACCTCTGGAATATTTACCAAATAAACTGCAGCTCCAATAGCTCCCCCCATAGCAGCAAAAAAGAGAACAACGTCTGTATAAACAACTCCTTTAAAACCTCCTATAGCACTGAAAGTTACTGTGACCAATCCAGCTGAAATTACTGTTTGCCATGGCTGTAAGCCAAGCATAATGCCTCCAATTTTAATCGCAGCTAATGTTACTGCTGACATAGTAATTACATTAAATATAATCCCCAAGTATATTGCTCTAAATTTTCTTAAAAAACTTGCTGGTTTTCCTCCATAACGTAACTCATAAAATTCTAGATCAGTACTTACATTTGATTTACGCCATAGCTTAGCATATACAAAAACCGTTAACAAACCAGTAACTAAGAAAGCCCACCAAACCCAATTCCCAGAAACTCCATTAGTCCGAACAATATCTGTCACTAAGTTCGGTGTATCGGTTGAAAAGGTTGTTGCTACCATCGATAAACCCAAAAGCCACCATGGCATAATTCTTCCAGAAAGAAAAAACTCGTTTGCGCTTTTACCTGAAGATTTTGAGACATAAATTCCAATTCCTAGAGTAATTATAAAAAAAAGTGAAATAATAAGCCAATCAAGGGTCGCAATTTGCATAAGACTATTTTTTTGATTCTATTAAAGGTAAATAAAAAAGGACTTTCGAAATTAAATAGTTGTTAAAACACTTGAGTTTAATTTTATTTACTACTAGGTTTGTGATTAGAAACATTAAATAATGCCCTGTTCTAGAGTTTGCTTTTTAATATTTTTAATTTTTAACTTGGTTAAGAGTTGGAGTCAAAACAATGTCGAATCGGCTAAATCCCCAGAAATTTTCTTTCCACAATCTGAAGAAAAGGGTCCCAGTTTACTTCAGCCTAAAAAAGAAAAGTCATTCCTTTCAGAGGATTTCTTTAATCCTAAAATAGAGTTTGAAGACCCAAAAAACGATATTAATAATCCTCGACTTCGATTTGGGGAAAATGAACAGTTTTTGGATCCAGGCAAACAATATTTAAAAAAATTAAACCGAAAGCCTGAAAATGAAAAAAATCCGAACTTATTTAAAACTGATCAATATCTAGGTGATTTCCGAAATAATGGCAAGTTTGTTCAAATTGCTGTAAGAGACCATGAATCTCCCGATGGCGACTTGATTCGTATTATGCTTAATGATGTGGAAGTTGTATCCCAGGTATTACTCCAAGAACGATTTAAAAGTATTTCCATTGATTTGGTTATGGGCTTTAATAAAATTGATTTTGTTGCCTTAAATCAAGGGGCATCTGGACCTAATACAGCTGAAGTTCGCGTATTTGACGATAATGGCAAATTAGTTGGCTCCAATCGCTGGAATCTAGCCACTGGGGTCAAAGCAACCTATATAATAGTAAAAGAAAAATAATCTTAGCTCTCGTATACCTCCAGCATTGCCTTTATAAATAAGTCAACCTCATCAGAAGTTCCTGTGCTTATTCGGCACCAATCATTAAAAGGGGGAAATGGACGTCCAATACTTACTCCTTTTGCTAACATTTCTGATCCTAGCAATTTAATATCCTTCTTCGAATGAAAAAAAACGAAATTTGTATGTGAGGCTATATAATCCAATTTTAGGTAGTCCAATAATTTATATATACGTTGCTTTTCTTGCTTATTTTTGGTTACAGAGAATTTATAAAAACTCTCATCCATCAACGCTTCTTTAGCTGCTTCAATAGCAAGAATATTACTATCGGCAACAAGATTTTTACGTATTTTATTAGCAATTTCAGGTTTTGCAACTAGGTATCCTAATCTTAATCCTGCCATCCCATAGACTTTTGAAAAGGTTTTTGAGACAACAACATTCTCTCCACGTTTAACAGCACCAATCATACTTGGATAATCGGGAGTTTCTATGTAATCATAATATGCTTCATCAGAAAAGACTAGAGTTTTTTTGCTCGCAGCATTACAAAAATCAAGAAGTTTTTTTGATGGGACAATTGTTCCAGTAGGATTATTAGGATTACAAAGAAAAACTAATGATGTTTTAGAAGAGATACGCTTCTCGATTTCATCTAAGTCATATCCTTTATCCTCACCAACTGGAACCCAATTAATTGAAGCTCCCCAATTTTCTGCATATTTCATCATAGTGAGATATGTAGGATATCCGGTAATAATTTCTTCTCCTTTTGAAGCATAGGTCAAACCTGTAATTTTCAATCCTTCTCGTGAACCTCCAGTTATTATAATAGATTCAGAGCTAACACCGTGTTTTTTAGCCAAAATATCTGCAAGTTCATCTGAAAATTTTCCAGGATACCTACAACCATATTCAAAGGAATCCTTAATTCTATTTAATACCCTTTTGGATGGTCCATAGGGATTCTCATTAGAACTCAATCTAACTGTTGATTCTAAATTTCGAGGTCTAAAGTTCTCTTTTTCTTTTGCTGTAATTAATGAATAAGGTGATAATAATAGCCCTCCTATACCCATTGATGCTTTAAGCCAATCTCTTCGTGTGTGCATTTTCTTTGATTTTTCAATAAAGTTTATTGTTTTTTAAATCAAATCAAAATATTTCAATGAAAATATAATAGTAAGCTTTATTTTTTAATTCTAACTAAAAATTAATTCATATTTTTCGATATGGCAGAATGGATCTCTTACCTAGAGCTACTTTTACAAAACTTGATTAAACCCCTAGAGTGGATAATGATTTTTGCCGTTATAGGAGGTGGGCTTTATTTAAGTTTTCATAGTAGGGGTTATCCTTTACTAAAAATCAAAAAGGCATTTAAGCTACTTTTTTCCAAAGAGCAAAACAAAGGTATCTCTCGTTTTCAAGCGCTTTCTGCTGTCCTTGCTGCTACAGTTGGTTTGGGGAATATTTCTGGAGTTGCTATAGCAATTCATATGGGAGGGCCTGGAATTTTAGTTTGGATGTGGATCACTGCTATAATTGGAATGATTATTAAATTTTACTCTTGTACCCTTGCAGTTCAAATTAGAGAAGCCCAAGAAGATGGAGAACCATTAGGTGGCCCAATGTACTACATGAAAATAGGCATGAAAAAATGGGGAAAGACATTAGCTATTTGGTTTTCTATTGCTGGTCTTTTTGGAGTTCTCCCAGCCTTTACTGCAAATCAATTAACACAGACATTCATGAACGTTTTAGATCCTAATAGATACCTGGCTTTTGGTGACTTTCAGTGGAAGTTAATTATCGGGGCTCTTCTTTCCATTGTTAGTGCTTTTGTGATTTTTGGAGGTTTAAAATCTATTGTTAGAGTCACTTCAAGCTTGGTTCCTGTAATGGTTGGGCTTTATTTTTTTATGGGCCTTTACATGATCTTTTCCAATTTAGATGAAGTTATTCCTACATTTGAACTTATCTTTTTTGAAGCTTTTAACTTTAAGAGTGCTATTACAGGTGGCTTTTGGGGGTTGATTATACTGGGAGTTAGAAGAGCTGTTTTTTCTAATGAAAGTGGAATTGGAAACGCCCCTATGTATCATGGACAATCTCAAAGTAAAAAAGGAACAGATGAGGGATTAGTTGCAATGTTGGGCCCTTTTCTTGATACTATTTTAGTGTGCTCGATAACAGGCCTTGTTGTTATAATCAGTGGAGCTTACAAGGTTGAAGGGCTCAATGGAATTGTTCTAACCCTTGAAGCCTTTAGGCGCCTTTTCTTTGGTTTCGGTGATATACTATTACTTGTTATGGTTTTTGTGTTTGGTATCTCAACCCTATTTACCTATTCTTATTATGGTGTAAAATGCTTTGGATATTTGACAAAAATAAAATGGGGTAATTACTATAACTATTTTTACATTGGAAGTATTATTTTTTCTGCTTTAGTTACGGTAGAAGTGGTAATAGGAATCATTGATTTATCTTTCGCATTAATGTGTATCCCAAACATGATTAGCCTTCTTTACCTTTCAAATCATGTAAAAAATGAAATGAGAAAAAGGAAATGGTTTAATTAAGTCGAAATATTTTTTTACTCTAGTGTAGGGGGGCCAGGATCAATTCTAGGCACATAATCCAGAGGACTCTTATTTTTTATATAATCTTTTTTTACGGCTTCAACCAGCTTTGGTTCTTTAAATAAGTCTGCCATTGTCATTGACAATGCTTTAGCAGCATAAATCATTCCTTTATGCCCAATAGACATTCCTGTACAAGCAACTACTGCCCAAGAATGCCAAGGCCCATTCTTTGCTGCAACAGTAGCAGACATTCTTATTACAGGAACAACTTGGCTAACATCTCCTACATCTGTTGAACCACCAGTAGCAGGAAATGTTGGCATTAATGGCTTTAATTCCCCATCAATTCCAATTTGAGGCTTTCCAGTTTCTTTTAAAATTGTATTTGCATAAGAAATTTCATCAGAAGTGTAACTAATATCTCCAAGAAGCTCCATATTTTTCTGCATTATTTCAGCTCCGGTTCTATTAACTAAAATCTCATATATCCCTGAAACAAGTTTTGTCTCATAAGTAGTTCCAGTCATTAATGCTGCAGCTTTTGCAATATCTAATGCTCTATCGTATAAAACATTAACATTTTCAACACTATTGCCCCGAAGACGAGTCCAAATTTTAGCAAAATCTGGTACTACATTTACAACATCCCCAGCTTTTTCGAAATGATAATGAATTCGAGAAGTTGGAACTATATGTTCTCGGTAATAATTTAATCCTGTTGTGTAAAGTTCCATGGCATCTACTGAACTTCTTCCATTCCAAGGGTCAGATGAAGCGTGCGACGAACTTCCTTTAAAAGATATCCTAAAGTCCACTAGCGCCTTGCTCGATTGTGTTCCGGACTCGGTTGTATCTCCTGGATGCCAATCCATGCAGACATCCAAATTATCAAATACACCTTCCCTTACCATCCAAACTTTTGCAAAAATAGTTTCCTCAGCAGGAGTCCCATAAAAAATAACAGTTCCTTTTAGTGTCCCTTTTTCAATTTGCTCTTTAATTGCTATTGCTGCGCCTAGGCTGGCCGTCCCAAAAAGATTATGTCCACAGCCATGGCCAGCGGCACCAGGTATCCTAGCCTCTTTTGTCGGTTGTCTTTTCTGAGAAATCCCAGCATTCGCATCAAATTCTCCTAAAATACCAATTACTGGTTTTCCCGAACCATAACTTGCAGTAAAAGCTGTGGGAATATCTGCAATATGATCTTTAACCTCAAAACCATTTTTACGAGCATAATCCATCAAAAGTTTAGAGGATGTAAATTCTTCAAGAGATGTCTCGGCAGCTTCCCAAATTGCATCGCTAATATTTATAAGGTTTTCTTTTTGCCCTTCAATTGTGGCTTGAATGTCATTTTTAATAGATTTTTTGCTCTGCCCTTGAAGGGAGATAAAAGTCATAAAGGCTGTAAACCCCAAAATAAATTTTTTCATCATTTTTTATTTAAATTATTTTCTCCTTGAACTGGGAAAAAAACTCCAAAAGCTAAAAAGAGTATCCCTCCTATCAAATATGGCCAATCAATAAAAGAAAGTTTAGTGTACATAATTCCAACAACAACGAAACCAAGAATTGCAATTATTAATAGCATGATTTTAAGTAGCCATTTATATTTCATAGCTAGAGTTTATTTCTAAATTACATAATAGTAATCAAAGTTGTTTATTTTTGATAATGATTCGTTTATATTTTATCGGTTTTATTATACTTATAGGAGCAATTGCTTCAAATGCACTAGCCGCTAAAGTTCAATGTAAAACTTGGTATGATTTCCTTCAAGGCATGCTTGAAACATTCACATTTTGGAATCAAGTTAGACTTAAAGACATAATTTGGCTTTTTTTTATTTACCCATTCCTTTTGGGGTTAAGTACCCATATAGGAAACCTTTTATACCAAAAAATATTTTAAAATGACTAGTACTGTAACATATTTAGGAGACCTAAGAACTTCATCCACTCATCTGGCTTCAAAAAATAATTTAATTACTGATGCTCCAATCGATAATCAAGGAAAAGGAGAGGCTTTTTCTCCAACTGATATTGTAGCAACTGCCCTAGCATCTTGCTTATTAACAATAATGGGAATTAAAGGACGTGATTTACAAATTGACCTAACAGGAATAAATGCAACAGTTAATAAAGTAATGGGAATAGATCCCCGAAGAATAATAAAAATTAAAATTGATATCACATTTAACCAAAGGTTTGACTCCAAAACAAGGAATATACTAGAGCATGTTGCTCTAACTTGTCCTGTAGCAAATTCACTTCATCCTAATTTAAAGCAAGACATTTCCTTTAATTGGCCACAGCCCTAAATTTTTTATTTCCAAAATAAATAAAACTATAAATTAGAATTCCTACCGGTCCTAACATAAAAGTAAATAGTAAAGGTAGAATAATTAAAATATGTTTTATCCTATTTTTTTGACTATGCCTTATAATCCAAGTAGCTACCCAAAAATCAAAGGCTAAATAGTGTAACCATCCAGCGGCAGCTGATTCAGGAGTTGCCTTTTTGAACAAACTAACTATCCCCTCCAAAGATGAAAAATCTGCACTGGCAAGTCCTCCAGAAACAACTATAAAATAGATATAAAAAAAACTAATTGCCAATGGGATCCAGGGGAAAAAAATAATGTGTTTTGATAAGCTAGTTTTAGGAAAAAAAAGAATAGCTATCCAAACAATCAAAATGGAAGCGTTACAAATATTGAACAAAATCATTGTCATAAACCAAATATTATATAGTTATTACCAAAATAGTATTTTAAATTTGATTATGCTGCTTTTTAAAAATATCAAAGGTGAACGTGTAGACCCTGTAAATCACACACTAGAGGTAATTAAAAATTACCCCTATGCAGAAATTCATATTGGGACTGATTCTCAAAATATTAATAAAGAAACCCATTATACCACAGTTATAGCCTATCGCCTGGGAACAAGAGGAGTACACTATATTTTAAGTAGATCAAGTAAAAAAATAATCCGTGATATGTGGACTCGTCTATGGAAAGAAGCTGAATATAGTATTGATGTCGCAGAATGGATGACTCAAAAAATGGCTATAAAATTAGAGATCGATATGGATTATAATGGAGATGAGAATTTTGAATCTCATAAGTTAATTTCTGCTGCAAAAGGATGGGCCAACTCTCTTGGTTATAAGGTCAATGTAAAACCAAATAATCAAATTGCCACTCGTGCTGCTGATTATCACTGTAAATAAGTCAAGTGATTTAAAATACTATTGAAAAGATATACTACATCTACTCTAATATTTTAAACAAAAAACAAATTTAGTCTATCTTTAGCAGGCAATTACAAACCTTCAATTTATGCGTTTTGCCATTATAGCACCTCCGATACCGACTCAAAAATGGAAAGATAATTTTGAGAAAATCGCCCCTCATATTCCATTGGTAATTGGAAAGGATTCAAATTATGCTGAGGAAGTCGTTTGTGCTATGGTATGGAATCAACCAAGAGGATCTCTTAAAAGCTTTAAAAATTTAAAACTTATTTTTGCAATGGGTGCTGGAGTTGATCATATATTAAAAGACGACACTATTCCCGAACATATTCCAATTTGCCGAGTCGTTGATCCACAAATGGCATTTTCAATGACAAATTACATATTAATGGCGCTTTTAAATCATCACCGCTCTTTTTATGAATTTCAATCCTCACAAAATAGAAAACACTGGGCTCAATTCGAATTTATTGAGCGTCCAGTAAAAGTTGGTGTTTTGGGGATTGGATATTTAGGAATGCGAGCTGCTAATAAAATTCACGATTTAGGTTTTAGTGTTGTGGGATATTCAAATTCTTCCAAAAAAACAGCTTTCCCTTCATTCTTTGGAAATGAGTTTAAAGAATTTATAGAGCAAATTAACGTCTTAATTTGTACAGTTCCATATACCCCAAAAACTCATGGGCTTTTAAATTATGAATTGTTTCAAAAGCTAAAGCACCCCACATACCTAATCAACGTTTCTAGGGGGAATGTTCAAATAGAAAAAGATATTATCAAAGCCTTAGATATGGACTTACTTTCAGGTGCTTTTTTAGATGTTTTTGAAAAAGAGCCATTAGCTAAAGATAGTCCCTTATGGAATCATCCTAAAGTAAAAATTACACCACATATTGCCAGCTTGACTTATCCTAAAGAAAGTACGCGACAAGTTTTAAAATGCTTCAGTCAGCTTGAAAAAGGTCTTCCTTTAAAAAATCAGGTGAGTCGCAAAAAGATGTATTAATTATCGAGCAGATATGTTGAAATATTAGACACACCAAAACGAACAGGATCTGTGGCTTTTAATTCCGTTTTTTTAGAAATTTCAGTGATAAAGTTTTTTGCACCTTCTTCTGACAACATACTGGTATTAGCACAAATACCAATAACCTTAGCCTTGGGATAAGTATCAATAACATTTGTAAGGTCTTCATTTAAAGCGATAAATTTATTTAAGTCTGGTATCAATATATTTTTTGGACTTCTTAATGTCATTTTATCGGCACGCATACATAATACTAGATGTGTAGGGCAACTCCCTCGCATAAGAGGTAATGTCGCAGAACTTCCAGGGTGTAATATAGACCCTTGACCTTCAATAATTACTATCTCTTTGTCTGCTTGCTCGACAACTACTTTTTCAACAGCACCGCATGCATGATCAATCTTAAATGCGTCAAGTGGTATTCCATTACCTGTTAAAGTAATTCCAATTTGTCCGGTTGCGACAAAACCGACATTTATATCCTTCTTTTTTAGATCTTCATAAAATTCAAGGGCAGAGGTCATTTTACCTACAGCCATATCGGTTCCTATAAAAAGAACCCTTTTATTTGAAAGTGAAGCAGCTTTTCCTGTTGCTATTGTAGGAATAAATTGAGGTAGCCTTACATCCCATATCCATTGATCTTTACTTTTGATTTTTTTTTGCCATTTAGGCCTTAACAAATCATGAAGACCATTGACTATATTTAAACCCGCCTCAAGCGCCTTTTCAATAATTTGATTCCAAGATTCTGGAATTCTTCCTCCAGAAGGCGCAATACCAAGTATTAATACCTCTGCTCCTAAGGCGACGACATCTTGAAGATTTCCATAAATTTTAATATCCCTAGAAATATTAATAAACTCTTTCATAGATCTGCCTTCAAAGGCTTTGTCAACGACACCCACTATCGGATTTTTTAAATAACGAACAATACCCATACCCATTTTACCATAGTCACTATCAATGTGGCCTTCCATGTAGACAGCAACTCTTGAATTAGAATTAAGCATAAAACTCTTTTTTCAATTCACCCCCATGTCCAGGAATATCAGGAGGCAAGGTAACTCCATCTACCATTGGAGCTCCAAGAGAAGGATCAGGAGCCAAATTATAATGAGAATCAAGATCAATATGATCAAGGCCTCCACTTAGTGCAGCTGCAGCAGCAATTGATACCGAAGATTCACTCATGCAACCAATCATTGTCTTTAATTTATATTTTCTAGCAGTTTCAATAATTTTAAGGGCCTCTGTTATTCCTCCACACTTCATTAATTTCATGTTTACCCCATCAACACAGTGAGCAAAACTAGAAATGTTTTCTGAAAAACGACAGGTCTCATCGACATAAATAGGGACTGGTCTATTTTCATAAAGTTCCTCTAAAATAGATTCTTCTCCTTCTTTAAGTGGTTGCTCTACATAATCCACTCCTCTATCGGCTAGCCACTGCATCATATATTTAGCACCACCTAGATTCCAGCCTCCATTTGCATCTACACGAATCTTTACATTATAATTTTTAGTGCTTTTAACTACCTGCTCAAACATTAATTTATCGGTTTCAATTCCATCGGCAGATCCCAATTTAATTTTTAAAGACTTCACCGTTGTACCCTCAAGTAGAATTGGAATTCGTTCTTTAACTACCTCAGGGGGATTAATTCCAATAGTAACAGATGTATGTGTTTTGGGTCTTGGAAAACCTAAAAGTTGATATAATGGTAGACCTTCTTTTTTTGCTTGCCAATCCCAAAGTGCAGTGTCTAAACCAACGTAAGCGCATGGAGGTATTTTCAGTTCTCTTGAACGATCATAAAGCTCTTGAATTGAGGAATTATTAATCCCTGTTAAAATAAATTTTTCAATTGACTGTTTGACTTTAATAATACTTTCAGCTCCTTCTGACTTTCCAGGTGCAGCTTCTCCCCAACCTGTGATACCCTCTTTTTCATATCTTATAAAAAGGTTTTCTGAGTCCGAACGAACACCCCTGCTTATTGCTAAAGGAAATCTTTTTTTTAATCGTACTTTATAAAAAGTAATCTTCATAAGTTAACAAGGGTATTCAACCAGCTTAAAATTATTTATTCAGTTTTTATTTCTTGGAGTTTGAATTTCCTCAAACTTGATCCAGCACCTAAACAATTTAAAGATAATGTTTCGTAAGGTGAATTGGAAAAGAAAATCTCAGTCATTACTGAAATCCCTTCATCATAAAATAATTCTATTGAGGACTTGTCTAAAATAAACTCCATTTTTAGGTTCCCGTCTTTTTTTATTCGCGGAGCAATTGAGGGTTTTAGCGCAAAGTTTTTTGAAAAATTAATATTTCCAGTCCTACTTCTGTCAACAAAAAATAACTTTTCTTTATGATCATAACCAAAGCTTAAAGAATCTCCATTCTTGTTTGAAAGAATGAAGTTATACTTCGTTTCATTCATGTTTTGAATCTCAAGTTCAACCTTAGCAGACGAAAAATCTATCTTCCCCTCTGAAATTAGAAGATTATTTTTATTTAAATCAATTTTTTGTTTTTCAATAGTTTGGGATGTATATTTTTCAAAGGAAATAATGTTTTTAGATCGCAGACGATAAAGCACTTTTTTTGATTTGAATAATTCAAGCTCTCTTGGAAGCGTCATTGCGTTTCTCCAAGTGGTTGTGGGGACTACCCCTGCGTATTGCCAGTTAGACATCCAGCCTTGAAATAGAACCCCTTTCTTTTCACTTTTCCAATTAGAATATGTTACTCCCGCATAATTATCTTTACCAAAATCAGTCCAAAAATTATGATTGAGTTTCATTTGATTTTCAAAATAAGGATCTACAAAAAAGTTTGTCCCATCAAAGTCACCAACAAAATATTGTGTTGCACTTCCCCCATTTGGTCCCCCTGAATTAATGCTGACTAAGTGAACCCACTTAGTCTCCTTTGAACCTTCAACTGAAAGCTCAAAAAAATCTGGACACTCCCAAACTCCTTTATGCTTTCCAATCCCTTTTCCAAAAGATGATAAATAGCTCCAATTTTTTAAATCTTTAGATTCATAAAATTGTGTTTGTTGTCCAGCTGCCAAAGTAAGTACCCACTTATTTTGTCTTTCGTACCAAAAGACTTTAGGATCACGAAAATCAGTCATTCCTGGATTTTCTATCACAGGATTTTGATTGTATTTAGTCCAGGTCTGCCCCTCATCTGAAGAATATGCAATACTTTGATTTTGAAATTTTTTTGATCCATTTTTTTCTTCTCTCGAGTTATGATTAGTATAAATAGCAATTATTGGTGGGTTTTCTATTGTACCAAAACCTGAAGTGTTTTCAAGGTCCACAACTGCACTTCCTGAAAAAATTGTTCCAAGATCATCTGGAAAAAGTGCTAGAGGCTGCTGTTGCCAAGAAACTAAATCTTCACTTATAGCATGCCCCCAATGCATAGGTCCCCAGACATTCGAATTTGGATTGTGTTGAAAATAAAGGTGATATTTCCCTTTATAATAAAACATCCCATTAGGGTCATTCATCCAGTTTTCCTTTGGTGAAAAGTGAATTTGAGGGCGGTATTTTATTTCATCTTGGTTTTTTTGGTTCATGGAAATTTTATCTGATGATTTTTTAAAATAATTGCAAGCTGAAAAAATAAGAAAGGTTAATACTAGTATTAGGTTTTGTCTATCGATCATTTTTCAGGATACTAACTTCTTACTTAGTTCTTCCAAAGAAATCCCCTTGGTTTCAGGCATCATAAAATGGACGAACAAAAGCTGTAATACCATAAATCCAGCAAAAATGGAAAATACAACACCAGGTCCAATACTAGCAAATAAAAGAGGCACCAAAGAAGGAATAATAGCAGCTAACACCCAGTGTACACTTACCCCAAATGATTGTCCAGAGTTACGCAGGTGATTTGGAAAAATTTCTGAAATATATACCCAAATGATCGCACCCTGACCAATAGCATGTGACGCAATAAAAACAAAAAGAAAAATAGGAATTAAGATTCCTTCCCATTTAAAAAAAAATGCACATGCCACTAGTGAAAGAGAAATAATATAACCAAAAGAACCATAATACATTAATTTTCTTCTACCTAGTTTATCTATAAGAGAGACTCCAATTAATGTAAATATTAAGTTTGTAAGACCAATACCAATACTACTCAGTAGTGATGTACTTTCTCCTAATCCTCCTTCTTCGAAAATACGAGGAGCATAATACAGAAAAGCATTAATTCCTGAAAGCTGATTAAAAAAAGCAACCAAAAAAGCCAGCTTTAGCGGTAAGCTATATTTTTTATCAAAGATAGATTCAGAGGTGTTTTTAGCATCAGTATTTTCATTTATCTCATTAACCAAATTATCGAAAGAGCCATTAGGATCAATTTGTTGATATATTAATTTAGCCTCCTCTAAAAGACCTTTTGTAATTAACCATCTTGGACTTTTAGGAATTACAAAGCATAAAAAAGTATACAGAAAAGCTGGAAACGCCTCAACTCCCATCATCCATCTCCAAGCATTTTCCCCTATATCAATTAAAAGATAATTTGAGATAAATGCAAGTAAAATTCCCAAAACCAAGCTAGACTGGTAAAGTCCTACTAGTCGCCCTCGGCTATTAGCAGGTGCAATTTCAGAAATGTAAGCTGGAACTGCAATTCCTGACGCTCCAACTCCTAATCCTCCGATGAATCGAAAAACAGCAAAGCTAATAGGATCATTTGCTAGGGCAGACCCAACAGCTGATAGGGTGTAGAGTATTCCAACCCAAATTAATGTTTTTTTTCGCCCTAACTTTTGTGAGGGATATCCTCCAAAAAGAGCCCCTACAACTGTCCCCCAAAGTGCCATTGCCATAACTACACTCCCATGAAAAGCATCTGAAGATTGCCATAAATTTTGGAGTTTTTTATCCGCACCTGAAATGACCACAGTGTCAAAACCAAATAGTAGTCCAGCTAGTGCGGCCACAAGTGACCAAAAGAAAATTTGTCTCATCTTTTACCTTATCCTTGTTATAAATTCAATTTTTTTGTGTTTTCAAGATAGTTATTTAAATAAAAAAGGAAAGCTTGAGGGGACATTAAAATTTATTCTTTCTTACTTTAACTTTAGCTTTTTATTGAATTGCCTTTGAAAGTTTTATCTTTAAGTTAAATCATTATAGTACTATGCGTTTTTTAATTACAAGTTCTCCATTATTTTTTGCTCTCATTTTTCTACTCTCTTGCGAGTCAACTCCTTTAAAACCTAAAATTGCGATAGCAGGTTTGGCGATTGAGTCCAGTACTTTTTCTCCTGCAAAAACTGAAGCTTCAGCATTTTTAGCAAGGAAAGGCGAAAAAGTTTTTGATTATTATCCCTTTTTGAGTAAAGAAAGTCCACAAAGAAAAGCTGCGGATTGGGCTCCTACTCTCAGAGGCCATGCTCTTCCAGGAGGTATTGTTACAAAAAAAGCTTATGATTCACTTGTTGGACAAACACTATCTCTTTTAGAAAATGAATTGCCTCTAGATGGGCTTTTCTTTGATATTCATGGGGCTATGAGCGTAGAAGGAGTTGATGATCCTGAGGGAGATTTTATTAAAAAGGTACGTAAATTAATTGGCACTAAAACCCTTATCTCTACTTCTATGGATCTTCACGGAAATGTCTCAAAGCGCTTAGCAGAGCACAGTGATCTTATTACATGCTATCGCTTAGCACCTCATGAAGATGCACTAGAATCAAAACAACGTGCTGTTGATAATCTATTGAAACGATTAATAAGTGGAAAAGGGAAACCAAAATATAAGGCATGGATTCCAGTACCTATTTTACTACCAGGTGAAAAAACCAGTACACGAATAGAACCTGGAAAGAGTCTTTATGCAAAGGTTCAACCTGTAACAGAAAAAGAAGGTGTTATTGATGCTGCTATATGGGTAGGGTATGCCTGGGCAGATGAGCCTAGGAATCACGGTGTTGTTATGGTTACTGGTGATGATAAGGAAGCCGTGAGTAAAAATGCAGAAAGTTTAGCAAAAGCCTTTTGGGATGTTCGGCATGAATTTGAATTTGTAGCACCAACTGCAGATCTTGAAACAAGTCTTTATTACGCTTTAAAATCAGATAAAAAACCCTACATCATAAGTGACATGGGTGACAATCCAACAGCTGGAGGTGCGGGAGATGTCACGTGGACACTGCGTGAGCTGTTAAAAAGGAAGGCTTTCAAAAAATCTTCAGGTCCAGAACTTATTTATGCCTCAATCCCTGGCCCTGATATGATTAAAAAAGCGATGAAGGTAGGTGTTGGAAATAAAGTTTCTGCCTATGTTGGTGCCGAAGTAGATGATAGGTATTCTCCTCCAATATTATTAAGTGGAGTTGTAGAGGCAATTCATCAAGGGGATATTCATGCAGAAACAGAAGTAGTTATAAAAACGGGTAGCTTAAAAGTAATCGTTACCAAAAAAAGAAAGCCCTATCACAGGGAAAAGGATTTTACTCAGTTGGGATTAAACCCAAGAGAAACTGACATTCTTATTGTAAAAATCGGTTATCTAGTTCCTGAGCTTTATGACATCCGTGGTGACTGGATTATGGCTCTTACCCCGGGTGGTGTTGATCAAGATTTAGAGCGTTTGGATTACAAAAGGATTAAAAGACCTATGTTCCCATTGGACCCGGATATGGAAAATGTTGATTTAACTACGATATTTATAAAAGCTTCTGATGCACTTTAATAAGCGAAGTATTTTTTTATTTAGCCTTTTTTATTTATGCCTTAGTTGCTTAAAAAATGAGCCCTACCCCAAAGAAGAAATAAAAGTTGACGGCATTAAACAGTCTGTTGAGGTGTATCGTGATAAATGGGGCATTAACCATATTTATGCACAAAATCAACACGACCTTTTTTTTTCACAGGGATATACCGCTGCTAGGGACAGATTATTTCAATTTGAGATTTGGCGCCGACAAGCTTCGGGATCCATCGCTGAAATATTAGGGCCTGACGAAATCAAAAGAGATATAGGCACAAGACTTTTTATGTACAGAGGAGATATAAATAAGGAACTTAATCATTATCACCCTCAGGGAAAAGAAATTATTGAAGCTTATGTAGAAGGAGTAAATAACTATATTTTGGATATTTTAAAGACTCCTGAAAAACTTCCACTTCCATTTAAAATGTTGGATATTATTCCTGAAAAATGGACCCCAGAAGTCGTTATTTCACGTCATCAAGGACTTCTCGGAAACATTGAAGATGAATTAGAAATTGGCAGAACAGTGGCTCTAATTGGTGAAAAAAAAGTAAAAGACTTGATGTGGTTTCATCCCAAAGATCCAAATATCAGATTAGATCCAAAAATTGATCATTCTCTTCTATTTGAAGACCTCTTAGAACTTTATAATTCCTATAGAAATCCTGTTGAATTTAAACCAGAACATCTGATAGAAAAATATAGAAATAAAAAGGCTATTTCATTTATCAATAGGTTCAATGATTTGTCTTCGAAGTCTTTAGATATTGGAAGCAATAATTGGGTTTTAAGCGGTAAAAAAACTGTTGATGGAAATACCTATATGGCTAATGATCCTCATCGTACCATAGCAGTTCCTTCCCTAAGATACATGGCTCATTTAGTTGCCCCTGGATGGAATGTTATAGGAGGTGGTGAGCCTGAAATCCCTGGAATTTCTATAGGCCATAATGAATATGGTGCCTGGGGATTAACAGTTTTTAGAACGGATGGAGAAGATTTATACCAGTATGACTTAAATCCAAAAAACCCTTTTCAGTATATGCATAACGGCAAGTGGAAAAACATTAAAACTATTAAAGAAACCCTAAGTGTTAAAGGTGAGCCTGATAGAGAAATTGAACTCCACTATACCCATCATGGCCCTATTACGTACCTTAATAAAAAGGCACTTAAAGCTTTTGCTGTTAGATGTGCATGGTTAGAACCTGGAGGTTCTCCCTATCTTGCTTCACTGAGAATGGACCAGGCAAAAAACTGGCAAGAGTTCAGAGAAGCTTGCTCATATAGCAATATTCCTGGGGAAAATATGATTTGGGCTGATGTTGACGGAAATATTGGATGGCAAGCTGTGGGTATCGCTCCAATAAGAAAAAACTTTAGTGGCTTAGTACCTGTTCTTGGAAATGGAAAATATGAATGGAGTGGATATTTACCTATTGTTGAAAAACCAAATTCTTTAAATCCCAATAAAGATTTCATTGCAACAGCTAATCAAAATCTGACCCCTTCAGATTATAAAAATTGGGATGCAATAGGATTCACTTGGTCCGATCCTTATAGAGGTGACAGAGTAAATGAATACTTAGGATCAAGTGATAGTCTGACTATCGGGGATATGAAAAAGCTTCAAGTCGATGTGACTTCATTACCAGCAAAAACTTTAGTGCCTTACCTTGAAAAGGTTTCATTCAAAGGTTATGAAAATGAACAAAAACAAAAACTACTAGATTGGGATTTTAGATTGACACCCAATTCTATTGAAGCTGCAATTTATGTAGCCTGGGAAAATGAAATAATGAGTTATGCTTTTGATAGATTTGTCCCCGGTAAAGTAAAATCAATTTTTACTTCGCTTCAATTAAAAACAATTATCGATTGGATTGAGTCACCTGAAATGATGTTTTTAAATGTAAAGCAAAGAGATCAATTTGTTAAAAAAACTTTTACCTCTGCAATAGCAGACTTGAAAAGCCGTCTAGGTGAGGATACTAGAAATTGGATGTACGGTCAAAGAAATAACAAACATAGCTACATGGTTCACGCTTTAGGGGAAGTATCAAAAAAAGAATTCTCTGAAAAACTAAACTTAGGACCGCTTCCAAGAGGTGGTAATAGTTACACGCCTGGGTCAACTGGTTCAGATTATAGACAAAGTAGTGGTGGAAGTTTTCGAATGATCGTCAACACCGGCGACTGGGACGCAAGTGTAGGAACAAATGCCCCTGGTCAATCAGGAAATCCTGATAGTCCATTCTATAGAAATTTATTCAAAGATTGGTCCGAGGACAAATACTTCCCTGTTTATTTTTCTAAAGAAAAAATTAAATCTGCTACTTACAAAAAGACCCTTTTGTCTCCAAACTAGTCTTTGTGTTTAAGCTGCGTTTAGTTTTTTTATCAAATTTAGTGCAGAACCCTCTTTAAACCATTCGATTTGTTGGGTATTGTAGGAATGGTTTGCTTTAATTAGATCTTTGGAGCCATCAGAATGAAGTACTTCAATTGTAATCTGTCTCCCCGGAGCAAAATCTTTTAAGTCGATAAAATTGAAAGTATCGTCCTCCTTTATTAAGTCATAATCTGATTCGTTTTCAAAGGTGATTCCAAGCATCCCTTGCTTTTTAAGATTGGTTTCATGAATTCTAGCAAAAGATTTCACGATTACCACTTTCACTCCTAGAAATCTTGGCTCCATTGCTGCGTGTTCTCTAGAGGATCCTTCTCCATAATTGTGATCGCCAACTACAACTGTTTCTATACTCG
>CACLGW010000013.1 GCA_902606525.1 uncultured Bacteroidota bacterium | reverse complement strand
CATTTTGCCTTTATTGTTTCTCCCTCCCGACCTTTTTTTAGGTTCTAATAAACTCTTTTCAGGCTTATCAGTGGTTAAAGCTTCGAAACCATTTACTACTCTAAATCGCTGGGCAGGTGTTATCGGTTTTAATTTTCTTACTGACATCTAACGATATTATAATTTACTATAAAAATCTATTGAACTTCCTTCTGCAAGATGTACAACAGCTTTTTTTCTTGCATTGGTTTTACCTTTTTGGGACCCAGTTTTAGTGTAGCGAATTTTTCGCTTAGGCCCGTAATTCATTGTACTAACTTTATCTACCTTAACATCATAAATCTTTTCTACAGCCTTCTTTATCTCAAGTTTATTTACCCTAGGATCTACCAAAAAAGAAAATTCATTACGGAGTTCGCTTCCTAAAGTAGCTTTTTCTGAAATGATTGGTTTTATTAATATTCTCATGGTTAACGATTCAAAAGTGATTCAATTCCCGCAATAGCTGCTTCAGAAATAATTAAATTATTAGCATTTGATATTCCATAAGTGTTTAATTCTGAGTTTATTATAACTTTAGAATTTTTTAAATTACGAGATGACAAATATACATTTTTATTCAATTCAGCCAAGACCAATAAGCTTTTTTTCTCTGCAAGACCAAGTGATTCAAGGATGTTTATAAAGTCTTTAGTTTGAGGCTTATCCAATTTAAAATCTTCTAAAACAACTATTGATTTCTGTTTGGCCTTAATACTCAAGGCAGATTTACGAGCTAATCGTTTCACCTTCTTATTGATTTTTTGGCTATAATCTCTAGGTGAAGGACCGAATACTCTACCCCCTCCTCTAAAAATTGGGTTTTTGATGCTGCCCGCACGAGCTGTACCGGTCCCTTTTTGTTTTTTAATCTTGCGAGTACTGCCTTTAATTTCTGAACGCTCCTTAGATTTGTGAGTTCCTTGACGTCTGTTTGCCAGGTGTGATTTAACATCTAAATAAATAGCGTGATCATTAGGTTTTATTCCGAAAACAGCCGTATTAAGTTTAACCTTTCTGCCAGTCTCTTTTCCTTTAATGTTAAATACTTTTAATTCCATCATTTTTGAACTATTACATATGCATTTTTATGTCCTGGAACACAGCCTCTGACTATGAGAAGGTTTTTTTCAGGTAGTACCTTTATAACTCTTAAGTTTAGCACTTTAACTTTACTATTTCCCATTTGTCCAGCCATACGCATTCCTTTAAAAACACGTGCTGGATATGATGCGGCACCAATAGATCCAGGTGCACGCAGTCTGTTGTGTTGTCCATGAGTAGATTGTCCAACTCCAGCAAAACCATGACGCTTTACTACTCCTTGAAATCCTTTCCCTTTTGATATTCCAGAAATATCAACAAAGTCCCCTTCTTGGAAATGCTCTACTGTGATTGTATCACCTAAATTAAATTCTTGATCAAAATTCTTAAATTCAAAAAGTTTGTTTTTTGGCGTCACATTAGCTTTTGAAAAGTGTCCCTTATCTGACTTAGACACTTGCTTTTTTGTCTTGTCATCAAAACCAAGCTGAATCGCTTCATACCCGTCGATCTGATTGGTTCTAACTTGGGTAACTATGCACGGTCCAACCTCTAATACAGTACAAGGAATATTTTTTCCATTGCTCTCAAAAAGGCTAGTCATACCAATTTTTTTTCCTATTAACCCAGACATAATTTTATTTATAATAATGATTAATTTGTAACTTATACTTTTATTTCTACTTCAACCCCACTTGGTAATTCCAACTTCATCAAAGCATCTATTGTTTTAGATGACGAACTGTAAATATCTAACAATCTTTTGTATGAGGATAGTTTAAATTGTTCACGTGATTTTTTGTTTACATGAGGAGACCTTAAAACAGTAAAAATTTTCTTATGAGTTGGTAAAGGAATCGGACCCGTCACGATAGCCCCAGTAGTTTTAACTGTTTTTACAATTTTATCAGCAGATTTGTCTACAAGGTTGTAATCGTATGATTTTAATTTGATTCTAATTTTTTGGCTCATGAGATTTCTCTTTATACTTTGTTTCCATTTACTTCTGATATTACTCCCTCTGAAATATTAGATGGAGTTTCAGCATAATGTGAAAATTCCATTGTAGAGGTTGCACGTCCTGAGGAAAGTGTTCTGAGTGATGTTACATATCCAAACATTTCAGATAATGGAACTTCAGCTTTAACAACTTTTGACCCAGCACGATCATCCATTGAATTTACTTGACCTCTCCGTCTATTTAAGTCTCCAACTATGTCTCCCATATTTTCTTCAGGAGTTAATGCTTCTAATTTCATGATTGGTTCCATTATCACTGGACGTGAAGATTTAGCTGATTCTTTAAAACCTAATTTTGCTGCAAGTTCAAATGACAAAGAATCAGAATCCACTGGGTGAAATGAGCCGTCATGTAGAGTGATCTTCATCGAATCTAATTCAAACCCTGCAAGTGGACCATTATTCATTGCTTCTTTGAATCCTTTTTCTACAGATGGGATATATTCTTTTGGCACATTACCTCCTTTAATTTCATTAATAAATTCTAAACCAGGTTTCCCTTCCTCACCAGGTTCAATGGTAAATACAATATCAGCAAATTTTCCTCTACCTCCAGTTTGTTTTTTATAAACTTCTCTGTGCTTAGCTTGAGCTGTTAAAGCTTCTTTATACTCCACTTGAGGTTTACCTTGATTGATTTCAACTTTAAATTCTCTCTTTAAACGATCTGTAATGATATCTAGATGTAATTCTCCCATTCCAGATATGATGGTTTGCCCTGAGGCTTCGTCTGTTTTTACTTGAAAGGTGGGATCTTCCTCAGCTAGCTTTGCCAAAGCCATTCCAAGTTTATCGACATCTGCTTTAGTTTTTGGCTCAACTGCAATACCAATGACAGGATCTGGGAAGTCCATACTTTCAAGGACAATAGGAGCTTTTTCAGCTGATAGTGTATCACCTGTTTTTATGTCCTTGAAACCAACAGCTGCTCCAATATCTCCGGCTTCTATAAATTCGATAGCGTTTTGTTTGTTGGAGTGCATTTGGTAAATTCTTGAAATACGTTCTTTATTTCCAGATCTATTATTCAGTACATATGATCCAGCATCTAGACGTCCAGAGTATGCTCGGAAAAAAGCTAATCGACCAACAAAAGGATCAGTTGCAATTTTAAAGGCTAATGCTGAAAATGGATCGTTTACCGAGGGCTTTCGGGCAATCTCCTCTTCATTGTTTGGATTAGTTCCTACAATAGCCTCTTTGTCTTCTGGAGAGGGCAAATAACGACAGACGGCATCTAGAAGAAATTGAACCCCTTTATTTTTGAAAGAAGAACCACAAATCATTGGAATAATACTCATATCTTGAGTGGCCGCACGGAGTGCTTGATGGATTTCATCTGGACTTATCGAATCAGGGTCTTCGAAAAACTTTTCAAGTAAATTCTCATCGTACTCCGCTACAGCCTCAATTAACTCTTCCCTATACTTATTAACCTCGTCTAACATATCTTCAGGAATAGGTACTTCATCAAAAGTTGACCCATATCTATCATCATGCCATACAATTGCTTTGTTAGTGACCAAATCAACAATTCCCTTAAAATCTTCTTCTTCTCCGATATTAAGAACTATTGGGACAGCATTTGATTTTAACATTTCTCGAACCTGAGTACTTACATTTAAGAAATTTGCACCTTGGCGATCCATTTTATTAACAAATCCAATCCGAGGGACTCTATAATTATCAGCTAATCTCCAATTAGTTTCTGATTGTGGCTCTACTCCATCAACAGCTGAAAATAAAAAAACAAGTCCATCCAATACACGAAGAGACCTATTCACCTCAACTGTAAAATCAACGTGGCCCGGTGTATCTATTATATTAAAATGATAAGGTTTTGAGTTTTCAGTAAGATTTCCTTGATCCTGAGGAAAATTCCATGTACAAGTTGTTGCTGCAGACGTAATTGTAATTCCACGCTCTTGTTCTTGCTCCATCCAATCCATAGTTGCTGCCCCGTCGTGAACTTCACCTATTTTGTGGCTAACACCAGTGTAAAATAAAATGCGTTCTGTAGTTGTCGTCTTTCCTGCATCAATGTGAGCGGCAATTCCAATGTTTCTAGTATATTTTAAATCTCGAGCCATCTAAGAAAAATAAATAATTTATTATGTTAAAATCTAAAATGTGAAAATGCTTTGTTTGCTTCAGCCATTTTATGAGTGTCTTGACGTTTCTTAACAGCAGCTCCCTCTTCCTTGGATGCTGCAAGAACTTCGTTAGCTAGCCTCAAAGCCATTGATTTTTCATTGCGTTTTCTAGAAAAACTTATTAACCACTTCATAGCAAGGGATACTTTTCTGTCTGGACGAATCTGCATTGGAATCTGGAAAGTAGCGCCTCCTACTCTTCGACTGCGCACTTCAACATGAGGCATAACATTTGAAAGTGCATCTTTCCATATATCTAATGCAGTTTTTTCCTCATCTTGTTTTCTCTCCTCTACTATGTTAATCGCATCATAAAAAATTTTAAATGCTGTTGATTTTTTTCCATCCCACATTAACATATTCACAAATCTAGTAACGAGTTGATCATTAAACTTTGGATCAGGTAATAAAGGACGTTTTTTTGCTTGTTTTTTTCTCATGGGATAGTAGTAAATATCTTACCTGTTTATTTCTTAGGCTTTTTGGCACCATATTTTGAACGTCTCTGTGAACGTCCCTCAACTCCAGCAGTATCCAAAGCTCCACGAACTATGTGGTAACGAACTCCTGGCAAATCTTTAACTCGTCCACCCCTAACTAAGACTATCGAGTGTTCCTGTAGGTTATGTCCTTCACCGGGTATATATGCATTGACTTCCTTTCCATTCGTCAATCTAACACGTGCAACTTTTCGCATTGCCGAATTTGGTTTTTTTTGGAGTTGTGGTGTAGACACGCGTACAAACTCCACGTCGTTGTGGACACGAATCTAATGCAGCTGATTTACTTTTTCTAGTAATGCTGATTCTTCCTTTTCTTACTAGTTGTGCTATAGTTGGCATAAATAATTTCTAAAATTCCGTTTTAAGGGCGTGCAAATGTAGTTTTTTTTTTCGTGTTTTCAAGCCTTCATTTGTAAATTTTAATCATTTTTTTAAATAAAAATTATTGAAATTAAAATTCATGTTAATCAGCCAAAAAAAAATTCTCAATATAAGCTCTGAAAAATATTATTAATAATGAATTAATTAAGCCCTTATTTATATATTTTTTAGTTTAATTTTGGTTATGGTAAAAGCCTTGATCAATTCTAAACATCTAGAATTAAATGTTATTAAGTTAGATTTTAACACTTACAGTAAGTACTATGAAGACACGCTCAAGTGCAGCGCTACTATTTTTTTTTAATTTTAATCTTTTAATTTCACAAGGAATTAGCATTAATGGTGTTCAATCAGATTTTAGAATTAATAACCTCTATGAGAATATTAAAAATCGGATAGGAGTTAAAAAAAAAGTCATTAACAGAATAAAAGGGACTCCATATTTTGATGAGTCATTTAAATTGGCTGAAGTATTGTACTTCGGTGAAATAATTAAAGACAGGATATATCTCCGTCACAACGCTTACAGTGATGAAATGGAAATGTCATCAAACCCATTGGCGAAAGACTCTGAAAAAATATTGGTCAAAAATAATAAGGTTGGCTGCATAATTGGATATGAAACATATCGATACCTAGGATTTATTGCAGAAAATAATACTCCCTCAGTTGGATATCTCAAGGAGTTATTTAATGGAGTTATTTTTTCTTTTTATCAAAGAAAATATAAGATTTATATGGAGGCAACAACTGCAAGAACCTCTTTGGAAAGATCATTCCCTGCTAGGTTTATTGATAAAACAGAATACTATTATTCTATAGATAATGGAGAATTAAATCAATTAAAATTATCCAAGAAGAAAATACTTTTTAAATTAAAGAATTATTCAATTTTAATAAAATCATTTATTAAAAATAGCGGTAGTAATTTAAAATCTTTAGAAGATGTGATTGATATGTTTAATTATATTGATAAAGGTTAAACTATCTTTTAAAGAATGTTATCCAAGCTTTCGTAATAAAAAATAAAATATTAAATAATTTTTTATACTTTGCTTGGCTAAATTAGGTTTTATGAAATATGTATATACTGGAATTTCTTTATTGTTTTTTATTCAATTAACATTGGGTCAAAAAACAATCACAGGAAATGTAACTGATGATATGGGTGTACCACTTCCTGGAGCCACTATTATAGAAGTGGGCACTAGTAACGGTACTACAACTGATTTTGATGGTAATTATTCAATAACTGTTGAAGATGAAAGTTCTATTTCAGCTAGTTTTGTGGGGTATGAAACATTTACCGTAATCGTAGGTAATCAAGATCAAATTAACTTTTCTCTTGAACAAGGAAATCAGCTGGATGAAGTTATAGTAACTTCGCTGGGAATTAAAAGAGAGAAAAAAGCCCTAGGTTATGCGGTATCTGAAGTCTCTAGAGAATCCCTAGAGCAAAGAGCCGAAGGAGATATTGGCCGAGTTTTAACTGGAAAAGCTTCTGGTGTTCAAATCACTAATCAAAGTGGTTTATCTGGTTCTGGCACAAGTATTGTTATTCGTGGTTTTAATACTTTCTCACAAGGTAACCAACCCTTATTTATCGTTGATGGTATCCCATTTAGTAGTGAAACCAATAGTCAAGGAAATTTTGTAGATGGTAATAATGGGTCCTCTAGATTTTTAGATATTGACCCAAATAATATTGAAGCAGTAAGTGTACTTAAAGGTCTTGCAGCTGCAACATTATACGGTACACAAGGTCGAAATGGTGTGATTTTAATTACTACAAAATCAGGTAGCTCTGCTGGCGGTGAATCAAGTAAAAATGAAATCACAATCAACTCTTCCTACTTCAATGTAGAATTTGCTTCTATGCCAGATTATCAGATGCAATATGGAAATGGATTTGATCAAGCCTTTGGATGGTTTTTCTCAAACTGGGGCCCAAGTTTTGATGAAGGTGGACCTGCAGGATGGGGTGGACAAAGTTCTATTAACGGAACAGTTTCTGGAACACCAGGATTCTTGAGGCATCCCTACACCACTGCTAGTTCTGCGACAGGAATCCCACAAATTCTTGATGCAATTGGCCTAGACCCAAATCAGCTATACGAATGGAAACCTTATGATAGTGTTGGGCAGTTTTTTAAAACTGGACATGTGTTTAGTAACAACTTAAATTTAAGGGGTGCTTCGTCCGATGGATCAGTTAACTATAATATCAATTATGGTAATCTAGAAGATGTTGGCTTTACTCCAGGAAATAGTGTAAATCGAAATACCCTAAGTTTTGGTGGGAATGCACAGCTTTCAAACAAATTTATTGTAGGAGGTACTCTTAATTTTACACAAACTAAATTTCAAACACCCCCGGTAGCAGCTGGGTATGGGAGTAATGTAAGTGGTGAAGGATCTTCTGTCTTTGCAAACGTATTTTATACCCCTAGAAGTGTTGATTTAATGGGGCTTCCTTATCAAAACCCTGTTACAGGTGAATCAATTTATTATAGACAAAATAACTCTATTCAACATCCTCTATGGACTGTGAACAATGCAGCTAATATTCAGAACACAAATCGTGTCTTTGGAGGGGCGAATATATCATACGGTATTAATGACAACATTAATCTTTCATACCGTTATGGCTTAGACGTTTATTCTGAGAATAATATTAATTATGCTAATAAAGGAGGTAAAACTGGTTCAATTGTAAATCGAAATGGTATATATGAAACATGGAATATCACTAAATCAATTTATAACCATAATATTAACATTGCAGGTGACTATGATATTGACGACTTTGGAGTAACCTTTAACATTGGGGTTGATTCACGAAGTGACACATATGATCTAAATGGAACTCGAAGTACAGGTCAGCAAGTATTCGGGGTATTGCGTCATTTTAACTTTGAACAACAAGACGAATTACAATATTTCCAAAGAAGAAATATAGTCGGAGCTTTTGGTCAAGCTGAAATTGATTATAAAAGTTATGTATATTTAACCCTTGCTGCACGTAAGGATTGGGTATCAAATCTTTCTGAAGAAAACCGATCAATAATATATCCTTCTTTATCTGCATCATTTATTCCTACTACAGCATTTCCAGAAATCAAGAGTGATGCAATTAGCTTCCTAAAAGTAAGAGCGGGTTATGGTACTTCTGCAAATTTTCCACTTGGGTATCCAATTGCAGCCACACTTAATCTTGACACACAATCATTTATTAAAAATGGAGGTTATGTAATATCGAATACTTCAGGTTCTGTATTGGGTAATCCAAATCTAAAGCCTGAGCGTATCGATGAAATAGAGTTTGGTGTCGAAGCGCGGTTTTTGAATAATCGTTTAGGTATGGATCTTTCCATATACAATAAGAAAACAAATGATCTTATAATTAATAGACCTCTTGATCCATCTACAGGTTACACCTCAACAGAAACTAATATTGGTTTAATTGAAAATAAAGGTGTTGAATTAGATCTGTCTATGGACTGGATCCAAAGCAATGATGGTGTGAACTTTTCAACTTCATTAAATTGGTCTACAAACGATGCAATTGTAATTGACTTAGGAGAAGATACAGATCGAATTGTCTATGCAGGTTTCGGGACATTAGGCAATGCTGCCATTCCAGGGGAGTCTTTAGGTTCTATAATTGGATCTTCTATTACCCGTTCTGGAGCAACCATTGAGGACTCAAGATGGGTTGGAGGCGATGGTGGACTAGTCGTTAACAATCAAGGAAGCTACGATGAAACTTTTGATCCTACTATTATTGGTGATGCAAATCCAAACTGGATAGCCAATATAAGTAATAGCGTTTCTTACAAAAACTTAAGTTTAGATTTTTTGTTTAATTTCCAAGCTGGTGGGGATATATACAGCACTACTGTAGCTACTCTTTTAGGTCGTGGATTGACCACAGATACTTTGGATCGTGAATTGAGTTTTATTCTTCCTGGTGTTAATAATGGTCAACCCAATACAAAGCAAATTAACAATTCAACATTTTATTTTAGTAATGTATTATACGGACCTGACGAAATGAGAATATATGATGCCACTCATTGGAGGCTTGGCGAAGTTTCTCTTTCGTATAATTTACCAAAAAGTATACTCGATAATACTCCATTTGGTAATATTTCGATTACTGCTTCTGGATTTAATTTATTATATGATGCAATCAATATGCCTAATGGTACAAATTTTGATCCAAATATTGCAGGTGTAGGTGTTGGTAACGGACGAGGGTTTGACTTTCTAAACGGACCAAGCGCTAAAAGATACGGTGCTAGTGTAAAACTAACATTCTAAAAATTAAAAAAAAACAGAAACATGAAAAATACAAAAAACATTTTAGGTCTTTTTTTAAGTACAATGCTATTGTTAGCTTCTTGTGAGACTACAGAATTAGATCTTACATCTAATCCAAATACATTAAGTCCTGAGCAAGCTGATGCTACTTTCTTTTTGAATTCTATACAAGTTGACTTTGCTTTTTGGGTAAACAGCATGGGAGATCGTGGTGGAGAACTTACCCGTATCAATTATATGAATGGAAGAACTTATAATAATATTTATTCTCCTGATAGTTGGAATGGAATTTGGTCTTCTGCATATCGTGGAATGCTCGAAGATATTCGTCTAATGAATCTTCTTGCTGAGGATGCAGGTCTTAACTATCACATAGGAATGGGTAAAGTTTTTCAGTCCTACATCATGCTAACTTTAGTTGACTATTTTGGGGATGTACCTTATTCTGAAGCACTCCAAGGAGCTGAAGGAATTCTAAATCCAATTGCTGATGGTGGCCAAGCTGTCTATGATGCTGCCATAGCTCTTTTAGATTCAGCAGTTCAAGATTTTAATACTGCTGGCCCAGTTCCTGACGGTGACTTTTATTATAATGGAAGTCGTTCAAAATGGATCAAAGCTGCTAATAGTATAAAGAAAAAAGCCTTGCTTAACAAAGGTGATTATTCTGGTTACAATGCAGTTACTAATTACATTAAGGATCCAACAGATGATTTTGAATTTTCTTGGGGTACAAGTCCTGCGACACCTGATACTCGTCATCCACTTTATAGATCGAATTATACTTCTACAGGGGGTGGAGAATATATGTCAAACTGGATTATGTTTAAAATGTTAAATGGATACGCTGGGAATTCTGATCCTCGAATTAATTATTATTTCTACAGACAGGTATCTGAAACTCCTGGTTTTGATTCGGCTGCAAACGAAGAAGTGTTAGAGTGTGGTTTACCAGGATATTATGTTCCGCCCCAGTATCGAAATGATCAAACTCCTTTCTGTGCTCCAACTAATTCGGCAAATAAGGCAGCAAGTGGTTATTGGGGTAGAGATCATGGAAATGACAATGGTATTCCCCCAGATGGATTTTTAAGAACACTTCGTGGAATTTATCCTGTTGGTGGAGCTTATGATGACGAAACTTTTTCTGGTCTTATTGATGGTTCTGGTGCTGGTGGTGCTGGAATTACTCCAATAATGCTTTCGTCGTGGATGCACTTCATGAATGCTGAAGTTGATGTTTCAACTGGCGGTGATCCTACTTCAGAAACCTTAATTGCTCTTGAGCAAGCACTATACAAAACTGACGATTTAGGTGGTCCTGAAATTTCTGCTGAAAACGTTAATGCTTATATAGCCGCATTTACTTCAGATTGGAATGCTGCTGGTTCTGTATCTGAAAAATTAGATATGTGGTCAACGGAATACTTTATTTCAATGACAGGTAATGGAATAGATGCATACAACTCATATAGAAGAAATGGATATCCTAGAGATCTTCAGCCTAATATCGAGCCTGACCCTGGACAATTTCCACTTTCTCAATACTACCCGGCAAATTATGTAAACAATAATAGTAATGCTACACAAAAGTCTGCAAAATCAGAACGTGTCTTCTGGAATTCTAATGGTCCAAACAATTTAAAATAATGAATATGAAAAAATTAATTAGTCTTTTAAGCTTAATTATTGTATTTGATTCTTGTGAAGATCCAAACAATACAGTAAACTTTGTACTTGATAATTTCGAAAAAGGTGCTGTTTTAAGAACTATTTCAACATCTGGTAACTATAATTATTATGATCAAAGTACTTCTATTTTTTCTGCAACCATTGAGGAGCATGACGAAGAAAATGGTGATTTAATGCAAAATGTTGAGATATTTCTTTCTGTTGACGGAGGATCAGAAGTTCTATACAAAACACTCCAACCTGGAGATTTTTCATCTGGTCCAACTGGACTTCCAAGAGCAACTTTTCAAGTAGGATTAACTGAAGTGGATAAACTTGTTGGTTTTATTGGCGGAAGTACTGTTAAAATCAGACTTAAATTGAATCTAACCAATGGTAGATCTTTTTCAGATGATTCTGTAACAGGTTCGATGACAGGGTCTTACTTCAAATCACCTTATGCATATAATAAAATTGTTAATTGTTTTGTAACAGATGGATCTGCTGTACCAGGTATTTATACCATAAGTATGCAAGATTCTTATGGTGATGGGTGGCAAGATAGTAGAGTAAAACTTACCCTTGACGGTCAGATATATTATTTTGCTATGCCAAGTCCATATACCAGCGGGATTGAAATTAACAAAACTTTAGAGGCTTACTCTGGTGATGACAATGCGGGTTCTTCAACTATAACTATTCCATCAAACGCATCTTCAATGAAATGGGAGTGGATGGTGGGGAGATATCCCGAAGAAACATCTTACACGATTTCATATACTAAATTAGATGGATCAAGAGCTCAAAATTGTTTTAATGAAGCTAATGGCCCTGGTGGAGAAAAAATTCTTAGTGTTTGCCAATAAAAAGTTTTTAAAATTATAACGGGATGATCAGATCCCTTTTTTTATTGAGTAAACTCTGGGTAAACGTAACCTCGCCAATAAGTGGTGTCTCCATCAAATTTCCAAACAATACTTCCAGAACTATTTACTTCCCAATATCCAAAATCTCCTTCACATATCAATGTATTTCCATTGGGTAAACGATATGCACCTGATATCTTAGCAGAAAATAAATCAGGATCAGTAAAAGTCCAATTTATTTTAGGATTAATCCAATTTAAGGGATTTGAATCAAAAACAGCTGGTAAGATAAACTCAAAAACTTTTGATTGCTGGCTCATGGAGCCATTCATATAAATTAAAAAATTATCCAAGGACGATGCATTTAAATTTATTAAAGAAGGGTGATGATTATTATAAAATAGACGTTCTCCCACACCATTAAATGCTAATGGGTTCCCGAATCGATAAATGAGATTTCCTAATTCAGTTTTTGATTCTTGGGTATCAAATTGATGTGGAATCACCCATACTTCACTATAAAAATTTACACTCACAAAAACAACATCTCTTTTAGGGTCATAAGTTAGACCATTAGCATGCATTAAATCACCATTTTCTACATTTGAATAATTCAAATTAATCCTTTCAGGATGTTTTGCAACAATTCCAAAATTTTGGGCGGATGATTTAAAATCTTGAATAAGATGATCTGCACTCCTCCACTCCCATACTATTTCCTTAGTTTCAGGAATAAACTCAACTAGCTTCTCCAAATATATGGGACCATCTCCAGCAAAACCCATATTTAAAGCTTCACCCGAAGAGAATTTTTCCCAAATTAATATTAAAATATTACCATTTGGAAGGGTTTCAAAATCGTGATGCATAAGTTCAGTTTCATTATTTACCTCGAATTGCCACAATAATGAACCATCAGAATCAAACCTTTTAATAATCCCTCCGTATCCCCCAAAAGAGAAGGATACACTTTCTGGTTTAAAAATACCCATTACACCTCCGTCAGGCATTAATTCTATATCGTTCCCAAGTTTAGAATTAAAATTCCAGGTCCTTAACTTTTCTCCTGTTTTTGATGTTAAGTAAGCTGATTTCCCCCCGTTTTCTATCATGAAAACTGGATTGGGATCAATTTCTTTTGGATCAAATACCAAAACATTATCAGTCAAATCAGGTATAGGAAGAAAAACAGCAGTTAACGTCAGATTTCGATTTAAAAGGAAACTATATTGATCAATATCTATCTCTTCATCAAAGCCTATCCAACGATCAAAATAGTAACCACTAAAAGCAGTTGCTTTAAAAAGAATTAATGAATTTTTAAAATACAATCCTGTTTCAGGAGTAACTTTTCCTTGGCCTTCAACTTTAATTGAAATATCAAAGTAAGTTGAAGTTTCCTCTTTTAAAGAATCATCAACTGTACAACCAAAAAGTATTGTCAAATTAACCAATATAATTGGGCACACTAGAAAAGCATGTAAAGACTTACAGAAGTACATCATAAAAGTACTATTAAATTATAAAAAAGATCTTAAATCAATTTTTTAAAAAATTTCTAGCTAATTAATAATGATTCTATGAAATGAAATTAAATTATTTTTGAATTATGGAAACTTTAATAATATTTGGAATTAGAGCAATTTTAGAAGCTATAGAATCAGGAGAACCAATTGATAAAGTATGGCTTTTGAAAGGAAGCCAAAGTAAACTCTTTGAGCAACTTCTTTATATGCTACGTGAAAATAAGATCACGTTTAGCTTTGTTCCTAAAGAGCGTTTAGATCGTTTTACATCAAAAAATCATCAAGGAGCAATTGCAAGAGTTGCCGCTATAGAAACAAAGGAAATGGAGCCCCTATTAGAACAAATAATGAAAAACAGAGATACTCCACTTTTTGTTCTACTAGATGGAATTACAGATACACGAAATTTTGGTGCTATTTTGAGATCTGCTGCAGCTGTTGGTGTTGATGCTATCTTTATTCCAAATAGTAAAAGTGCACCTTTAAATGGGGATGTAGTAAAAACCTCTTCAGGTGGTGCTTATAAAGTTCCTATTTCGAGAGTAAATCATTTAAAAGATGTAATTTACTTTTTAAAAGCATATGAAGTCCCGACTATTGGTATAACTGAAAAAGCTGACGAAACATTTTACGAAAAAGACTTAAAAGGACCTTTGGCTATAGTCTTCGGATCAGAAGATGTTGGTATATCAAATGGCCTATTAAAAATTTTAGATGATCAAGCGAAGCTTCCAATGAGTCAATCGATTGACTCATTAAATGTTTCTGTGGCTTGTGGTGTGATCTTTTATGAAATTTTAAGGCAACGAAGCTAGTATAAAAACTATATATTTAAATTATGAATATTCCATTGGCAGAACGTATGCGCCCAAAAACTTTAAAAGATTATTTTGGCCAAAAACACCTTGTAGGACCCAAAGGAAGTCTAACCCAAGTAATTAGAAATGGAATGTTCCCTTCATTAATTTTTTGGGGACCACCCGGTACAGGTAAGACAACTCTAGCTGAACTAATTGCGATAGAAAAGGAACGTCCTTTCTACAAACTCTCAGCAATTAATACTGGGGTAAAAGAAATAAGAGAAATAATTAAAAAAGCCGAACATTCAGGAGGATTATTTAGCGGTAAAAGTCCTATTCTTTTTATCGATGAAATTCATCGATTTAGTAAATCACAACAGGATTCTCTTCTCAATGCAGTAGAAAAAGGCATTATAACTCTTATTGGTGCTACTACTGAAAACCCAAGTTTTGAAGTTATCAATGCTTTGTTATCTCGCTGTCAAATATATATTCTAAAACCATTAGATAAATCTGAATTAAAAAAGATTCTGAAACAGGCTCTTACAAGGGATATACACTTAAAAAAAATTAATCTGAAAATTAAAGAAACTGATGCTTTAATTGAAATTTCAGGAGGAGATGCCCGAAAATTACTATCAGTTTTAGAACTTATAATTCAAGCCCATGACAAAAAGTATTTCGAATTAACTAACAATCTTGTTTTTGATACTATTCAAACAAAAAATATCCTTTTTGATAAAAATGGAGATTATCATTACGATATTATGTCTGCATTTATTAAATCTATTCGCGGTAGTGATCCTAATGGAGCTGTATACTGGCTAGCACGCATGATCAAAGCTGGGGAGGATATCAAATTTATAGCAAGACGAATGTTGATACTAGCGTCAGAAGATATAGGAATTGCTAACCCAACTGCGCTAGTTCTGGCAAATAGTACTTTTCAGGCGATATCTTCTGTAGGATATCCAGAAGGTAGAATTATTCTTAGTGAATGTGCTATATATTTATCGACTTCTCCAAAGAGTAATACATCTTACAAAGCCATTAGTGATGCAATAGAGAAAATAAATTTAACAGGAAATTTAAAAGTCCCTTTACATTTAAGAAATGCTCATACTAAATTAATGAAAGAACTTGGTTATGGGAAAGGATATAAATATTCTCATGATTTTCAAAATCAATTTACTAATCAAGAGTTTTTACCTGATGAAATTAATGGATTAAAATTTTATGAACCAGGAAGAAATCCTAAGGAAAATAGCATTCGTGATTTTTTAAAACTTCGTTGGAAAGATAAATATGATTACTAGTTCTTTTTCCAAAAGAAAGGTGTAAATAAAATTAAAACAGTAAATAATTCCAGTCGACCTATTAACATTAAAAATGATGCCCAAAATTTTCCAGATTTAGGCAATTCACTGTAGTTTTCAGTTGGACCAAAATCACCAATCGCTGGACCAACATTTCCTAACGTTGCAGCTGCAACTCCGATAGCATTTTCAAAATCCAATCCTAAAAATCCAAATATTAAACTTCCTAAAATAAATGAAATCATATAAATAATGAAAAATGCCAAAACGTTTGCAATTATTTCTTGATCAACTAATTTATCATTGTATCGAGCTTGAATGATTGCATTTGGATGTAGAGCACGTTTAAATTCAAGTAACCCACCTTTAATCATTAATAAATGTCTAACTACTTTAATTCCCCCTGACGTGCTTCCTGCAGATCCCCCCAAAAACATTATACCAAAAAACATAAGAGTTAAAAATGGAGTCCATGCTGTGTAATCTGCTGTTACAAATCCAGTAGTAGTGATAATGGCGATAACTTGAAAAAATGCGTGCCTTAATGACCCCTCTAACTTTCCAAAAATTTGAGAATTATCAAAAAAACTATTATTTAAATTAACACTGTCATATATGACAATAAAAACAATCAATGAAAAAATAATTACAAGCAATAAATACATTCTAAATTCATTATCTATGAAGACTTTTTTAATTTTTCCAGTAAATGCAAAATAACTAAGGACAAAGTTTGTTCCTGCAAGAAACATAAATACAATGATGATATAGTGGACCCATGGTAAATGATTCCAATAAGCTAAACTATTATTTTTTGTGGAAAACCCTCCAGATGCCATTGTACTCATCGCATGATTTACAGCATCAAAAATTGACATTCCAGCAAAACTTAACAGTATTGCTTCTATAACGGTAAAGGAAACATAAATTAACCAAAGTCTTTTGGCTGTATCTGTAATTCGTGGATGAAGTTTATCATTGTTGGGGCCAGATGCTTCAGCAGAAAATAGTTGAATACCACCTATTCCAAGTAAAGGTAAAATAGCTACCGCTAACACGATAATTCCCATTCCTCCAATCCAATGAGTCATACTTCTCCAAAAAAGAATTCCTTCGGGTAAAGATTCTATATCTGAAAGAATAGTTGCTCCTGTTGCTGTATAGCCTGACATCGTTTCAAAAAAAGTAGAAGGTATATCGGCCATACTATTGGTTAAAATAAAAGGAAACATTCCGGTGATAGTCATCATCAACCACCCAAGTGTGACAATAATATATCCTTCTCTTTTTTGAATTTGCTTTTCATATTTTCTTCCAAAAAGCGAGAGTAAAGTACCAACGGATAAAACTATTAATGAAGAAAATAAAATTTCAAAAGTAGCTCCATCTTGATAAAAAAAACTCACCACAGATGATATTAACATCAAGCCACCATTAAAGAGTAATAAAACCCCCATTAAGAATATTATGATTTTATAATTTAAAGGGTGCATACTCCACTTTATAAAAATAAACTCTCAATTCGCTTTATAGATCTAGGTAAACAACATACCACAATTCGGTCTCCTGGAAGAACGGTATAGTCTCCAAGGGCAATTATACCCTCTCCTTCTTTAATTACCCCACCAATAATGGCTGTTCGTGGAAAATCAATATCTTTTATTTTAAAATTAGCAACCTCAGAATTCGCATTAACAACAAATTCAAGTATTTCCACATTTAAATTACTTAGTTTCGTCATATCAACAACTTCTCCTCTGCGGACATATCTAAAAATTGTATTTGCAGTGAGAAGTTTTTTATTTATTAACGTATCAATCCCAATAGAATGTGAAAGCTCAAAATAATCCATATTCTCAACTAAAGCTATAGTTTTTTTTACTTTTTTTGTATGAGCCATCAAACAGCTCATAATATTTGTCTCTGAGTTTTCAGTAACTGATATAAAAGCATCCATCGCAGAAAGATTTTCTTCATCCAATAATTCAGCATTTCTACCATCGCCATTAATTACAAGTGCATCAGGTAGTAAATCTGCAATTTCAAAAGCCTTTTTTTTATTTTTCTCTAAAACTGTCACATTAAATTTTTTCTCACATAATTCGCGTGCTGTGTTATAACCAATTTTACCACCCCCTAAAATCATTACATTTTTTATAGATGCTTTGGTTTTGCCTGTTAAATTGTATAATTCCTTTACACCCTCTTTTAAAGTTATAAAGAATACAATATCGCCTACTTCAAAGCAAGTGTCTCCACGTGGTATTAGAGTAAGTTGAGTTCCTTTCCTTTGAATTGCAACCGGCATAAAATGTACATCAGGAAAAATAGATGCTGCTTCTTTAACATTTTTTCCTACGAAGGGAACATCATTTTCTAAACTGGTTCCAATAAGGGTTAAAGCACCTTCTTCAAATTCATAACTATTTGAAAAAGCAGATTGATCTAAAAGCTGTTGAATCTCGTCAGCAGCTAATTCCTCTGGGGAAATTAGCTCATCTACACCAATGTTTTGAAAATTAATGGAATCTTGTGCCTTGATCAGTTCAATATTTGAGATTCGTGCAATGGTGCGTTTACTACCAAGTTGTTTGGCAAGTGCACAAATTGTAATATTAACCGATTCTTCAGCAGTGACGGCAATAAAAAGATCCGAGTCTTCTACTTTAGCCTCTTTCATTAAATTTAAAGACATAGCATCTCCTGGTACTGCACGAATGTCCAGGTGGGACTCTGCATAATGCAAACGCTCTTTGTCAGTGTCTATTAAAGTGATATCGAGCGATTCAAAAGATAAGAGCTTTGCTAAATGAAACCCAACTTCTCCTCCACCAGCTATAATTATTTTCATAAAATTGTATCGAAATACATTACAAATATACGAATATTAGATATCCATGTATAGAACAACAAGCTAAGATGATGATTGAATCATTATCTTTATTGTCAATGCAAAATCATACCTAATTTATATATTAATAAAAAAATGCTGATACCAGAACATTTTATGACTAAATGAAAAAATCCGTTAAACCAAATCAAAAAAATCCAGAGTCAAAAAAAAATCAAGTTACTCGCATGTTTAACTCCATTTCACAAACATATGATACTTCAAATCGACTAATTACCTTTGGATTAGATTTAATATGGAGAAAAAAGGTCATTAGCATTGTTAAGAAGCAGAGACATGAAAGTATTTTAGATATTGCAACAGGTACAGGAGAGATAGTAATAGCTTTGGCAAAATTGAAAACTAAGAAAATAGTTGGTTTAGACATATCTGAAAAAATGTTAAACATTGGTAAAAAGAAAGTGATATCTAAAAAGTTAGAAAATCGTATTGAGATGCACTTAGGAGATTCTGAAAATTTAGATTATAAAGATTCATGCTTTGACGTAGTAACAGTTGCATTTGGAGCAAGAAATTTTGAAAACCTAGAAAAAGGCCTTCAAGAAATAAAAAGGGTACTTAAACCTTCAGGAATACTTCTAATACTTGAAACTGCAATTCCAACAAACACATTTTTTAAAATTTTATATAATATTTATGCACGAAAAATAATTCCTTTTGTAGGAAGGTGGTTGTCAAAAAATAATTATGCTTATCGATATTTATATCACTCTACAACTGCTTTTCCAAATGGGAAAACTTTCAACAATATTTTAAGAAAAAATGGGTTTATAGATGTAGAGGATTTCCCACAAACCTTTGGGGTATCTTCAATTTATTTTGCGAAAAAACCTTAAATACTACAAGAATATTTGGCTTTTGCTTTTTTGCTTTTTTGCAAATAGTCTTTCAGCGCAATATCCTTTTGTTAAAGAACGTATTATAAATCTACCTAATTTTGATAAACGTCCTGTTCATTATGGTTATTTTTTGGGAATCAACCAGTATGATTTTAAATTTGAATATATAGACAGCTATTACAAAGATTTGATGTATAAAGATATAGCTGTTATTCAAAAAAAGGGATTTAATGTTGGCCTTATTGGGGATATTAGGATCAACGATTATTTCAATATTCGATTTGAACCTGGTCTTTATTATAATCAGAGAGATCTTTTCTATCCAGAATTTCCTGAATTCGAAAACGAATCAGATAGGAACAGAGAAATTAAATCAACTTATATTCATCTTCCAGTATATTTAAAAATAAATGCGAAGCGGATAAATAATTTTCGCCCTTTTTTACTAGTAGGTTTTTCTTCAGATTTCAATTTATCTAGTAATGAAAAAAATACTGATGATAATGCGAGTAATGTTTTCAGAACAACTTCACAAAATTTAAATTATGAATTAGGATTAGGGTTTGAGTTTTACCTTTATTACTTTAAATTTTCTCCTTCTTTGCGTGGTATATTCTCTTTTCAAAATGAATTAATACCCGATGAAGAAAAACATACAAGTCCTTGGACAAGAAATATTATTAATATGTTTAGTCGTGGTGTATCGCTTATTATTACATTTGAATAATTAAGCATCCCTTATGATTTCACTTAAAAAAATTGCTACAGCTGAAGCTACATTTAAACTCTCTGCTCCCTTTTCTTTTCGAAAATTTGGTATTGATAATTTAGATTCAATTAAGTTGCTTACTTTTTGAGATATTCCATGAGACTCACTACCAAAAACATAACTGGCAAATTTTGGGAGTTTAATAGAATAAATTGATACTCCAGATGAGTCTGCACCATAAACTGGTTTTCTTAAAGATTCTAAATATTTTGAAATATCTTTTTTATAATTACATGTAACTCTAGCTAATGATCCCATGCTAGCCTGTACTGTTTTAGAATTAAAACAATCTACCGTATTATAACTACAGATTAATTGATTAATACCATACCAATCACATAAGCGTATTATATTTCCTAAATTGCCAGGGTCTGCAACTGAATCCAGAACAATAGTAATGGGAGTTTCTTTAATTATTTTAGGTTTTGGGATCTCAAAAATACCCAAAATAGGACTAGAATTTTTAAAATGAGTAATTTCATTCATTTCAGTTTGAGTAATCTGAATTGCTTTGGAATGAGAATAATTTCCTGTTGTAAATAAGCCTTTAAATGGCCAGGATGCATTAAGAAATTCTCCTACTGTTTTCTCTCCCTCTGCCACAAAAAGACCCTGAGCTATACGCTGTTTTTTTTGTTTTAATTTAAGGATTTCTTTAAGTTGATTCTTTGTGACCATAAAAATGACTTATTTTAGATGTTATAATTTATTTTAGTGTATCACCCTCTTGTAAAATTAACTATTCTAAGTGTTACAATCCTAATAGGTGGGTGTGCGGGCACTAAATCCTTTAAAAAGCAAGAACCTATTATCGATAAAATCGAGGTATATGAAGGTAGCCGTTTATTAAAAAATGATCCCGTAAACTTAATTATTTCAACCTCCCCAAACAAAAAGTTTTTTGGTATTCCTGTCGGTAAAATCTTATATGAAACCTCACATCCTGAACCAATAGAACAATTTGAAAGTTGGCTTAAAAAAAAGAAAGATCGAAAAAGACGTCTAGAAAAATGGATTTCAAAAAAGCAAATCATTGCACTGAGAAATTATGGTGAAAAGTTCAATAACTGGTTGAAAAAAAAAGGTGAGCCACCTGCATTACTTAACAATAAAAAAATCACAGATTCAAAAAAACAAATTATTCAATACTACAAAAACTTAGGTTTTTATAACGCAGAGGTTTTTACCATAGTTCAACCAATAAATAACAAAAAAATTATATTAAAATTTCAAATTGACCCCAAAAATAGGTACTCTATAGATTCCATAACTGCTTCAATTGAATCTCCTCAGCTGGAAGAAATTTATATGGCAAACCAAAAAGATCAAATTATTAAGAAAGGTGATGCCTTTGAAATAAACAAGTTTGAGGAAGAAAGAGAACGTTTATTTTTACTTTTTAGAAATAATGGGATATATAATTTTCAACAAAATAGTATCCAATTTACTGCAGCTATTGATAGTACAGGTCAAGATTTGAAAATTCCAGTAAATATTCGTATTGAAAATATTCAACAAAGACTAAATGATACCCTGGTTAAAATTCCATATACTAAATTTAAAATTAAAGATGTTGCGATTTATATTGATAAAATAAGTTTAAAAGAAAAATTGTCTCAATACACCGATTCTGTTTTTTATGATAATTTGAATTTAATAAGTAAAGGGAAACTAAAATATCGCCCTAAAACTATTACCTCTGGCATTTTAATTAAAAAAGGAAAGTTATATAGTGATGAAGATCGTAACTTAACTTACCGTTATTTTACAAATCTTAAAAACTTTAAATACCCAAGTATAAGTTACTCATTGATCCCTGGGGAGGAAGATGCTCTTTCTACATCAATTTACTTAAGTCCTAAAGAAAGATTTTCTCTTGGTTTTGATTTGGATTTATCACATTCCAATATTCAAGATTTTGGAATTGGACTTGGCGGAGGTCTAGGCATTAGAAATGTATTTAGAGGTACTGAAATCTTAGAATTAAATATTAAAAATACCTTGGGCGCCTCTCGAGATATTGCTCAAAATGGAGATCAATTCTTTAATTTATTTGAACTAGGGGCCGATCTAAAACTAAGTGTTCCAAGAATCTTATTACCATGGGTAAAAAAAAACTGGATTCAACCATCTAAGTTACCTAGAACAGAGATTATAATCGGGACTTCTCTTCAAGAAAATATAGGCCTGGATAAACAGTTTTTTAAGGGTACTTACCAATTTGATGTTCAGTCAAACAAGAGAAAAAGAATTCAATTTAAACTAATTGATCTAGAATTTGTTAATAATAGAAACCTGTCTAATTATTTTAATGTTTATAAAAATTCTTATGACCGATTAAATCAAATTGCAAAGGAATACAATAGAGATGAAAACCTAGTAGATCTTTCTGGTGACCTTTTAATTCCCGAAGGTGCTTCACAATTTATAGAATTAATCCTTAACAATGAATCAGCTTTAAATGTAGAAGAAGATGCATATAAAACTGTAAATACTGTGAATGAAAGATTTGATCGCCTTTCAGCCAACAACCTAATCTTAGGTTCTTCTTTTAGTATTAACTTAAATAGTCAAGAAAGTATATTTGATGAAAATTTTTATCAATTACGTTGGAAATTTGATTGGGTTGGAAATCTTTTAAACCAGTTTTTGACGTCTATTGCTGATAGAAATGAGAATTATCAAAATACCTTAGGGGGTGTTAGTCCATCACAATATATAAAAACAGAAATTGATTATATAAAACATTGGTCTTTGGGAAGGGAAAGAGTATTTGCATTCCATGCTTTTTCGGGAATCGCAATACCTTACGGAAATTCTACTAATATGCCTTTTGCACGGTCGTATTTTTCTGGTGGAGCAAATGATAATAGAGCATGGAAAGCATACAAACTTGGCCCAGGTAGCAGCAGCAATATTAATGAGTTTAATGAAGCTAATTTTAAGATTGCTTTCAATTTAGAGTTTCGTTTTCCAATTACCGGCCCCCTCAAGGGAGGTGTTTTTCTAGATTTTGGAAATGTTTGGAATATTTGGGATGATGTTAATGATCCCAGTATGAGTTTTGATAGCTTGGAAGATTTTTCTGAAATCGCTATCGGGTCAGGTTTAGGTCTTCGGTATGATTTCGATTTCTTTGTTTTTCGGTTTGACACGGGTTTTAAAACTTACAATCCTGCGCTTCCATTGGAAATGAGATGGTGGAGTGAATATAATTTTAAAAATGCCGTATTCAATATAGGCATAAATTATCCATTCTAAAATCAAATAAGTTTCTATTTTTGTTTCAAACTAAAATTAATGAGCCATACTATTCCTCATGGTGTAATAACTGGCACCAAAGTTCAAGAAGTTTTTAAACTTGCAAAAGCTAAAGCTTTTGCTCTTCCCGCAGTAAATGTAATTGGTACAAATAGTATTAATGCTGTACTAGAAACTGCATCTGAATTAAACAGCCCAGTTATAATACAGTTTTCGAATGGTGGAGCACACTTCAATGCTGGTAAAGGTTTGTCAAATGAAGATCAAAAAGCGGCTATTGCTGGAGCAATTTCAGGTGCAAAACATGTTCACGAAATGGCTCATCTATATAAAGCTAGTGTAATCCTGCATACTGATCATTGTGCAAAAAAGTTATTGCCTTGGCTAGATGGACTTCTAGATGCGAATGAAGCTTTTTTTTCTGATAATGGTAAATCTTTATTTAGCTCCCATATGATTGACCTTTCTGAAGATCCAATTGAAGAAAATATTAATATTTGTAAAGAATATCTCAAGAGAATGTCTAAAATGAATATGACTCTAGAAATTGAATTAGGCATTACTGGTGGAGAAGAAGATGGAGTAGATAATAGTGATATAGATGCCTCAAAACTATACACCCAGCCTGAAGAGGTAGCTTTTGCATATAATGAATTAATAAAAATAAGTAATCAATTTACAATTGCAGCTGCCTTTGGAAATGTTCATGGTGTATATAAACCTGGAAATGTAAAGTTGACTCCTAAAATTTTAAGAAATTCGCAGGAATATATTTCTAAAAAATATAATCTTCCAAAAAATTCAGTTGATTTTGTTTTTCATGGAGGCTCTGGATCAAGCCAAAAAGAAATTAAAGAATCTATTGGATACGGCGTAATAAAAATGAATATTGATACAGATCTTCAATTTGCTTTTGTTGAAGGTATTAGAGATTACATGAACAAAAACATTGAATATCTGAGAAGTCAAATTGGAAACCCAGATGGGAACGACCAACCCAATAAAAAATATTATGATCCCAGGAAGTGGCTTCGCCTCGGTGAAGAAACCTTTAAGTCACGACTGAAAATTGCATTTAAAGACTTAAACAATATTAATACTCTTTAAATTTTCTTTTATTTATATATTTGATCAAAATAAATAAATGAGTTGGTTTAAGAGAAGCACAAAGGGTATTCATACTAAAACGGAGGAAAAAAAGGATATCCCTAAGGGCCTTTGGTATCAGACACCTACAGGTAAAATAATTGAAGCTAAGGAGCTAGCTGAGAATAAATATGTTAGCCCAGAAGACGACTACCATGTTCATATTGGTAGTAAGGAGTATTTTGAAATTCTATTTGATAATAATGAATTTCAAGAATTTGATGCTCAACTGAAGTCAAAAGATTTTTTAAATTTTGTGGATTCTAAAAAATATATTGATCGACTTAAAGAGGCTCATAAAAAAACCAACCTTTACGATGCAATAAGAACTGGAGTAGGACTATCAAAGGGTAAAAAAATTGTTATCGCTTGTATGGATTTCAGATTCATTGGTGGTTCAATGGGTTCTGTTGTTGGAGAAAAAATTTCTCGTGCAACAAACTACTCAATCAGGCATAAAGTGCCTTTAGTAATTATTTCCAAATCTGGAGGTGCACGTATGATGGAATCAGCAACTTCATTAATGCAAATGGCTAAGACTTCGGCAAAATTGGCTCAACTCGCAGAAGCTAAAATTCCATATATTTCTGTTTGTACAGACCCTACTACAGGAGGTACAACAGCATCGTATGCCATGTTAGGTGATATTAATATTGCTGAACCTAAAGCTTTAATAGCTTTTGCAGGACCAAGAGTGGTGAAGGATACAACTGGAAAAGAATTACCTGACGGATTTCAGACAAGTGAATTTCAATTGGAAAAAGGTTTTTTAGATTTTATATCCCATCGAAATGATCTCAAAAATAAAATCAACTTGTACATTGACTTGATTTTGAACCAGCCAATACGCATTTAGGTCATAAGTTACTTAATATTCTTTTTTTATTGTATAACAACAGTTTAAACGTATATTTGCTTTGCATTTATAAATTTTTACATAAAAATCATTAAAATTAATATTGGCATGTATAATTCAAAAGAAGTTAAGGAAAATATATTTAAGAAGCATGGTAAATCTAAGAAAGATACTGGATCTACCGAGGGACAAATAGCTCTTTTTACTCATCGTATTCAACACCTTTCAAAACACCTTGAAGAAAACAGAAAAGATTTCAATACAGAACGTTCACTAGTTCGTTTGGTTGGAAAGCGTCGAAGTCTTTTAGATTATTTAAAGACAAAAGATATTTTACGCTATCGTGAAATCGTAAAAGAATTGGGTTTAAGAAAGTAATCTAAAAAACATATATAAAGATCAAGCTGATTCCACTTTTTCATTAGTTGCCACGACACACAACAAGAATTATAACCAAAATATGAAAAATGAATCCAAAAATATTTAAACAAGAAATCCATCTTGAAGATGGAAGAACTATTACGTTAGAAACTGGTAAGTTAGCTAAACAAGCTGACGGGTCAGTTGTAGTTAGGATGGGTGATTGCATGCTTTTAGCAACTGCTGTTTCTGCGCGCAAAGCTAGCCCTGTAGACTTTTTGCCGCTTACGGTAGATTATCGAGAAAAATTTGCTGCTGCTGGTAGATTTCCAGGAGGTTTTTTTAAAAGAGAGGCACGGCCTAGTGACCAAGAAGTACTTACAATGAGACTTGTAGATCGCGTTCTACGTCCTCTTTTTCCTAAAGATTACCATGCGGAAACACAAGTAATGATCCAGCTTATGTCTCATGATGAAAGCATAATGCCTGATTCGTTAGCTGGATTAGCAGCCTCAGCAGCTATTCAGCTTTCAGATATTCCATTTGAATATCCAATTTCTGAAGTTCGTGTAGCCAGGGTAGACGGAATGTTTGTTATAAATCCAAGTAGAGACCAACTAGATTCGTCAGATATAGATATAATGATTGGTGCAAGTGTCGATTCGGTTGCAATGGTAGAAGGTGAATTCGATGAAATTACTGAAGAAGAAATGCTAGATGCAATTGCATTTGGACATAAAGCAATTAAAGAACAGATTAAAGCTCAAATTACCTTAACCAATGCAGTTGGTAAAAAAGAAGTGAGAAGTTATGAAGAAGAAGATAAAGATGAATCATTAGAAAAAGAAATTCATAAAGCTACTTATAAAAAGTATTATGAAATTGCTAAAAAAGGACTTTCCAAAGCAGAACGATCAGAAAAATTTTATGAAATTAAAGAGGAATTAAAAACTAACTTTTCTGATGAAGACCTTGAAGAAAAAGAAGAACTAATATCAAAATATATTAATAGTGTTCAGAAAAAAGCTGTAAGAGATTTAGTACTTGAAGAAGGAATCCGTTTAGATGGAAGAAAAACTACTGAAATTCGACCTATTTGGTGTGAGGTAGATTATTTACCATCCACTCATGGGTCAGCTATTTTTACTAGAGGAGAAACTCAAGCATTAGCAACTGCAACATTGGGGACTTCTAGAGAGGCAAATATGATTGATTCGCCTTCACATCAAGGAGAAGAAACTTTTTATCTTCACTATAACTTTCCTCCTTTTTGTACTGGGGAGGCCAGACCGCTTCGGGGTACATCAAGAAGAGAAGTTGGGCATGGTAATTTAGCTCAACGTGCCCTGAAAAAAGTAATACCAGAAAATTGTCCTTATACTGTTCGAATTGTATCCGAAGTTCTTGAGTCGAACGGTTCGTCATCGATGGCTTCAGTTTGTGCTGGGACTATGGCTCTAATGGATGCAGGTGTTCAAATTAAAAAACCTGTTTCGGGAATTGCAATGGGACTGATATCAGATGGAGAAAAATTTGCAGTACTTTCTGATATTTTAGGGGATGAAGATCATTTAGGAGATATGGACTTCAAAGTCACAGGTACCGATATTGGTATAACAGCTTGTCAAATGGATATTAAAATTAAGGGACTATCATTTGATATTATGGCTAAAGCCTTAAATCAAGCGAGAGACGGTAGAATACAAATTCTAAATCATTTAACTGAAACAATTCCCTCCCCCAATAATGAAGTTAAAGACCATGCCCCAAAATTGATTACAAGGCGTATTCCAAATGAATACATTGGTGCATTAATAGGTCCGGGGGGTAAAGTAATTCAGGAACTTCAAAAAGAATCAGGCTGTACAATTGTTGTAAATGAAGACTCGGAAACTGAGGAGGGCATTATTGAAATTTTAGGAACATCCCCAGATGGAATTATTATGGTAGAGTCTAAAATTGATTCGATCACTTTTAAACCCAAAGTAGGAAATAGTTATGAAGTAAAAGTTATCAAAATGCTTGATTTTGGTGCAGTAGTAGAATATACTGAAGCACCAGGAAATGAAGTTTTACTTCATGTAAGCGAATTAGCGTGGGAAAGAACAGAAAACGTAAGTGATGTAGTAAACATGGGAGATATACTTAAAGTGAAATATTTTGGTATTGATTCAAGAACTCGTAAAGAAAAAGTATCCCGAAAAGCACTGTTACCAAGGCCTGAAAAAAAATAATTAATTTTTTAAATACTTTTTGAAACATTAAAATATTTTGAACGTATTATATTTAAAATAAACATTTAAATGCGACAACTTAAAATCACCAAGCAGGTAACTAATCGTGAAACAGCATCCCTTGACAAATACTTGCAAGAAATTGGAAAAGTAGACTTAATTACTGCTGAGGAAGAGGTAGAATTAGCTCAAAGGATCAAAGCTGGCGATCAAATCGCTCTTGAAATACTTACTAAAGCTAACCTTAGGTTTGTGGTATCAGTTGCAAAGCAATATCAAAATCAGGGATTAACTCTTCCAGATTTAATTAACGAAGGTAATCTGGGGTTAATTAAAGCTGCTCAACGTTTTGATGAAACCAGAGGTTTTAAGTTTATTTCATATGCTGTATGGTGGATAAGACAGTCTATCTTGCAAGCCTTAGCTGAGCAGTCTAGAATTGTCCGTCTTCCACTTAATAAAATTGGTTCAATTAATAAAATTAATAAGACATATGCTTTTTTGGAGCAAGCACACGAAAGAGCCCCCTCGGCCGAAGAGATAGCCAAGGAATTAGATATGACAATTAATGATGTAAAAGAATCACTAAAGAACTCTGGTAGGCATGTCTCTATGGATGCACCTTTAGTAGAAGGTGAAGATTCAAACCTATACGATGTATTAAATAGTGGAGAATCTCCAAATCCAGATAAAACTTTACTTCATGAATCACTCAGAACAGAAATCGAACGTGCTCTTGAAACACTCACCCCGAGAGAGGCAGATGTGGTTCGTTTATATTTTGGTTTAGGTAATCAGCATGCAATGACTCTAGAAGAAATTGGAGAAACTTTTGATCTTACAAGAGAACGTGTTCGTCAAATTAAAGAAAAAGCAATCCGAAGACTTAAACACACCTCTAGAAGCAAAATACTGAAAACCTATTTAGGATAAATAACACTGAAGGTTACCTTTTATCATATCTTTAAGTTTTACAAATAATTTAAATGTCAATAATAGCTCCCTCTATATTATCAGCTGACTTTGCCAATCTAGAACGTGACACCAAAATGGTTAACAACAGTGACGCTGATTGGTTTCACATTGATATTATGGATGGTGTTTTTGTACCAAATATTTCATTTGGAATGCCAGTTCTAAAAGCAATTCAAAAACATGCGGAAAAGCCCTTAGATGTTCATTTGATGATCGTTGATCCTGATCGTTACATTGATATTTTTTCAGCTTTAGGGGCAAAAATTCTTACTGTTCATTTCGAAGCTTGCAACCATTTACACAGAAGTGTTCAAAAAATAAAATCTTGTGGCATGAAGGCTGGAGTTGCTTTAAATCCTCACACACCAGTAAATAATTTAAAAAACATTATACAAAATATTGACTTAGTTTGTTTGATGAGTGTCAATCCTGGTTTTGGGGGTCAATCTTTTATAGAAAATACTTACAAAAAAATAAAGGAAATAAGAGCATTAATTAAAGAAACTAATTCTTCATGCCTGGTAGAAATCGATGGTGGTATAACGAACCAAAATGCTTCAAAATTAATAACTTCAGGAGCGGATGTACTTGTAGCAGGAAGTTATATTTTTGCTGCTGAAGATCCGAAAACTAATATAAAAATATTAAAAGACCTCTAGTTCTTCTTTGTTTTAAACTGAACTCTTCTATTTATTGCACGTCCTTGAGGATTATCATTATCACCTATTGGATTTCTTTCACCAAAACCTTCAATCTCAAGACGTTCTGCGGGGACACCAATTTGAATCAAATACTCACGAACAGCTTTGGCTCGTCTTTTTGAAAGTTTAGCATTATAAACTTCGCTGCCATCAGATGATGAATAACCCTCAATCATAAGAATTCCCTCAGGATTGTCTTGTAACAAATTTTTAATCTTCAAAAGGTTGTCCAATGTCTTACGACCAAAAATTTGATAACTATTTGCAGCAAAGTTAATACGTGAACCAAATTCATTCAAAGTTTTAACTATCTCGCTAGATAACTTTGGACATCCATTATTTTCTAATGTACCTACCTCATCTTTACAAAGATCATCATTATCATTTACTCCGTCACCGTCAGTATCAGGCCAAGGACAACCATCATTTTCTTTAGGACCTGGATTATCTTTGCAATTATCTTCATTATCAGATAAACCGTCACTATCTGAGTCCGGACAACCATTCATTTCAATAATTCCAAATTCTTCAGGGCAGATGTCGTCTGGATCTGAGATCCCGTCACCATCAGAATCAATACATCCTTTAAATTCCTTAGAGCCTGGAACTTCTGGACATTCATCCTCCTTATCAATAATAGTATCACCATCTGTATCAGGGCAGCCATCATATTCTTTTAAACCAAATACATCAGGGCATTTATCCTTTTTATCTGATACTCCGTCTTTGTCTGTATCACTTGACCCAAAATTATAGCTTAAACCTGCAAAATGTTGAAAATGATCAAAACCATCATTTTCATTCATACCTCTGTAAGTAGACTGCAGATTAATTGCCAAACTTTTATTTAGAGATATGCTTAAACCTAATCCTCCAAAAATAGTCCTGCTAGTCTCGGTTGATGGGAAAAAACCAACACGATCTATCTCATCTGAAAATTTTGAAAAACCATATCCCCCAATAATATTTGGAGTTATTATACCACTAAAAATATTTACTTTAATAAAGCCATCTAAAGAGCTATAATCATAAGAAAAACCTGGATCATTTGAACTACTTACATTTCCTAAAGTAAATTGAGTTCCTAGGGACAGTCCTGAAAAAATATGTCTACTAATTACTATAGCAGGTCCTCCCAAATTAAATCCTTTTGCAACATTATTTCCTTGAAGGTTAATTATGTTTGAATTAGCTGAAAAAAACCAAGGTTTATCTAATGAT
>CACLGW010000012.1 GCA_902606525.1 uncultured Bacteroidota bacterium | reverse complement strand
AGGTGTTATGACTAATATGCGTCATATTATTGATAATTCAGATAGTGCATTACTTCGAGGGATTGCTATGATTATTCAAGGTCATGCCTTTGGCACAGGTGCATCACTGTGGGGAGATATTCCTTTCTCGGAAGCAGGAAATTCAGAAATTGAAGATCCTATTTTTGATTCTCAAATTAGTGTATATGGCTCTGCAATTGCACTTTTGGATGAAGGAATTACTACTTTAAATGGTACTACCTCAGAACCCGTTGACGAAGATATTTACTTTAATGGTGATAAGAATAAATGGATTGCGGCAGCATACACCTTAAAAGCTCGTTTTTATCTTCATCAAAAAGACTATTCTAATGCACTATCAGCTGCTCAAAATGGAATTTCTTCTGCAGATGGAGATATGAAATTCACGCCAGGAAATTCTGTTTCTGGTGATACAAATCTTTTTTGGACGATCCTTGCAGGTTCAAGATCAGGAGATCTGGGAAACAATTCAGATGATGGTACTGAAAGTTATTTGCTTCAAATCTTAGATGCTTCTAACGCGCTATCTCGAAATCATTCAAAAACAGATGAAACTGCGAGAAGAGCATATTATATGATTGATGCTGCTGGAAGCGGAAATAATGGAATAATTCAAGAGCGTGAACCTCAAAATATGGTAACTTTTTTTGAAAATAAGCTTATCATGGCTGAAGCTGCAGGAAGATCTGGAGGAGTTGCTACTGGCCTGGCCCATCTTAATGAAATGCGAAAATGGTTAAATAGCGGCGGAAACCTTAATTCTTCTTTTGTCGGGGAAGCTTTCAAATATTCACCATTTGAAGTATCAGATTTTGATGCGGGTGGAATTGAAAATCCTGACAATATTAGCGCTGATAACGCTTTTTTACGTGAGGTAATTGAGGAACGATATGTATCTGGTTTTGGAATGCATATGCCTTACAATGACGCTCGACGATTACGTAAATCAGATAATGCAATTGCTGTGCCCTATGTAATGGTTGATGCAGACAATACTCGGAGGGCAGAAAGAATGCCTTATGCTCAAAACGAGTTAAATTCAAATTCAAATGCACCAGATGAGGATCCTGGAATCTTCAGCAAAACTAGTGTTAACCAGTAATGAATTTTATTATTTATAAAAAAGGGTTGTTTTAAATTATGACCCTTTTTTAATAAATAATATCTATTTATTATTATGAATCAAATTTAACTGAATTGCGTAAATTTTAATTAATTTTTCCACATCAATTAAAATTTGAAACAAACCATATAATGAATTCAAAAAAAATAGGTCTTTTTTTAGGGCCTTTATTGTTTATTCTGATAAGGCTTTTTTTAAACCCTGATGGATTATCGAATGAAGCTAATGCAGTTTTAGCATCCACAATATGGATAGCTGTTTGGTGGATAACTGAGGCTATTCCGATTGCTGTTACTTCTTTACTACCAATAATTCTTTTTCCATTATCTGGGGCGTTATCTCTTGCCGAAACTTCTTCTTCTTTTGGTCATCGTTATGTTTTTCTATACATGGGTGGATTTATTTTAGCCCTTGCAATAGAAAAATGGAATTTGCACAAACGAATTGCACTTAATATTATTAAGTTGATTGGAACAGATGTAAAAAAAATCATATTGGGTTTTATGCTTGCTACAGCTTTTCTGTCCATGTGGATCTCTAATACAGCAACTGCTGTAATGATGCTACCTATTGGGATTGCTATAATCAAGCAAATGAAAGACTTGAAGAGTATTCCCGAACAAGAGAATCTTATATTTGGAAAAGCTTTAATGCTTTCAATCGCATTTAGTGCTTCTATAGGAGGAATTGCAACTTTAATAGGAACTCCACCCAATTTAGTCTTCGCAGGGATTATTCAGGAATTATATGGTATTGAAATAAGTTTCTTGAAGTGGATTATTTTTGGACTCCCTATTTCTATAATACTATTAATTATATCGTGGATTTATTTAACACGAGCTGCCTTCAAGTTCTCTCAAATTAATTTTGATGAAGGAATGGTAGAAATAAAAAAGCAATTGAAAAAATTAGGTGAAATACGTTATGAAGAAAAAATAGTTTTAGTTGTTTTTGTAATTACTGGAGCTGCATGGATTTCAAGGACATTTTTTTTAAATTTATTTTTACCAAGTCTAGATGATTCAATGATTGCTTTGATATCAGGTATTTCTTTGTTTTTATTCAGTACAGGGAAAAAAAATAATGATGAGAAGATTATGCACTGGGAAGATGCAGTCAAATTACCTTGGGGGATATTACTTCTTTTTGGTGGTGGTTTAGCTATTGCTGCAGGTTTTCAGTCCAGCGGATTAGCTAGTTGGATCGCTGAAAATTTAACCCAACTTAGTGGATTTTCATTATTCATCATCTTATTAGTGGTTATTACTTCAGTAAATTTTTTAACTGAAATAACTTCAAATTTAGCAACTACTGCTATGTTACTTCCGATTTTAGCACCCACAGCTTTAATGCTTGGAGTTCATCCTTACATACTTATGGTAGGTGCAACACTAGCTGCATCATGTGCTTTTATGCTCCCTGTAGCAACACCTCCAAATGCTGTAGTTTTTGGATCTAACTATTTAAAAATATCAGATATGGTACGGATTGGTATATTAATGAATATTATATCAATAATTATCATTTTCATAATGGTTTATTTTTTTCTCCCTGTTTTATGGAATTTTGATGTATTTGACAATCCTTTTTGACTAAAAAATAATATGAAGTTTTTAATAACTATAGTTGTTTTTTTATTGTTTTCAAATTTTTTATTTTCTCAGGACTCAAAAATTAAAACTGAAGAAGCACATCCTGAAACAATTTTGTTTATAGGAAATAGCTATCTCTATTATGGGGATAGTTTACACAATCACTTTAGACGTATGGTTGAGGAATACTTTACGGGCTATGATGCCTCTTCTGTAAAATCTGCAACAATTGGGGGGGCTAGACTCAAACATCACAATGTTGAGAGACTGATGAAGCCTAAAGCAATTAGTTCAATTGAGAAATTTGATTTAGTCATTCTTCAAGGTGGGAGTGGAGAAACACTAACTATAGATAGCAGAAAAGAATTCTCATATTTTGTAAAAAAACATGTTCAAACAATAAGAGAAAATAATTCTCAAGCTGCTTTATATATGACACATGCTTATGTTGAACCACACAAAAAATTCACTGAGAATCAAATAAAAACTATTGCTGAAACCTATATAAAAGTTGGAATTGAGAATCAGGCTTTGGTCATACCTGTTGGTCTAGCTTTTGATTTAGCATATCAAAAACAACCAAGTATCAGATTACATAAATTTGATGGATCACACCCAAGTCTACTTGGAACTTATCTTGCAGCATGTACAGTCTTTTCTAGTATTTACGGTCAATCACCTGTCGGTTTGAAGTACGATTATTTTGGAACGATTAATAAAAATGATAAGATGTTTCTTCAGGAGATTGCGGATAAAGCAACTTCGATGTTTTTCAATAAATAAGAATAAATCATTTTTATAGTTGTTTATTTTTTTTATTTGGAATTTTAATCCATTTAATAACCCTTTTAATAGAAATAAAATTTAAATTCTCTCGATAAAAAAAAATCTGAATTTTATTAATCATAATTGTTTTCTCTTCCTATAAAGACGGGTTTAGAAACGATTCTATTAACACTTTCTCAAGCAAAGCCCCTTTGGATAAGAAATGGATTGGGAATATTAAAATATTTACTAAAAATGATTATGTAGATCCTAATATTGCTGAAAATCAAGATCATCTTACACCCAATGTTTGAATTACTAGAGATAATGATGGAGGGCAGATATATAATACTGCAAAAGAAAGTTCTGAAGATAAATCAAACTGCCCTATTGGAAAAGAATAGACAATTGGAGGTATAGATTAATTAAACACATTAAAATTTGATAACTTTAGATTCATAGTTGATAAACCAAAGAATACAATTGATAAAGATTTAGTATTGTATTTATCAGAAGATGACACCTATCTATCTGTGTAACTCAAGTCATGGTCTTGGGGTAAAAAAAGGAGTTTTTTCCTGTGAAAGATGCACTTCCTAAAATTTAAAATCTTGCTTGCAGACTGAGTTCAATAATTATAATTAAAAATGGGTCAAGCAGGCATGCTATTTCTATATGTGTTTTATATTTACAAAAAATTCAAGACAAATGAAAGCACATACTGTAAGTTTAGTAAATTCTTTAGTTTTAGCATCAATGGGATTATGGGGTTATCTTGATTCAGATTCAAGACCTATTACAGCACTTATACCTGTTATTGTTGGTGTAATTTTACTATTAATTAATAGTGGGGTTAAAAAAGAAAACAAAATTGCTGCCCACATAGCAGTTCTATTAACATTATTAATAATAATTGGATTAGTAAGACCTTTTTTAGGAACATTAGAAAGGGGAAATATTATTGGAATTTTAAGAGTATCTGTAATGATTTTAACTTCATTATGGGCAATGATTATTTTTATTAAAAGTTTTATTTCAGCGAGAAAAAACAAAAGTAAATAATAATTAATTTTTTTAGACTGAAATTCCTTTACTGTAAAGCTTAATTCAATCAATAAATAGATAAGGAAATATTTATAATTAGATTATTAATCATCTAGGCTGTAGTTTGATAAAAAGTCCCATAAAAGTTGATTTGGATTAATCCCCCCTATGTCTTCACTAAACCAAATGTGCCCTCCTTTTCTTCCTGACAAACTATTAATTTTGTAGAGTACGAAAGAGCTACCGTCATTTCCACCAGTATAATCGTATCTAGTTACTCTACCATCATTGAGTTCCGTTGTTATTTGGCTTGAGCTCGGAATACCATTAAAATTATTCCAGGAATTAATTACATCAGGAACAGCTTGAAAATTTCGATTTCCTTCATAAGGTAATATATTGTCTTCCGTACTATGAAAGTGAATTATAGAGGTAGAGATATTCGGTATTTCGCAATCTCCAGATATACTAATACCTGACATGATACCAACAGCTGCGATAAAATCAGCACCTAAACAAGCAAGGCTATACGACATCATTCCACCATTAGAAAAACCCACCGCATAGACACGATTTTTGTCAAGATTATAGATACCGGCAATTTCTGAAATAAGTTCTTTCGTAAAATAGACATCGTTCTGTCTGATATTTTCAATTCCATTATCTCCTGGTGTCCAATAAGTTGATCCTTTTGGTCCAATAACTGCTTGAGGATAGACTACAATAAAGTTGTTTTCGTTTGCAGTAGTATTCAATCCATTATATTCACCTATATTTTGAGCGTAATCTGAAGCAATACCCCCAAAACCGTGAAAATTAATCATTAAAGGTGTAGGCTTATCCTTTTGATATGAGGAGGGAATATAGATTACATAACTTCTTGTTTCACCATTTCGGAGAAAGGTTTGAATCTCACCGCTAGGCTGAATGTCCTTTATGTTTTGTTGTGATATTTTTAAATCATTGATACATCCAATCATTAACATTACTGTAATAACTGAAATTACTCCTTTTCCAAAAAATAATTTTATAAAAATAGTCTGATTCATATTTTAATCAATCAAGATAATTTAAGATTTTCAATTATATAATTAAGTTTTAAAAATGAATTGATTGGATTATAAAATTTTCTATATCAAACCAATTATAACCCCTATAAATAATAGGGGTTTAATGGTATAATGGTGGAGTCGGCGGGATTCGAACCCGCGTCCAAACAAGCGATCAAAAAGCTTTCTACAAGTTTAGATTTCGTTTAGTTTTAGAGTTTGAACTGACCGAAAACTGCCCATTCAAACCTTAGCATCTTTATTGGAAAACACTAGCGATGCCCAAGTGTTTCGATGTTGACATTTATGGTGCCTCAATGTAAATCGCCGTCAACAAGGGCTATTCAGAGACATCCGGCTTCCTGGCCTAGCCAGGACTGGGCATTAACCTACTGTAATTCAGTTAATTATGCAGCTAGAGCGTAGTTATTATCGCCATTTAAAAATGTGAAAAATGAGATTTACGAGCTGTAATTCAGCGCTCGACTTGCTTACATTTTCATGCGTCCTGCTGTCAAAACCAGTCGACCCCATGATTTTCAAAGAACCATAATGAATGCGAATTTACAAATATTAAGCCAAAGAGGTAATATAACTTTTTTACTTACACTTTAGCAAGTTAAAGTCAAAGATATACCGCTATCTTTGCATCGTCTAATAAAAGACTATGAAAGCTATCAAAAATATTGCAATTATTGCACATGTTGATCATGGGAAAACTACCCTTGTTGATAAGATACTTCACCATTGCAACCTTTTCCGATCTAATGAAAGTACAGGAGAACTTATTTTAGATAATAATGATTTAGAGCGTGAACGAGGTATTACAATTCTTTCTAAAAACGTTGCTGTTGTCTATAAAGATGTTAAGATTAATATCATTGATACTCCTGGTCACGCTGATTTTGGTGGAGAGGTAGAACGAGTTTTAAATATGGCTGACGGAGTACTTTTATTAGTAGATGCTTTTGAGGGTGCAATGCCTCAAACTCGATTTGTACTCAAGAAGGCAATTGATTTAAAGCTTAAACCTATAGTAGTTATAAATAAGGTAGACAAAGAAAATTGTAATCCAGATTTAGTTCACGAAGCAATTTTTGATCTAATGTTTGAGTTGGGTGCAGAGGAATGGCAACTGGATTTCCCTACAGTTTATGGCTCGGCAAAATACAATTGGATGAGTAAGGATTGGAAATATAAAACAGATTCAGTTGCCCCTTTACTGGATATGGTATTAAAGTACATACCTAGTCCGGAAATTGAAGAAGGTAATACCCAAATGTTAATTACTTCTTTAGATTTCTCATCTTTTACTGGAAGAATTGCTGTTGGCCGATTGCAAAGGGGTGAATTATCAACATCAATGAAAGTTAATTTAATTAAAAGAGACTCAACTGTACTTCCCTCACGGATAAAAGAATTAAATCTTTTTGACGGTTTAGGAAAAAAAAGAGTAGAAAACGTAGAGGCCGGGGATTTATGTGCGGTAATTGGACTCGAAGCGTTTGAAATTGGAGATACTATTGCAGATTTTAAAGATCCAGAAGCTTTACCAACAATTGCAATTGATGAACCTACTATGAGTATGTTATTTACAATTAATGATTCTCCTTTTTTTGGTCAAGAAGGCAGGTTTGTCACTTCCCGTCATATTCGAGAGCGTTTAGAAAAAGAACTTGAAAAAAACTTAGCTATGCGTCTAGAAGCTACTAACAGTTCAGACAAGTTTATAGTTTTTGGTCGTGGAGTTCTTCATCTTTCTGTACTTATCGAAACTATGAGAAGGGAAGGATACGAATTACAAATTGGACAACCTCAAGTGATAATAAAAGAAATTGATGGAGTAAAAAAGGAACCCATGGAGGAATTAAATATTGATTTACCTGAACATGTTTCTGGAAAAGTAATTGAAATAGTTAGCCTTAGAAAAGGAGAAATGCAAGCTATGAATCCAAAGGGGAATCGAATGGTTTGTGAGTTTAAAATTCCTTCTCGAGGGATTATTGGGCTAAGGAATCAACTTTTAACAGCCACTGCAGGCGAGGCTATCATGAATCATCGTTTTATAGAGTACAGTGACTACAAAGGCGATATACCAGGAAGAGTGAATGGTTCTTTAATTTCTATGGAAAAAGGTTCAGCAATTCCGTACTCTTTAGATAAGCTTCAGGATCGTGGCAAATTTTTTATTGCTTCAAATGAAGCTGTTTATGCTGGCCAGGTTATAGGTGAAAATACACGACAAGAAGATATGGTTGTTAACGTGACTAAGACAAAGAAATTATCAAATGTTCGTGCAGCGGGATCAGACGATAAAGTTAAACTTGCTCCTCCAATTAAATTTTCATTAGAAGAAGCTTTAGAGTACATCCAAAAAGACGAATATGTTGAGGTTACTCCAAGCTCTTTGAGACTTAGGAAAACCTTTTTGGATCTCAATGAAAGGAAGCGTCAGAAATCTTGAATTATTTTTTAGCAACTACCTCATTCAAATTTGCTTGATTACACTGGTAGATTTTACCAGGAAATTTAACAATCATATTATAGTCATGCGTAGCCATGATTAAGGTTATGCCACCTTGGTGTAATTTACTAAATAGCTGCATTATTTCATGACTAGTATCTGGATCAAGATTACCTGTTGGTTCATCTGCAATTATGAGTTCAGGATAGTTCAGGAGAGCTCTTGCTATTGCAACACGCTGCTGTTCACCTCCTGATAATTCAAAAGGATATTTATTGTAATTGGAAGTGACATTAACCATATTTAAAACTTCAATTACACGTTTTTTAATTTTATTTTTTTCCTTCCAACCAGTAGCTTTAAGCACAAAGGAGAGATTTTTATAAATTGTGCGATCTGATAAAAGTTTAAAGTCTTGAAAAACAACTCCTAATTTTCTTCTTAATTTTGGGATCTGCCTGTCTTTTAACTGATTTAAATCAAATCCTAAAATGGATCCTTTACCTGAACTTATAGGTAAATCAGCATACAACACTTTTAAAAGACTGCTTTTCCCACTTCCAGTTTTTCCAATAAGAAATACAAGTTCACCTGATTTAACATTCAAATTAATGTCAGAAAATATAATATTATTCTCATTTTCAATTGTCACATTATTTAAGCTTACCATAAGGCGATATATTCTAAAATCAGATGAGTTATAAAGGTAAATTTTTTGTTTTAGTCTTTAATTATTTTGTTAATAAAATATACGTTTCAATATATAATCACGTTTAATAATGTTGTTGATTAAATTACCTTTATTAACATGGCTAAAAGGTTTAGAGCTTTAATTATTTATTTTTTTGGGATTTTCATCTTTCCGCTAATGGCTTATAGCCAAATCTATAATAATTTAAAAAAAACAGAACTCTCAAATCATTTTTTTGGTTTGGCTTATTTTCCAGCTTCTTGGCAAAATAGCATCTTCGAAGAAGAATTTTATTCTTCAAAAATTCATAAAGAAAATATTGAATTCAATAAGCTTTCGAATGCATTACGACTGAATTATTCAGGAACAGATAAAATGTTGAATCAATTTAAAGAGGACTTTCCAAATTCGATTGCAACAAAAACAATTGATTTGGATGTGGCGAACTACTATTTTAAAAATGAAAAATATAGATATGCTCTTAAGTGGTTTAATAGAATTTCTGATAATCAAGTACCAAAAAATAATATGGCAACATATAATTTTAATAAAGGCTATACCTTATTTTCATCAAAAAACTATAAAAAAGCTAGGACTTATTTAGAAAAGGTAAAAAACAATTCAAAATATGATTCGGATGCACACTATTATTTAGGACATATTGCATATGAGTTGGAAGATTTTGATGGTGCAATAGCATCTTTTGAGAATATTTCAAATTCATCTCAAAAAGAAGATTTAAATTACTTTCAAGCTGATATGAATTTTAGGCTAGGGCGCTTTGATAAGGCTATAGAGCTTGCAAAAAAAGCACTTATAAATTCAAAAAACAAGGAAAGATCGGAACTTTCAAAAATTATTGGCGAAAGCTATTTTAATATTAAATCCTACTCAAAGGCAATTCCATTTTTAGAAGCTTATGAAGGTAAAAAAGGAACTCTTGAAAACAGCGATTATTACCAATTAGGTTATGCTTATTTCAAACAAAAAAACTTTGACAAAGCTATTACTTATTTTAACAAAATCATTGGAGAAAAAAATGCTCTTGCTCAAAATGCTTACTATTCTTTGGCAGAATGTTATCTATATGCAAATCAGAAAGGCTCAGCTTTAAATGCTTTTAAAAGTGCTTCAGAAATGGAATTTTACTCTGTTATAAAAGAAGATGCTTTTTTTAATTATGCGAAACTGAGTTATGATATTGGAAATCCATATGAAGACCCTCCAAAAGTTTTATTAACTTTTTTAGAAGAGTACCCTAAAAATGACAAAATCCAACTTATTGAAGAGCTTCTCATAAATTCTTACACTAAAAATAAAAATTTTACGGCTGCTCTTGAGATACTTGAAAATAAAAAAGGTTACAAAAACAATAAAACTCTACAACGTGTTTTGACATTGGCGGGAATTCAACAATTTAATAATGGATATTTTTTTAAAGCTAGTAGTTTCTTTAGAAAAAGTTTAAAAGTAAATGAAGACAAATTTTGGGAAGCCTATTGTTTGTATTGGTATGGGCGCTCAGAATATGAGCTTAGTAAATTTGATGAAGCTTTAGATCTATTTAAAAAATTTAGGAAACATGCCCAAAAAAATAATATTGATTCAGAAACCCTACTAAATTACGATATAGGATACGTTTATTTTAAGTTGAGAGAATACGAATATGCGCTTAAATCTTTTAAAGCTTTTAATGAAACTAATAGTATTCTAAATACTTCTTACCAGTTTGACACATACTTGAGAATTGGAGATTGCCATTTTGCTCTAAAAAATTATTGGGACGCAATGGAAAATTATAATATGTCTATTTTACTAGATCCAAAAAAGGGAGGCTATGCAAGTTTTCAAAAAGCAATCAGTTATGGTTTCGTAGATCATAATTCAAAAAAAATAAACTTATTATCAAATTTTCTGAATGATTATCCAAATAATGAATTATTAGATGATGCCCTTTTTGAATTAGCCTTAGCTTTGAGTAGAGAAGGGAAATTTAAAAAAGCTATTGAAACATATAATAAACTCATTTCTACTTTTGAAACTAGCCCTTTTTTAGCTAAAGCAGCTTTGAATAAAGGATTAATTTTATATAACCTTGAAGAGTATGATTTAGCAAAACCTATTTTAAAAAAAATTGCTATTAAATTCAACAGATATCCCGTTGGAGAACAAGCAATGAATACACTTAAAGAGTTAGCTTCTGATCAAGGTAGCATTACTGATTTTATTCAATGGACAAAGGAAAAAAAACTTAATGCATTTTCTGATCTAGAATTAGAAAAAACCCTATTTACTGCTGCTGAAAGGCAATTTTTAGATGGTAACACTAACACATCTTTAAAACTTTTTGAAGAATACCTTAAAGTTTATCCTGAAGGCTCATTCAGTAAAGTTGTTTCGTATTATTTGGCCGAAATATATTTTGAAAATGAACGTTTAGATGAGGCTTTATTTGCTTATAAAGTTATGATTGAAGGAGATGTATCAAGTTATACTGAAAAAGCATTGATTAAAATAATTATCATTCTTAAGAATAATGATCAGAAAATTGAAGCGATACCATACATGGAAAAGCTAGTTAAAGTATCTTCTTTTAATGAAAATAAAAAATTTGCAAACTTAAATCTTATGCAAGCTTATTACTCAAATAAGCAATATGAAAAAACTATCGAAACAACAAAAAAAATTTTAGAATTACCTGGTTTAACAGAAAATATTAAATGGGATGCTTTGAGGCTCAAAGCTCGTTCCTTTTTGGCTCTTCAAGATAGTTTAAAAGCAGGCAATTCATATAGGTTACTAGAAAATTCTTCTCAGGAAATAATTGCGGCTGAAGCAATGTACTTTAGGGCCTATAATTTGCACCTCAAAAAGGCATATTCAGAGTCAAATGATTTAATATCCAAAATTTCTGAAAGCTCTGGACAAGCAAAACAATGGATGGTTAAAGCATTATTATTACTTGCTAAAAATCATTATTACCTTGAAGATTCATTTCAAGCTATTTTTGTCTTAGATTCTTTAATAGAAAATTTTAAAATCTATCCAGATTTAGTTGAAGAAGCAAAAAGATTAGTTGTAAAATACCAATCTTCTCTAGGAGAGGAGAATCGTTCAATTAGCAAAAATGATGATAGTCAGTAGATTAAGATTTAAATTTTTATTATTATTTTTTTCAATAATAAATATTACTGCACAAAAAAATGAAAAAAATAGCAAAATAACCACTCAAGAAGTACTCGTAGTCAAATCTTACACACCAAATTTATCAGATGCATTTAAAATAAAGACAGTAGCTGGGCTTCCAGATTCTCTTGTAACAACTAGCAAGGAGCTTGAATATAAGCTCAAATTAGTACCCGTAGTTTCTCTATTTCAGCCCAATAAAGCTACTCCATTAAAATTACAACAAAGATCATCATCAACACCTTATAATACTTTTTTTAGTGGTGCTTTAGGTAATAAAAATCAAGTATATTACAACATATCAAGTGTCACAGAGATTGATCGGACGCAACTTTATGGGATACAATTATATAGAGACGGTTTTGGTGGTAATGTCCAAAACACTTTGTTAAAAAGTAACCAAAATCACAGTCGCTTTGGATTAAACCATAATCTTCGTAGCAATGAATATAATGCAAATACTCAGATTCAAATTATTATTAATCAAAACAATTATTTTGGACTTTATGATACAAATTGGAACAATCTTTTAATCAATACTTTAGATCCTAAAATTAAAAGAAGTTTTTTTAAAATTAAATCTCATTGGAATTGGTATGATTCTCTTTTACGTGGTATTAACTTTCAGATTAATTTAAATTCTGATAACTATAATACTTCAGAACAGCAATTAGCATTACAAACGGATTTAGAGACCACTCTGGGCGATGGAAATATAAAAGCAGAAGTAAAAATTCAAGGTTTTAATACTCGTTTTAATGCTTCCTTTTTTGAAAGGACTGTTGATGAATATTTTCAAGGGCTTGGAGCTGTAGATGTTTACTGGAAGAATTATCGAAATGATCTTAAATTAAAAATTGGCGCAGGGATTACATACCTCTTTGGCAAAACTAATATTTCAAGTCCGTTACTATATTATCCTCAAATTGAAATATCTTATCAAAAGCCAGGGTATAAAATGAGTCCTTTCTTTGCTCTAGATGGAGGTGTAAAACAAAATACTTACAAAATTCTGACAGAATTAAACCCATATTTAGCTCCCACCACTCCATTAGCCCCAACTTTTAATCAGTTTAACACTGCACTTGGAGTAAGATCAAGTCTGGCTTATATATTAAATTTTGATCTGAGATTTATATTTGATAAAATTGAGAACTTTAGCTATTTCCAACGTCTTCCCTATGATAGTCAATATGAAAACATGGCATATAGATTGTCTAATTCTTTTCAAAGTCAATATTTGGACACCAGGATTTATGGTTTTAAGTCTGGAATACGAATTGATTTAGCAAAAAATAATTTTGTACGATTCGAGATGCTTTATCGTTTTTTTGATTTAGATACAGATCAAACGCTATGGAATATACCTGCATTAGAAATGAATTGGGAAAGTCAGATTAAATTGAAAGAGCGCTTGCTTTTTTCTTTAAATGGAAACCTCTGGGGAGATAGAAAAGTAGCATTTCGCCCCATTTTTCTAAATCAGGATTTAAATAGTGCACAAATAATCTCAGAAAATCTTCCTTTCTTCATTCGGACAACTGCACACTTAACTTATAAAATAACCGATCAGTTTGATTTATTTATAAAAGGAAGATTAAATACCCAAGGCATTCATGGAAGATGGGCTTATTACCCTGAGCCTGCTTTGCTTTTAATTGCAGGAATTACATATAAGTTTGATTTTAAATATTAAATAATCATACTTTCCAAAACTTTAATAATTTTATGCAAAACACACTGATTTTATTACATTTGCATTTAATTTTTAAATTTTCATTTTTAGATTTTATGAATAAATTAATTAGTCTAAAAGTTTTTTTAACGGTTTTAATTTTATTTAATTCTTGTCAAAACAATGTAGATCTTATAGTTCACAACGCAACTGTATATTCTTTGGGTGAAGGTGTTGGAAAAACTACTGCCTTCGTAGTAAAAGACGGTAAGTTCATTGATGTAGGAAGTGAAGACCTAGTTGATAAATACAAAGCTAAAAAAGTTTTAGACCTCCAGAAACTTCCTGTCTACCCAGGTTTTATTGATTCTCATTGCCATTTCATGAAATTAGGATTAAGTCTTCAACAAGTAGATCTTAGAGGAACAAGAAGTTTTGAGGAAGTGATCAATCGTGTTCAAGATTTTGCAAAAAATAAAGAATATAAAGCTATAATTGGTCGCGGTTGGGATCAAAATGATTGGGAAGATAATTCTCTACCAAATAAAACTGAATTGGACTCGTTATATCCGGACATCCCAGTTGCTTTAAGACGAATTGACGGGCATGCTTTATTGGTTAACCAAAAAGCACTTGATCTTGCAGGAATCACAAATATGACAATAGTGAAAGGTGGTACATTAATTAAAGATAAAAACGGTCTTACCGGAATTCTAGTGGATTCACCAATGTCACTTGTAACATCAATTTTACCTAAGCCATCTATTAAAGAAAAAACTAAAGCTTTAAAGGATGCCGAAAAAATCGCTTTTGAAAATGGTCTTACAACCGTGTCTATTGCAGGAATTGATAAAGATGATATTTATTTGATTGACAGTCTGCAAAAAAGAGGTGAACTAGATATTCGTATATACGCAATGGTCTCTAATAATAAAGAAAATATGGATCATTTTTTATCAATTGGCCCATTCAGAACAGAAAAGTTAAATGTTCGATCTTTTAAGGTATATGCTGATGGCGCTTTAGGTTCTCGTGGAGCAGCACTAAAAAAACCGTATTCAGATTTAAAATCTCATAAAGGAGAATTTATTACACCAAAAGATTCACTTGAAAAATTAGCTTATATGCTTGCCACAACCCCTTTTCAGATGAATACTCATGCAATAGGGGATGATGCAAATCGAACCATATTAGAAGCTTATAATAAAGCATTAATATTTTCTATTGATCCAAGATGGAGGATTGAGCATGCCCAAATAATTGATACATCAGATATTGCTCTTTTTAATCGAAAAATTATTCCCTCAGTCCAGCCTACTCACGCCACGAGTGATATGTATTGGGCTGAAGAACGATTGGGTGTAGACCGACTTAAAGGAGCATATGCCTATAAATCACTTTTAGAAATGTCAGGACGTATTTCGCTAGGTACTGATTTTCCTGTTGAGGAGGTTAGTCCAATATCAACATTTTTTTCCGCAGTTGCACGTCAGGATAAGGACTTATACCCAGAAGGCGGCTATCTATCCGAAAATAAGCTTTCAAGAATAGAAGCATTAACTGGAATGACAGAATGGGGAGCCTATGCAAATTTCGAGGAAAATCAGAAAGGAACTATTGAAGTTGGTAAGGTAGCAGATTTTGTTATACTAGACCGAGATATTATTTTAACAAAAGAAAGCAATATTTTAAAGACAAGAATAGTTGCTACTTTACTTGATGGCAATATTGTTTACAGCAATAGGATTAATTAAAATTATTTATATTTTTTACTTTTTATTAATTTTTAAATTAGATTTTTAGTATAATAGCGATTTTTTAATTAAAATTTTAAATCAAAAATAAAAAATAAGTTAATATTAGATGTTTATTAATATATATTTGTGAAAATATATTATTATGTGTGGTATACTATGTGCCTTTGATTTAAAGGAAAGTAGAGAAATTATTCGTCCTCAAGTTTTAGAAATGTCAAAAAAACTTAGACACAGGGGGCCTGACTGGAGTGGAATTCATGATACTCCTAAAGCAATTTTATCGCACGAGCGATTAGCAATTGTTGATCCAACCTCAGGAAAACAACCATTAATTAGTCCATCTGAAAAACTTATACTAGCTGCAAATGGAGAAATTTATAATCATCGTGATCTTCGTGTTGATTGCGAATCTGGTTACGCTTTTAAAACACAATCTGATTGCGAGGTGATATTAGCTATGTATGAAAAATACGGAAAGAACTTCGTAAAAAAATTAAATGGAATTTTTGCTTTTGCTATTTACGATCAAGAAAAAGATGAATATTTTATATCACGAGATCACATAGGAATTATTCCTTTATATATGGGATGGGATGAAAAGGGGACATTTTATGTAGCTTCTGAGTTAAAGGCTTTAGAAGGTATATGTTCTAAAATTAAGCTTTTTCCACCAGGACACTACCTTCACAGTAAAGATTCCCAACCTATCAAATGGTACGAAACGGATTGGAATACTTATGATGCAGTTAAAAATAATTCAACATCCATTGAAGATTTACACGATGCATTATCTAATGCTGTTCGTCGACAATTGATGAGTGACGTCCCTTATGGTGTTTTACTTTCGGGAGGATTAGATTCATCTATCACCTCAGCTTTAGCTAAAAAATTTGCATCTAGACGAGTTGAAACTGATGATACTCAAGCTGCGTGGTGGCCTCAACTGCATTCATTCTCTGTTGGCTTAGAAGGATCTCCAGATTTAGCTGCAGCAAACGAAGTGGCTAAACATATTGGAACAGTTCATCACGAAGTTAAATTTACTATTCAAGAAGGTTTAGATGCTATCCGTGAAGTGATTTACCATCTCGAAACATACGACATTACCACAATTCGAGCTTCTACCCCTATGTACTTGATGGCTCGTGCTATAAAATCATTAGGAATTAAAATGGTCCTATCGGGAGAAGGAGCAGACGAACTATTTGGTGGTTATCTTTATTTCCATAAAGCACCCAATGCTAAAGAATTCCATGAAGAAACCGTTAGAAAACTTGATAAGTTACACCAATATGATTGTTTAAGGGCAAATAAGTCACTTGCAGCATGGGGAATTGAAGGACGTGTGCCTTTCTTAGATAAAGAGTTTATAGAAACCGCTATGCGTCTAAATCCGAAAGATAAAATGATAACAGAGGACCGAATGGAGAAGTGGATTTTGAGAAAAGCTTTTGAAGACTATTTACCAAATAGCGTTACTTGGCGTCAAAAAGAACAATTTTCTGATGGAGTAGGATACAGCTGGATAGATAACTTAAAAGAGCTTGTAAATATTAAGGTATCGGATGAGCAAATGAAAAGTGCGCATTATCGTTTTCCGATACAACCACCTCAAAATAAAGAAGAGTTTTTTTATCGCTCCATTTTTGAATCGTATTTTCCTAGTAAAGCTGCTGCTTTAAGCGTTCCCTCCGTACCGTCAGTTGCTTGTAGCACTCCAATAGCATTAGCTTGGGACAAGGCATTTCAGAATCAAAACGATCCTAGCGGCAGAGCTGTTTTTAAGGTGCATGAAAAAAGCTATGATGATTAGTTTTTTTGAAAAAATTTAATTTAAAAATAACTTCTTTTAAACACATTTGTGTTGATAACTTCCCCAATATTCATAGGGGTTTAGGGCATGTTTAATATACTAAATATTTATATTTGATAGTCTATGGTCTTACGGGCGTAAATTGAATTAATTATGAGCGAAGAAAACCAAAAAAAACAATATTCTGCAGATAGTATACAGGCTCTTGAAGGAATGGAGCATGTCAGAATGAGACCTTCAATGTATATTGGTGATGTAGGCTCTCGAGGACTTCATCATCTGGTTTACGAAGTTGTTGATAATTCAATTGACGAAGCACTAGCCGGGCATTGCGACAAGATTACAGTTACCATTAATGAAGATAATTCGATTACTACAAAAGATAATGGTCGGGGCATACCTATAGGAATTCATAAAAAGGAGGGTGTTTCTGCCCTTGAGGTTGTTATGACTAAGATTGGTGCTGGAGGAAAGTTCGATAAAGATTCTTACAAGGTCTCAGGAGGTCTTCACGGTGTTGGAGTTTCTTGTGTAAATGCATTATCTGAGAACTTAGTTGCAATTGTTTATCGTGACGGAAAAATTTGGCAACAGGAATATGAAAGGGGAAAAGTTAAAGCCCCAGTATCTGAAATTGGCGAAACAAACGAAACAGGGACTGAAGTTACTTTTAAACCTGATCCTGAGATTTTTCATCAAATTTTAGAATACGACTATGATATTCTTTCGCTTAGAATGCGCGAACTTTCTTATTTGAATAAAGGAATCAAAATTGAGATAAATGATAAAAGAAGAAAAGATGACAAAGGAGAGTTCATTTCAGAAACTTTTCAATCTAAAGAAGGTTTAAAAGAATTTATTAACTTTCTTGATGAAAACCGTGAGGCTATTATAGGAGATGTAATAGCAATGGAAGGAGAAAAAAACTCTGTTCCTGTTGAAGTAGCAATGATTTACAATACTTCATTCTCTGAAAATTTACATTCTTATGTTAATAATATAAATACTCACGAAGGTGGAACTCATCTGTCTGGATTTCGCAGAGGATTAACAACAACTTTAAAGAAATACGCTGATAGTTCAGGTTTGCTTGATAAATTAAAGTTTGACATTGCCGGTGATGATTTCAGAGAAGGACTAACTGCTATCATTTCTGTAAAGGTCGCTGAACCTCAGTTTGAGGGACAAACTAAAACAAAACTAGGAAATAGAGACGTAACCTCAGCAGTCTCTCAGGCTGTCTCTGAAATGCTTGAGAATTACCTAGAAGAAAATCCAAATGATGCTAAAACAATTGTTCAAAAAGTTATTTTAGCTGCCCAAGCACGTCATGCAGCTCGTAAAGCTAGGGAAATGATTCAAAGAAAAACGGTCATGAGTGGTGGCGGACTTCCTGGAAAGTTATCTGACTGTTCTGAACAAGATCCTACATTATGTGAAGTTTTTCTTGTTGAGGGAGATTCTGCAGGAGGAACTGCAAAACAGGGGAGAGACAGAAATTTTCAAGCAATACTTCCACTTCGTGGTAAAATCTTAAACGTTGAGAAGGCTATGCAGCACAAGGTCTTTGAAAATGAAGAAATTAGAAATATTTATACTGCTTTGGGTGTTACGATTGGTACTGAAGAAGATAGTAAAGCTTTAAACCTAGAGAAGTTGCGTTATCATAAAATAGTGATTATGTGTGATGCTGATGTTGATGGAAGCCACATCTCGACTTTAATATTAACCTTCTTTTTCCGTTATATGAAGGAGCTTATAGAGTCTGGTTACATATACATTGCTACTCCACCTTTATATCTTGTTAAAAAAGGTCAAAAGAAAGATTATGCGTGGAATGATGATCAACGAGACCAATTGTTTAAACAATATGGCAATGGTGCATCTATTCAAAGATATAAAGGACTTGGTGAAATGAATGCTAATCAGCTATGGGACACTACAATGAATCCGGAAGAACGTACTTTACGTAAAGTCGTCATTGAGCCTGGCGGAGAGGCAGATAGAGTTTTTACAATGTTGATGGGAGATGAAGTTCCCCCGAGAAGAGATTTTATCGAGAAAAATGCTATTTACGCAAATATTGATGTGTAATATTAAGTAAAACTAATTAAGTAATTTAAAATAACACATATGAAAGTTTCCATAGTTGGGGCTGGTAATGTAGGTGCCTCTTGTGCGGAGTATATTGCACAAAAACAGATTGCAAGTAAAGTAACACTTTTAGATATAAAAGAGGGATTTGCAGAAGGAAAAGCTTTAGATCTATATCAAACTGCAACAACTTTAGGCTTTAATACTAAAATCACTGGAGTTACAAATGATTATTCAGCAACTTCAAAAAGTGATGTCGTAGTTATTACATCTGGAGTACCCCGAAAGCCAGGAATGACTCGTGAAGAACTAATTGGCATTAATGCAGGTATAGTTCAAAAAGTCTCAGAAAGTATTTTAATTCATTCTCCTAATGCAATTATTGTTGTAGTATCAAATCCGATGGACACAATGACTTACTTGACTTTAAAATCCACAGGACTTTCTAAGAATAGAATTATTGGTATGGGAGGAGCCTTAGACAGCTCACGATTTAAAACTTATCTTTCATTAGCATTAGATAAGCCAGCTAACGATATTCATGGGATGGTGATTGGTGGACATGGAGATACAACAATGATTCCGTTAACCAGACTAGCTAGTTATAATGGTGGACCTGTTTCTCAATATCTCGATTCCAAAACTTTAGAAAAAGTGGTATCAGACACAATGGTTGGAGGTGCCACACTAACAAAACTATTAGGAACTTCTGCTTGGTATGCACCCGGAGCCTCTGTTGCTTATTTAGTAGACAGTATTTTAAATGATTACAAGAGAATTATTCCGTGTTCTGTCTTTTTAGAAGGTGAGTATGATTTGAGAGATATATGTATAGGTGTTCCTTGTATCATTGGTTCAAATGGAATCGAATCTATAGTAGATATTAATCTAAATGAAAAAGAACACGCTTTATTAAAAGAAAGTGCTAAAAAAGTTAAATCTATGAATGAAGCCTTAAACAACATTATATAGCAAAACATTTAAGTATCTTTCTTTATTCCATATAAGAGTTGTCAATTATTAGGTTAAACACTATATTTGCTCGCCTTAATTAAGCATAATTTTTTAAAAATGCAAAATAACTCTTTGGTAAAGATTTTTGGTATTTTATTTGCTCTTGTGAGTATATATCAACTTTCGTTTACATTCATTACTAGTAATATTGAAAACAAAGCTTCAAACTATGCAAGCCAAGTTGTTTCAAGTGATGAAGTAAACTATCTTGAAGTTCGTGATCAGTTTACTAAAAACTATTTGGATTCAATTGGAAACAATCCGATCTTCAGTTTCACCTCTTACAATGATGCAAAAGAAAAAGAACTTAATAAAGGGCTTGATCTAAAAGGAGGAATAAACGTAATTCTTCAAATTTCAATCAGAGATATTTTGAGTGGATTAGCTGAAAATACAAAAAATCTAATTTTTAACAGATCACTTGATCAAGCTGACCTTCTTCAAAAATCAACAGATGAGCCTTATATTGAATCTTTTTTTAAATCATTTGATAAAATTAAAAGCAGAGAAAAATTAGCTAGCCCAGATATTTTTGCAAACCGAACACTAAGCGATGAGATTAATTTTGAAATGAATGACCAAGAAACACAGGCAGTTATTCGTAGAAAAATTGACGAATCTATAGTTTCAGCATTTGAAGTACTTAGAAAACGCATCGATAAGTTTGGAGTCACTCAACCAAATATTCAGCGCTTAGGTACTTCAGGACGTATTCTTGTTGAGTTACCTGGAGCTACTGAAGTAAATCGTATTCAAAACCTGCTTCAAAGTACAGCTCAATTAGAATTTTGGGAAACATATAAAAATGATCAGTTACTTAATTTTCTAGTTGAAGCAAATAAATTATTAGCATCAAAAGAAAAATCTGAGCAGACTTTATCTGAAAATTTTCAGAAAGATTCAAGTTCAGAAATAGATGATTTATTAGCTGATGTAGCTGCTCAAGACTCAATTTTACCTAGTAATAATCCAATTTTAGACCGCATTTTAGGTCAAGGCTATCAGGGGGGGCCTGTTTTAGCTCAATTTGCTGCAAGCGATAGTGACTTAATTTTAAATTATCTAGATTTACCTGAAGTTCGAAGACTATTACCCTCTGAATTTAGATATACACGTTTTGTTTGGGGTAAACCTATAGCAGAGGGAAATATTATTGAGCTCTATGCTTTAAAATCTAATAGAAACAATACTGCTCCATTAAGTGGGGGCGTTGTGGTTGATGCTCTACAAACCTTTGATCAGATCGGAAATCCTGCAGTTTCTATGCAAATGGATTCTAGAGGCGCTCGCATATGGGAAAATATGACCGGGAAGGCTTTTAAAGAAAAAAGTAATATCGCAATAGTATTAGATAACATTGTATATTCAGCTCCTGGAGTTTCTAGTGGAGCTATTTCGGGTGGACGCTCTGAGATTACAGGAAATTTTACTCTTAACGAGGGTATTGATCTAGCAAACGTTTTAAGAGCCGGAAAGCTTCCCGCTTCCGCTGAAATCATACAATCTGAAATAGTTGGGCCTTCACTTGGTAAAGAAGCTATTGAGGCGGGTATATACTCATTTTTAATTGCATTAATTATAGTTTTACTATGGATGATATTTTACTATGGAAGTTCTGGATTCTTTGCGGATATAGCATTATTATTAAATATTTTATTGATATTTGGAATATTAGCAGGATTAGGGGCGGTACTTACTTTACCTGGAATTGCTGGTATAGTTTTAACAATTGGAATTTCAGTAGATGCTAATGTACTAATCTTCGAGCGAGTTAGAGAAGAAATTAATAAAGGTAAAGGAACTCGTAAAGCCATAGCAGATGGTTTTAACAATGCTCTTTCTTCAATTTTAGACGCTAATATAACAACAGGGCTTACGGCATTAATTCTTTTTATTTTTGGGACAGGTCCAATAAAAGGTTTTGCAACTACACTATTAATAGGCATTGGTACTTCATTATTTACTGCAATTTTCATTACTCGAATTCTTGTAGACTCAAGAAATGAAAAAGGCAAAGAAGTTTCATTTTCGACAAAACCTACTAAAGGATTTCTTTCTAACATAGGTATTTTATTTCTTCAAAAACGTAAAATAGCTTACTTAATTTCATCTATTTTGATTATGATAAGTTTAGCTTCGCTAGGTTATAGAGGTCTCAATCAAGGGGTTGATTTTATTGGAGGAAGGTCTTACACTGTTCGTTTTGAAAATGCTGTTAATCCAACTGAAATTAGTTCATTACTAAATGAAGAATTCGGAAGTGTTGAAGTGAAAACTTTTGGAGAAGAAAATCAATTGAAAATAACAACAAAATATAAAGTTGATGTTGAAGGTATTACTGTTGATGAAGAAATCCAAAGTAAACTATACAAATCATTATTATCGTTTTTTCCTGAAACCACCTCTTATGATGATTTTGTTAAAGGAAGTTCAGAAAAGTCCATAGGAATCATGTCCTCTATCAAAGTTGGACCAACAATAGCGGATGATATTAAAAATAATTCATTTTTGGCTGTCATCGGATCTTTAGTAGTTGTTTTTCTTTATATTTTATTACGTTTTCAAAAATGGCAATTTTCACTCGGTGCAGTAGCTGCAGTTTTCCATGATGTATTAATTGTATTAGGTATTTTTTCACTTACTTACACATTCATGCCTTTTAACATGGAGATTAACCAAGCTTTTATTGCTGCCATATTAACTGTTATTGGGTATTCTTTAAATGACACAGTAGTTGTATTTGATAGAATTAGAGAATTTATAAATACACATACTAAATGGAAGTTTGATGATACTGTAAACGCAGCACTCAATAGCACATTAAGCAGAACTTTAAACACTTCACTTACAACATTACTTGTCCTTTTAGCAATATTTATTTTTGGGGGTGAATCTATTAGGGGTTTTATGTTTGCTCTTATAATTGGGGTTCTTGTGGGAACCTATTCATCAGTTTTTATCGCCACTCCAGTAATGTTTGATACTCAGAAAAAAAAGAAATTACTGGAATCAAATAGTTAAATAATCTTCCTTAAATATTCTGTTTTATATCTGTCGGTGTGATAATTAATTCAATATTTAGATCTTTTTGATTAAGATTATCTAAACATTTTTAATTAAAAATAAAAATGTACACTACATATTAATTACAACTGAGAAGTTTTTGCTTTTCGAATCATAAGATAACATCCCAAAAATATAAAAGGAATGCTTAGCCATTGTCCCGTTGATAAAATAGGTAAAAACTCTTCAAAACCTCCTTGACTTTCCTTTATGAATTCAATTATGAAACGAATGGTAAACATTCCTAAAAACCATAGTCCTATCAGATATCCCTCTCGATTTTTATTTGTTGTATTATATGCTTTTCTTATGACCAAGAATAGGATAAAATATCCTAACGCTTCATATAGTTGTGCTGGATGCCTTGGAAGTGTTTCTCCCCGATTTAGAAAAACTACTCCATAATTGGAATTGCTGTAGCGCCCAACGATTTCTGAATTAAAGAAGTTTCCTAAACGAACAAAACTCGCACCAATAGTAACAGGTACAGTGACTCTGTCTAAAAGCCATAATAGAGTTTCTTGTTTAAATTTTAATTTATACAAGTACAATCCAATTAATGAGCCAATTACAGCACCATGACTTGCTAACCCTCTAAAGCCAGTAAATGTATATCCATTTGGTGTATCTCTAATAGGAAGTAAAATTTCTAAAAGATGATCTTGGTAATAATCCCAACTATAAAAAAATACATCTCCAAGGCGAGCACCTAGTAGTATTGATAATACCATATAAACAAAAAGTGATTCTAGATATTCTAAAGAAATCTTTTCTTCAATAAATATCTTCTTCATGATATAATAACCAAGTCCAAACGCAATAATAAACATAAGACTGTAGTAGTGAATACCAAAGCTCCCTATTTTAAAAAGTGTTTCACTAGGGGCCCAATCAATTTTTATGAAATACATTAATGTTTTTTAATAATATAAAAGTAATTAAATTAGGAGGGAAATGAAATAATTAATTATGGAATTGGGTCTTGACCAGATCCTCCCCAGGGATGACATTTAGAAATGCGTTTAATAGTTAGTAATCCACCTTTAAATAAACCATATTTTGTTAGAGCATCTAATCCATATTGGGAACAAGTAGGATGGAATCTGCATGTCGAAGGTAGCAACGGTGATATCAGGGTCTGATATATCTTTATCATTAATATAAAAGGAAAAATTAAAGTTTTTTTCAAGCTGATTAGTTTAGTTTATTTTAAATGAACTACCATCTTTAGTATCGTTGATTTGAATTTTTAATTTTAACAAAGTATTACGAATCAGATCTGAGGTTTCAAAATCTTTTGAAGCTCTTAACTTATCCCGTATATCTGATAATAAAGAAACGGTACCCTCCAATTGAATTCTTTCAGATGTTATTGCTTTATTTTTATCGCGTTTTAATCCTAAAACATCTTTAAATAAGGAATTCATTATTTCTTTTAATTCTTCTAAATCTTGAAAACTTATTTGATATTTATTGCTGGATACACCATTTATAAATTTTACAGCATCAAAAAGGTGCGCTATTAGAAGGGGGCTATTAAAATCGTCGTCCATAGCATTATAACAATCTTTTTTCCAGGCATTTAATTTTAATCCTTTTGTGGTAGATGATCCAGAAATTTCTTCTAGAGTTTCAATGCCAGCTACCAATCGATTATATCCTTTTTCGGATGCTTCAAGAGCAATTTGGCTTATGTCAACAATACTTCTATAGTGAGCTTGCAGCATAAAAAATCTTAAAACCATTGGAGAGAATGCCTTATTAAAAATATTATTTTGACCACTAAACATTTCATAAGGTAAAATATTATTTCCTGTAGATTTAGCCATTTTTTTTCCATTTAGCGTCAACATATTGGCGTGTAACCAGTAATTGACAGGTTTTTTTTTGTGAACAGATTCAGCTTGCGCAATTTCACACTCATGATGGGGGAATTTTAAATCCATTCCTCCACCATGAATATCAAATTGAGTTCCCAAATATTTTTGACTCATGGCTGTACATTCTAGGTGCCAACCAGGAAAACCGACGCTCCAAGGTGAAGGCCAACGCATTATGTGTTCAGGTTCGGCTTTTTTCCATAGTGCAAAATCTTGAGGATTTATTTTGTCACTTTGGCCATCTAAGACTCGAGTATTATGAATTAATTCTTCAATTTTTCTACCACTAAGCTTACCATATTGGGTTGTCTTATTAAATTTAATAACATCAAAATAAACAGATCCATTTACTTCATAAGCGTGACCTTGGTTGATAATTTTCTTAATTAATTCAATTTGCTCTACTATGTGACCAGTAGCTGTTGGTTCAATACTAGGAGGGAGAGTATTAAACTTTGCCATGGTTTTCCTAAAGTCAAGAGTGTACTTTTGTACTATTTCCATAGGTTCCATAGATTCTAATCTAGCTTTTTTAGAAATACGATCCTCTCCTTCATCTGCATCATTTTCAAGGTGACCGACATCAGTAATATTTCTTACATAACGAACTTTATAACCCAAGTGTAAAAGGTAACGGAAGATTAAATCAAAAGAAATGAATGTCCTACAGTTTCCAAGATGAACATTACTATATACCGTTGGACCACAAACATACATCCCTACATTTTTAGGTAAAATAGGTTTAAAAATTTCCTTTTTACCCTTTATTGAGTTGTATACAACTAGGGAATTATTCATTCAATTTTTATTGTCAAGTTTGAAAATTAGAAGAAAAATTCCCTTCTATTAAATAAGAAATTAATTTTATTATTTTCATAAGCTAATACACTCAAACAAATATAATTATTTAAATACGATTCTCTGCCTGTTACAAGATCAAAGCTTAAAATTATAACTAAGGGTCAGTTGAGTGAGGTTTTTACTTATTTCGTATGGAGTAGTTAATCCCTTGGAGAAAAGTTTTAAGCCCTGATTTTGCTGAAAATTTACAAAAGACAGATTCATATTACTTGATCCAAAGTCAAAACCGATTCCAAATGTTATAGCTTGATTATCATTCATTATAAAATCTTGATTTTTTGTTTGATATAAATAACCTGCTCTGAAACTTATATCCCTTAATCTATATTCACTGCCGATTTTTATAGTATTTAAAGTATTTAATGAATTATTCACTTCATTATTTACATTATTCAAAAATTCACTTACAGACTCTTGACTTAACATACTATTAGACAAGTTTTGATTACTATATTCTAGTGATATAAGCCCTATTTGATTAAAAACATAAGCTAAACTCAAACTTGTTTTTGATGGAATTTTAAGACGATATGGTAAATAAAAATTTGTTATATCTGGATTAATAATTTCTTGAATTTCTAAACTTTCTTCAAATCTATATGCACTTATTTTTTGTTGCGTTTCATCTTGTATGTCAATCCATTGTGGACTATCATAGCTTATGCCAAGACGTAAATTATTAAATTTTAAAATTCCACCAAATTGAATTGAAAACCCATCACCATAACTTATTAAATCATTATTGAAGTTTATATCATATATGAATGAATCAAGGCCTTGATCTCCTTCAAAAAATTTTTGTTCGTTTCTAAATTCTATTTTATGTCTGTTGATATTAGCCCCAAGGTGTAATGTATTTTTATAAAGTGCACTAAAATTGAAACTTATTTTTCTATGTAGTCCATTATTTAAGATGTCTAGATTTTGACGGTATTTACCGGAACTAACATTTGATAAGTATGATTTTTCTTGGTTATTTAGGCTCAAGGGATCAATAATGTATGATTGATAACCTAAAAAAGCCTGTTGAGCACCAAAACCAATTTCATCACCTAAGTAACGATAAATATCTGAAATTGATTCATCATCGTAAAGTTGAATTTCCTCAAATGCAATACCGTTGGCAAAATGTAAAAAGTATTCTGAAACACCTGTTTTGTTGATTCCACTTATTGATGCTTTTTGATCATAATTATTAATTCGATTCACATTGATAGCAGCACTTATTCTTGTCCAAGAACTTTCTTCATTGGTATTATTAAAAATAAATACAGCACCAAATTGGTCAAAATAAAAGTTTTCTTCGCTATTAGATTTAGTTTCTCCAAAAAACATTCCTTTGTTTTCACGTGATTGAAAATTTAGTGATCCACCTATCTCTGTATTTAAAAAAACTGAAGAAGATGCAGGATTATCACTAATTGCAGTTAAATCACCACCTAAAGCACCAAATGCTCCTGCCATACTAGTATATCTCGCTGAACCATTTAAACCAGATTGTGTTAAATAAATTACATCATTTAGAGTTTGTGCCACCAAAAGTTGAGATATAATCAAGGCAGTACCTAAATAAAATAAGGAGCGCATTTGAAACAATTTTTTAAAATTATTTAGTTAGTGCGACCACCTCTTGAGCCAGAAGAACCACTTCTTCCTGAGGAACTCCTCCCTCCGGAATTATATGATGGCACGGAGGACCTGTTTATACTGTAAGAGCCGTTTGATCTATTATAATTGTTATTTCTTTGTGATCGTGAATAATTATACTTCGTAGTATTTTTACCTTCGTTTCTGCTAGTTTGTCTTACTATTCTTGAAGTAGACCTTGGGTTTCTAGAATTATTAGGTCTACTAATCACTTGTCTGCTTGTTCTCCCTTGAGTTAATGTATTGGATCTGTTGGGATTTCTTTCTACTAGACGATACTGTGTTTTGGTACGTCCTGTGTTAGTATATAAACCCTGAGGTGATTTTCTAAGATTTGTATTGTTATAGTTTCTTCTTAGAGTACTGTTCGTAGAATTTAGTGATATTCCTGGTCTTAAATTTCTAATACTATTGAAATTTGATTTATCTATTGATTTAGTTCGATCATAACCAACAACTACACTTCTGCCTATTAAATTTCGACCTCTTCCAATGTTAATTCGGTTTAAAGTATTTTGAGCTTCACGTTGCTTAGACTCCATTTTTTGTGCTCTTTCTCTTGTCCGTTCATTAGGACTATTGTAGTTTTTCTCTCCACGTCCAGACTTAATTCTTGCTACTGTAGAGCGATAGTCTCTTTGGTTTCTTTGATTGAAATTATTTCCATAGAAGTCATCAAAGCGATTCCAACGATTAGCCCATTGATTTCTGAATCCATTTCTAAAACCAAATCCGTATGGATTATAAAGTCCTCCATAAAATCCAAATGGTGAATAAAATGAATTAAAACCTCCCCACATACCAGCATATCCTCGATATGGATTCCAATAATTATAGTCCATAAACGGACTATAAAAACCTCCAAATCCAAAGCGGAAAGGATCGGCGTAATAATTATTCCAAAAAGGTGAATAACCAAATCCAAGTCCCATTAGGCCCCATCTGAAGTTGGGACTATTATTAATAAAATTGATTTCTGTTTGTGAAGTATCTCCTCCCCACGGAATTTGTAAATTATCATTTTCAAAACCAGCATTATCTTGGTATTGATCAGTACTATTATATGAGTCTGTATCAGTAAAGTAAATATCTTCTTCAGAAATATCTACATATCCATTTTTTGCTGCATCCTTGAAGTACTGTTTATAATAATTATATTTTGTTGCTGTTTTAGACTTATCCTGATTTGTTTCGAATTGAGAAACATAAATTCCGTCTGAATCAAAGTAAGAAGATCCTTTAAAACTACCACAGCTTAAAAGTAGATTTGCAATAAAAAAAATTGAAAGTAAGGAGTTGGATTTAAAAATTGATGTTTTCTTTTTCATAGCAAATCATTTTTAGAAATGTGATACAAAAAGGTTAAATTTGTAGCACAAAATTAATTCATTTAAATATAGGCAAATTCTATGCCAAAGTTTTATGGCGAATAAATTAACTCCTCGAGAAAAGGATTATTCAAAATGGTATAATGAAATTGTAGTCCAAGCTGATCTTGCAGAAAATTCATCTGTCCGTGGATGCATGATTATCAAGCCCTATGGATACTCTATTTGGGAAAAAATGCAAGCAGAACTTGATAGGATGTTTAAAGCTACTGGACATGAAAACGCATACTTCCCATTATTTGTTCCAAAAAGTTTATTTGAGGCTGAAGAAAGAAATGCTGAAGGTTTCGCAAAAGAATGTGCAGTAGTTACTCATTACCGCTTAAAAAATAATGAAAGTAAACCTGGTAAATTAGAGGTTGATCCTAACGCAAAACTTGAAGAAGAACTTGTTGTTCGGCCAACAAGTGAAGCTGTGATTTGGAATACTTACAAATCCTGGATTCAATCCTATCGAGATTTGCCTCTATTAATAAATCAATGGGCTAATGTAGTTCGATGGGAGATGCGCACGCGACTTTTTTTGAGAACATCAGAATTTTTATGGCAAGAAGGTCATACAGCTCATTCCACTAAAGAAGAAGCTTTAGGTGAAGCCAAATTAATGAACCAAGTTTATGCTGATTTTGTTCAAAATTTCATGGCTATTCCAGTCATTCAAGGTACAAAAACTGCAAGTGAACGTTTTGCAGGCGCAGAAGAAACTTATTGTATTGAGGCATTAATGCAAGATGGGAAAGCACTTCAGGCAGGAACTTCACATTTTTTAGGACAAAATTTTGCAAAAGCGTTTGATGTAAAATTTGCTTCTGAATCAGGAAATCTTGAGCATGTTTGGGCTACTTCTTGGGGAGTTTCAACTAGATTAATAGGTGCACTAATAATGACTCACAGTGATGATTATGGCTTAGTACTACCACCTAATCTTGCTCCTTTTCAGGTAATTATAATTCCAATTTATAAAAACGAAGAGCAACGTAAACAAATTTCTTATTTAGCAGAAAAGATGAAGTTGTCATTGGAAGAAAATAATATCCGAGTTAAATACGATAACCGTGATAAGTTTAAACCCGGATATAAGTTTAATGAATATGAATTAAAGGGTGTTCCTCTAAGAATTTCTATTGGACCAAAAGATTTAGACAAAGGAAGTGTTGAAGTTGCAAGGCGCGATACATTATCAAAGACTATCATTTTACAATCAGAAGTTGTGAGTCATGTAGAAAATAATTTAAACAAGATTCAAAAAGCTTTATTTGATAAAGCAAAAAGTTTTCAAGACCAAAAAATTACTTTAGTTGATAATTTTGTAGATTTTAAAAAAACATTAGATGAAGAGGGTGGATTTATTTCTGCACATTGGGATGGAACTGAATCAACTGAGCAAGCTATTAAAAAACATACAAAAGCTACCATACGCTGTATTCCGTTAAACACACCAGAGGAAAAGGGAAAATGTGTTTATTCTGGGAAAAATTCAAAGAGACGTGTTTTATTTGCAAAATCCTATTGATTTTGGTATTTAGTTTTTTATGAAAATTATAATTAATATGATCTTTAAATATCAGAAAAAATACTTGCATCAGTAAAAAAAATGAAAGAGAAACAAGTCTTATTTTGTTTTTTAAATGTTCTTGCTTAATTATAATATTCCGTGTACATTTGCGCACTAAAATATGGCCCGTTCGTCTATCGGTTAGGACGCCAGGTTTTCATCCTGGAAAGAGGGGTTCGACTCCCCTACGGGCTACAAAATAAATTTAAAATATGGCAAATCATAAATCTGCATTAAAACGTATTCGGTCAAGTAACAAAAAGCGTCTTTTAAATCGTTTTCAGCACAAAACAACTCGTAACGCTATCAAGAAACTACGAGGATTAACAAAGAAAAAAGAAGCAATTAAGATGTTTAATGAAGTTGTTTCTCTTATTGATAAACTTTCAAAGAAAAAAATTATTCATGCTAATAAAGCAGCAAATTTAAAATCGAAACTTGCAAAGCACATAGCTTCTTTATAGTTTTAAAATCTAATTTTTAATAATGCGTTTTTCTAAAACCATAAAATGAACTTAAAAAAAAGATGCCCTCTTAAGAGTTCATTGATATTAAAAATTCTTCATTACTTTTAGTCCTGGTAAACCGATCATTAATAAATTCCATAGCTTCTACTGGGTTCATATCTGCCAGATATTTTCTCATGATCCACATCCGTTTAATTGTATTTTCGTCCAGTAACAGATCATCACGGCGAGTACTTGAAGAAACCAAATCAATAGCTGGAAATATTCTCCTGTTTGCAATTCTTCTATCCAATTGAAGCTCCATATTACCTGTTCCTTTAAATTCCTCAAATATTACTTCATCCATTTTAGAACCTGTTTCCGTTAAAGCGGTTGCAATTATTGATAGTGAGCCACCATTTTCAATGTTTCTTGCTGCACCAAAAAAACGTTTTGGTTTATGCAGAGCATTTGCATCTACACCACCGCTTAAAATTTTACCTGAGGCTGGTTGAACAGTGTTATATGCTCTTGCAAGTCGAGTGATTGAGTCTAAAAGTATAACGACATCATGACCACATTCTACTAATCTTTTTGCTTTTTCTAAAACAATATTAGCAACTTTAACATGTCTTTCAGCAGGTTCATCAAATGTTGAAGCAACAACTTCTCCATCAACATTTCTCTGCATGTCAGTAACTTCTTCAGGTCTCTCATCAATTAATAAAATTAGTTGATATACTTCTGGATGATTAGCAGCTATTGCATTTGCAATATCTTTTAACAGCATAGTTTTTCCTGTCTTTGGCTGAGATACAATCATGCCCCTTTGTCCTTTCCCAATTGGACAGAATAAGTCAATAATTCTAGTTGATATAGTACTGTGTTTATCTGCTAAATTAAATTTTTCTTGAGGGAAGAGTGGAGTAAGGTGTTGAAATGAGACACGATCTCTAACTACTTTTGGATCCAACCCATTTATCTTATCTACCTTGATAAGTGGAAAATACTTTTCCCCTTCTTTTGGAGGACGTACTGACCCTAAAACTGTATCACCAGTTTTTAGTCCAAAAAGCCGAATTTGTGATTGGGAAACATAGACATCATCTGGTGAAGACAGATAATTATAATCAGAGGAACGTAAAAAGCCATAACCTTCAGTCATCATATCTAAAACACCCTCAGTTTGAACTATACCGTCAAATTCAAAGTCTGGTTGACGATAACGACTTCTATTATCTTTATTGTGATTTTGATCTCCACGATTTCCAGTATTAGAATTGTTTCTTTGGTTTGGATTGTTTTGATGATTATTTTTTTTATGTTTATTTGCTTGACTTTCTTTTTTGTTATAAGGCTTATCTAAAACATTACTATCTTGTTTGTAATTAGCTTTTGATTTTTGAACCGGAAGAACTTTTAAAGCAATTTTATTTTGTTTGGATCTTTTTTGATTATTTCCTTGTTCATTCTCCTTTTTTTCATCGTTAGAATTTTCATCTGGTCTTGAAGCAATAAAATCTACAATTTGATATACTAGATCTATTTTTTTTAAGCCAGTTATTTTTTTAACACCAATTTTTTTTGCAATTTCTTGCAATTCCGGAAGTTTCTTTGTTTTAAGATTTGCTATTTCGTACATGAAGTTTATGAGATTATTGCTTTATAGTCTTAATTTGGTAGCTATAAGGCATAGATAATTTGTAGATAAACAATATTACAAATTTTATTTAAAAT